>JAQUQL010000029.1 GCA_028716145.1 Dehalococcoidales bacterium
TGCCTGGCCATCGGGCCGGCTACCAGCGTTGCATTTTACCAATCGGATGATGCAGATTAGCTTGCAAAGGGATGTTCTATGGCAGTAAGAACGATAATTGATGGCGCAACGTTCAAAGAAATGCTGGTTGCAGGCACTAACTGGCTGGAAAAGATTGTACCGGATATTGACGCGCTTAATGTATACCCGGTGCCGGATGGAGACACCGGCACTAATATGCTTCTTACCATGCGCGCCTGTCTTGAAGGCATAGAAACCTGCTCTAACGGATCAGTATCATCGGTAGTTTGCGCCATGGAAAAAGGCGCGCTTATGGGGGCTCGTGGCAACAGCGGAGTAATACTTTCACAGATTATTCACGGGCTTGCCAGGGAGTTACAGGGAGAAGACATTGCAGATGCCGAATGTCTTGCCCGGGCACTTCAGTGCGGGGCTGATGCCGCTTACATGGCTTTAAGCGACCCGAAAGAAGGGACGATTCTTACTGTTATGAATGATGCTGCCTCTGCGGCCATAAAAGCTGCAAATGCCAGCGGGGCTACCGCTACCTCGGTACTTGCAGCAGCAACCAACGCAGCCCGGGCATCTGTTATGAATACCCCTAACCTGCTCCGGGTTTTAAAGGAAAATGGAGTAGTTGATGCCGGTGGGCACGGTTTGTTTACAATACTTGAAGGTGCACTGCTGTATATAAAAGATAAAACAAACGGCAAACTGCCTGAACTTCTTTCCCGCCAAAAGCCGCTTATCACCGGTGCAACTGAAATTTCTCATGAAGATGACTATTACGGTTTTTGTACCCAGTTTATGATTAAAGGGCAAAATCTGGATGCCAAAAAGATCAGAAGCGCTCTTGACGACCTTGGGCAATCGCTGATAGTTGTGGGAGACTCATCAATAATCAGAGTGCATATTCACTCGCATGATACTGAAACCGTGGTAAACCGCGCTTCTTCATTTGGCATGATTGAAGATTCTGATATCCGCTCCATGGATGCACAACACCAGGACTTTCTGCTTGTGAAGCGGGGGAGCACCATGCAAACAGCTGTTATTGCAGTAGCCAATGGTGATGGGCTGATAAATACTTTTGCCGACCTCGGTGCTGCCGCTATTGTGCCGGGCGGGCAAACCATGAATCCTTCAACAATGGATATCCTCAACACTATAGAACGGGTTGATTCCGACTCAATAATAATACTGCCCAACAACAAAAACGTTATAACTACCGCTCGTCTGGTTCAACCTTTAACCGGTAAAAAAGTCAACGTTATCCCTACCGAAACCGTTCCCCAGGGGATAGCTGCCATGATCGATTTTGTTCCGGAGGCAGATTACGAAACCAACTCCAGCCAAATGGCTCAAAACTTTGACTGCGTAAAAACAATCGAAGTGACCCATTCAGCGCGTGATACCAGCACAAACGGCATGGATATAAAGCAAGGCCAGTTTGTAGCACTGGTAGATAACCAGTTGAAAGTTTCCGGCCAAAACCCGTCCGATGCAATCTTTAAGGCTCTCTCCAAAATAGACATGGATGAATGCCGCGTGGTTACTCTATATTACGGAAAAGATGCAGAAAGAGAAGAGGCATTAGCCATCACAAGCAGTATCACCGATGTTTATCCCAATATATCGGCAGGGTGCGTGAGTGGCGGTCAGCCGGAATTCCTCTACATCCTCTCAGTAGAGTAGATTAACAGCGCGTTGTCGCTAAAGGTTCCCGATCCGGGAAACACACTTAAACGTCTGAGGCCACAATATACTTTTTCTTTGGATTTTTCCCAAAATGTAAAAATTACAGGGGGCTGAATCCGGTTTTTTCAACCTTTTCCCAACCCCCTGTACCTGATTCAACGTGTAAATAACCAGAGTTGTTTATTTACTGTTTTAACCTTACGGCTGCATTGCCCCAAAGAGAACCAGCCACGCCAGAGCGGTTTTGGCTGCAAGGCTGAGAATTATGTAAACCCTTTCCCCATACAGGTAGTCCTTCCATTTGCCGACCCTTTTATATTGTAAAATCATATTGATCGGGAAGGTGTTAAAGGCAATAAAATAGGTTATAAGTATTGCCCACACAAACCACGGCACCATATCAAAGTTGCCGGTTCCAAACATGTAGAGAAGTATGGCAATCCACGGGGCAACACCGGCGCCTGCACCCCAAACAAACGGCCCCCAGTTAACATTTTCTTTATTTGCACCGCTGTTAAGCTGCTCCATCACCAGGCCAAAGAGATTCATGGCAGCATTTACAAAGAAAATGAGCAGTAATGAAGCAATATCATAAATCCCGAAAAGAGTTGCGATAAGAACAATCATTATGGAGGAACTGAAAGCATACTCAAACCAGCGGAACTTGTTAATGCCTTTCCTTAGCCCTTCAAAATACGAATCGCTCTTCAGGACTATCAAACCATGGGCAATAGCTGAGATCAATAAAAAGGCTGCTACCAGTAATCCGAACGGAAGCTGAAAAAGCTCCCGGGCTGCACCCACCAGTGTTCCGGAGCCGGTGTCATAAGTAAGATAATTCTGGGTAATAGTTGGTTGAAATTCGGCGATTTTTTGAATAACACTGGTTGCCAGAAAAGCCATAATAATTGCCTGAACCAGATGAGCCGCCCCCATTATCAGGTTAAACCTTTTGAGCTTGAGCAGGGCTGTTTCCATGTTTTGACTCCTTCAATTAATTTTATTTAATTGATACCTGATTTCTTGAGAACAGGTATCAATTATATTTTAATTATCTCAGAATAACAATAGTACTAATCATTCCAGTCTTCTATTTTCATTATTACTCTCATAACAACGATTGTTGTAATTGCAAAAGATTGGTGTATAATGCTATTGGTTTTGTAATTTAACAATCAAATATTCTCTGATTTGCATCACCTAAACTTATAAGCATGGTATGCAAACGGCGCCCTGTTGTATGCAGGGCCGAGGGTTCAAGCGGAAACACTTGAGCCTCCCAATTTGGAAAAGAGAAACTAGCAGGTTCAATATGCCCAAAAGCGTCTCTTTGCCGAGACGCTTTTTTTATTGTAGAAAGCCGTCTTTCCCGCGCAAACACCGATAACTACTTGTATTTAGTAACGACAATTAAAAAAGATGAAAGAAGGTATATATGACCAACTACCGTGATTTCTTGCCTGAACTTAAAACTATGACATTGTTCCAAAACATTGAAGATGAAGAACTGATAGACCTCCTGGAAGTTATAAAACCTGAAATAGTGGCCAGGAAAGCCGATGACCGGGGAATGCCACCAATCGACCTTGAAAAAGGAATGTTCTGTGTAGTGCTTAAGGGTAAACCTCTTTCCCAGCTGGAGCCCCGCCTCGATACCTATAACATGCCAAAATTCGGCGAGCCCGGCATGATGATGGGGGAAATACCCTGTCTTTCAGAAATGCTTAGAAGTCGCGCGCCAAAGATGAAGTTTAAAGGCGCTCCTCCTCCTGGCCCAAAAAAGAAGGATTTTGATCTTTATATGCTGCGGATGAGCGGCGAGATGCTAACCCGTTTTTATGGGGAAAGATATGCCCCTGCTCAAAGTACTATGCTTCGAAACTTCCTGGGCATTCTGGCACAAAAAGTCACCGATGTTCGCAAGGAAAAGGCAGAAGCTTTTGCCAGGCTCGAAGCCGAGCTCGCGCCATATCGCCTGAATATATTCTGTGCTGGCGTCTCCATGAAACTTGTAATGAGGATTGCGGAGAAATGGAACAAGCTACACCCCGAGCTGCCGGCGATTGTTACACCGGGTGGTTCTGTAGATCTTATCAGAGACTGTATATCCGGAGAACCATGCGATCTTCTTATATCAGCCGATGATTCGATTATCCAGACCATGATGATGCCCGAGCATGCTGAAGGGTATCGTATCTGGGCTGGTAATAAAATGGTTGTAACTGGAGATGATATTAACAGTGATAACTGGGAAGAAAAACTCCTGGCAGATGATTCCACCTTCAAGCATAAAGATCCATACGGAGATCCCGGCGGCTACAGAGCCGTAATGGCAATGCTTTTAGCAGATTTCTATAAACCGGGGCTAGCCAAACGGCTGATGAACCATCCGGGGCATATCGGTATGGAAAAGAATCCTGGTCCATTTGGCAATCTAAAGCCGGCAAAATACGAGTTCACTTATCGCTCAGGAGCAATAATGATGGGTAAAACCTTTGCCCAGCTTCCCGCCATTATGGACCTGTCTGACCCCACTCTGGCAAAGGAATATGCAAAGGTAAGCTTCAAGGTAGACGCACATAACACTGTAACCGCAACGCCGATCGCCCACGCTCTTACTATTCCGGTAACATCCCGGCAGAAAACAGCCGCAAAGGAATTTGCCAATTTGTTTTTAAACATTGACAAAAAAACCGAAGGTTTTCTAGCCCAAAGTGGCATAGTTGGTAAAGATCCTACCGCTTAAGTTTTTAGTGGTATCTAAAATACAAGTAAAAAATAAGGAGGAACAAACACGAAAAACATGAAAAAAATCACCAGCATCATTGCAGCAATTGCAATGGTTGCAGCTATTGTTAGTAGCTGCAACTCCACACCTGCCACCACCTCACCAACCCAGACCACTACCGAACCTACCACAACCGAAAGGGTTGTTACCGTCACTGATATGAGCGGTGATACGGTAACCATCACCGGTGAAGTAAAGAAAATCGTAAACCTTTGGCCTGCCGGAACTTCTTCTTTCTTCGTAATGGGCGCTGGCGACCTTATCGTAGGTCTTGCCGTTAACAGCCCTGGCACGATGAACTCCTGGACCCAGTTATTCTACCCCGATTGCGTCAATATTCCTGCCCTGGGGGGTATTACCCCTTCTGTAGAAGATCTGGTTAACCTGGATCCAGACCTTGTCATTATTCACCCAAGTACAGCTGCATCCGGATTAGCCCAACAGATCAGAGATGTAGGAATACCTGCCATCAATATAAACTTCAGCGATTACGAAACCATGGTGCAGGCTTACACAATCCTTGGTGAAGTTCTCGGTGGCGAGTATCAACAAAAGCTGGAAACCTGGTGCAACGCCGTAGAAACCAAGCTTGCAAACATCAGGAATCTCACAAAAAACATCCCGGAATCAGAGCGCCCGGTAGTATTTTACATAGCCGGCCAGACTGAGTCCTTAACCACAACAATGGCTGCAAACAGTATTATAAGTGATTGGGTTGAATCCGCGGGAGGCGTGTATGCTCCAAGGTTGATAAGCCTTCCTGCTGGTGAAATCACCCCGGAAGCTGTATTTGCGCTTAACCCGGATGTGTTTATTAGCGCCGGTGTTTACCAGCATGTCAACAAACATGCTATGGAAACCACTGATGGCTGGAAAGACCTAAAAGCTGTAACTGGCAATAGAGTTCACACCAATCCCTATGGCTGTTTCAACTGGGATCGTTTTGGCCTTGAAAGCCAGCTTCAGATTAACTGCGCATTGATGAACATCCAGCCTGAGATCGCTGCCGCCAACGGGATTGACAGGGATTCCATGGTCAGCGAAATAAGAGATTTTTACCAGACTTACACTGACTATGACCTCAGTCAAACCCAGGCCGAATACATGCTCGACGGCCTGCGTCCAGACGGTACGGAGGAATTTCCTGTCCAGTAACGTTTTACAGGTATGAAAGTTCAACACACCGATAACCCCAGCCTTTCCGCCACCCGCGGAAAGGCTGGGGCGTTGCGAAGCTTGATTCCAACCTCCCTCAAGTTCCAGGGAATTCTATGGTTGTCGCTGATGCTGCTTGTAATCGTACTTGCAGCTTCATTGGCTATTGGTCGTTATTCTGTGCCAATAGGAGAAACGATACGCATCTTGTTTTCCCGCATCCTCCCGCTTAATGAAACCTGGGACAGTCTGCAGGAAGCAGTCGTTATGACGCTTCGTTTTCCGCGAACGATAGCAGCTATCATCATCGGTTCAGCTCTCTCCCTCTCCGGGGCAACTTATCAGAGCATTTTTAAAAATCCTATGGTCTCACCAGATTTACTGGGGGTTTCTGCCGGAGCATGTGTAGGTGCTGCTGTTGCCATACTGCTTGATTCTAACAGTGCTGTTATTCAAATATCAGCTTTTGCGGGTGGCTTGATTGCTGTTGCAGTCACTACCACCATTCCCCGCCTTATTCGCAGTGAATCCACAACCATCCTGGTGCTTTCCGGTATCGTGATTGGCAGTCTGATGACTTCTATCATGAGCATCATCAAATTTGTAGCTGATACAGACACACAGCTGGCAGAAATTACCTACTGGATGATGGGTTCCTTTTCCCAGGTTTCTTTCGAAAGTATGGCACCGGTACTGCCCACAATATTCATTCCGGTAGCGCTTATTCTGCTTATGCGCTATCGTCTCAATGTTCTTTCACTTGGTGATAACGAAGCTAAAACGCTCGGAATCAACATCCGAACCACTCGCGGTATATTCATCCTGTGCTCGACATTGATCACTGCGAGTTGCGTGTGCTTGTCCGGTACAATAGGATGGGTTGGTTTGGTTATTCCTCACACAGCACGGATGATTATAGGGGCTGATAATAAAAAGGCATTGCCTATCGCCATGATTTTTGGCGGTATTTTTATGCTTATCATCGACATCCTCTGCCGGACGATAACACCGGCAGAACTTAAACTCGGTATTCTTACCGGAATAATAGGTGCTCCGTTTTTCATTTTTATTCTGTTTAAGCAGAAAAGGCAAATCCGATGATCCTTCAAGTCAACAATCTAAGCTTCAGTTACCATAGTGACCGTAAAATATTTCACGATGTGAATTTTAGTCTCGATCACGGTGAAGTTCTCTCTATCCTTGGTACTAACGGTGCGGGTAAGTCAACACTTTTAAACTGCATCGCCAATCTCTATCATCCCGATTCAGGAGAGATACTGCTGAGCGGAGAACCGATGGCGAAGATGAACCTTCGGGACGTTGCACAAAAGATTGGATATGTCCCCCAGATACATATGCCTGCTTATGCTTATACAGTACGAGAGTTTGTGGTAATGGGACGAACCCCATATATAGGTTCTTTTGCAACCCCTAAAGCTGCTGATTACAAGATTGCCGATGAAGCACTGGAACGAATGAAGATTACCCACCTGAGGGAAAAGCCTTATACAGAAATCTCTGGCGGAGAACGCCAGCAGGTACTACTGGCCAGAGTAATTGCCCAGAAGCCACGTTTGATTTTACTAGACGAACCTACTGCCCACCTTGATTATGGAAACCAGTACAGGGTTGTCCAGATGATACGACAGCTGGCTGAAGAAGGTTATGCTCTGATAATGACGACTCACAATCCGGAGCACGCTATTATCCTCAACGGAAAGGTTGCCATCCTTAACTGCAAGGGGGTCCTGGGTGTAGGCCATGCGGCTGAAACGCTCAGCGCAGAAACCCTTTCCAAGCTGTACGGGCTGTCGATTAAAACCGTTTACAATGGTGATGCAGGGCGAAATGTGTGCGTGGTGTGCTGCCAGGAATGTGAAAATAGAATGATGGGCATGCATTCCTGATTTTGGAACAGTTTGCCAATTATTCGAAGCTGAAACTGTGTTCTTTGAAAATTTGCAAACATGTGTCACAAACATCAGCATCGTAAAGGATTCCCCCGGTTGCTTTCAATCTCTTCCAATGCATTACGCGATCCAAGCGTAGGACGGTAAAGCCGATGAGACGCCATAGATTCAACCACATCTGCAACCCGTAGGATCCTGGCTTTGAGCAGAATGTTATCCCCTGCCAATCCACCTGGGTACCCCGTTCCATCCATATTTTCATGATGCTGGAGAACGATTTCAGCTATAGGCCAGGAGAATTCTATGTTTTTCAATATATCATACCCGGCCTGGCTGTGGGCCTGGAGCAACGCCTTCTCAAGATCACTAAGCTTGCCAGGCTTACAAAGTATCTCGGCAGGAACATAGATTTTGCCAATGTCGTGAAGTGCCCCGGCAATACGAAGGCTTTCTATTTTTTCATTGTCAAGCCCCATTTTCCTGGCAATAGCACATGCCAGAAGATCCACCCGCTTCTGGTGCCCGGCTGTATATGGATCGCGCATTTCGGTGATTACGGTTATTGCTTCAATAACGCCTTCCAGTGTCTTTTTCACCTGCAAAGTACGTTTATGTACTTCCCGCTCAAGGTAATCTGAATATTCCTCCAATTCCCTACCTAAAAGAGCCAATTTATCAGAAGCAATAATTTCTTCCCTTGCGCTCTGCAAAGCCTCCTTGTACGCCTCACCAGTATGGAAAAGCGCTCTTATTATCAGTATGTCCCGGCCTTCGAGACAGATTGCCCCGGCTTCCATTAAGATATTCTCGCCTGGTTCAAGTATTTCCTCCCAGGCACCTGACCATAAAACCTGTTTGTCTTTTCCACTATTCCAATAATCTGCAGCATCAATCAAGAAGTTTCCAAGAAAAGAAGTTTCATCACTGATTGCCAGTTTACTGCTAACAGGCATACAAGATGCAAATAATATTTGAAACCAGACTGGCGCTTCTTTCCAGATATCAAACGAACCGTCTGACTGACGCTCAAGTATTACAGTGTCCAGAACATCAAAAATCTTTTTTAAAGTAGTATTTTTCATTTTCTTTAAAACACGCGGCAGTCTCAATCATTTACAAAACTCATTTACCCGGTATTATCATTTTCCTTCCAAGAGCCATAAACGCCTCTTCCACCCCTGTGTTATTTTTAGCGCTGGTTTTGATTACGTCCCAGCCTTTGATGCGCAGATCGATTATTGTTTCCTCGTCCATATCCCACTTTCCTTCCAGGTCCCACTTGTTCATCACAGCAATGAAGGGAATATTGCCCAGGGTTTCTTGTGCCGCCCGCTGGACGTCTTGAGCAACCTGCAGAGTATTGGTACGCGTTTTATCAACAACCAGAAAATAACCAGAAGCCCCCCTTAGATAAGATGTGCGCAAATCAACGATATCGTCTTTTCCTGCCAGGTCCCAGATCACCAGAACCGTTTTTCTTCCTTCAATTTCTAACACTTTTTTATCGATTTTAACACCTATGGTGGTCTGGTATTTTTCAGAAAACATGTTTTCAACATATCTCCGAACCAGGCTGGTCTTGCCCACTGCAAAAGCCCCCAGCATACACACCTTTTTTTTGACAAGATTATCGCTTTCGTTACTCATAATTTTCAATTCCCTGTATATTATTTACAGATTAAAGAAGAATGATCAATAATAATATAAACAGCAAGTACGCCACTACCAACGCAATAATTACCCACCAGCTGGAAATATATACTCCGTGTTTTTTTGGTTTTTCGCCTTTTTCGGCCTGTTTGACAATATCAACGCCCGATTTTTTTAAATTGTGACGGGCTTGTAGAAGACAAGCTTCAAGGTGGTATTTACTTGATGCAAATGGAGCGGAATCTCCCTGAAATTCGGTTAAAACCTGGGCTTGTTCGAATTCGATTTTTTCAACAGCCTCGGCAAAAGTGATCCTTAATTCCTCGGGAGGATTGCCCGAAATTACCGCAGCAATCACCGTCTTGGAACCAGGTTCAACCCATACAGTATATTCTCCAACGTTAAAACTTAGCAGCTGGCTGTCTTCATCGACCCCAAAAGAATCATGAACAAAATCCCCAATAGCCGAAAGCATACCGGAAACCATGTCTGCATCTTTGATTCCAGAAGAGGCAGCCGACACATGCCCGAGCAACAAACCGGTATCTCTATGTATCAAAAAGACCTGCTCTACGCTGTAAATCAAGGTATGAAACAGCACGATTTCAGCAAACGGCTTTCCGGTACGTATTGATTCCAGCCGCCATTTCATGCTCTGCCAGGAAAAGGAATACTCAAGGGTTTGGTTAAATGATTGGAGCATTGAACGTATATACTCAGAAATGGCTTTTCTAATAGCCGGCATGATTATTGGGAACAGGGCGTTGGCCAAAAATTTAGGGTCTTTTCTGATAGAATCTCTGATAGCTCCCTCAACAGTCGGGAGAAGAGCTTGCGCCAGTTTGTCGTCTTTAGATGCGCGGATGATTACTGCTTCTGCCAAAACGCGGCTTACTCCTTCAGCATGCAAAACCGGGTCATTCAGCCGCTCCTTGATAGTGGCAATTTCTTCCTTCTCCGGGCTTATCAACAAGTCTCGAAGTCTGGAAATCAGTACATCATCCTGATCGTGCGTGGTGCCTATGCCATGAATATCATGGCTGTCATTTTTCATTACTGATTTCGTCTGCTGTAGTTATATCCAGCTCTCTGCTAATACTCAAAATTTGATCAAAAAGCTTTTTAACTGCAGCCTTATCAACCTTTTCACCGCGGATTTCTTCTATAACGTCGTTAAGCGCGTCTATTTTACCGGACGTGCCATTACTTAGCTCAGAAATATTGCTTATCAGTAATTCCTCAAGCCGTGCCAGCCTCTTATCATAGTCATTTCTAAGGGCATTAATTTTTCTGGTAGTTTCACTGTTTACATCAGAAATATTTTTAGCAATGAGTTCTTCCAGCTCGCCAAACCTTCTATCGTATTCTTCTCTCTGGGCACCAAAAAGTATCTCCCTCACCTGCTCAACCCTGTCTTTGGGCTCAGCCCCTGCACTATTAGCGCTGTCCTGCCCGGCTTTGGCGCCAGTATCTTTGGCGTGTTTGCTTCCGTCATGTTTTGTTTCTTCAACTAAACCCATTAAATACTCTCCTTATAAGAACGCCTCATTGTTAAATGACGGATGTTACGGCAAGTCCTCAACCGTAATTTATGGCCGTCAATACTGATGCAAATATATTTATTTATAGCAAAAATTCAATTCATCTGTTGTAGATTATAATGATTCTAAGTATTGAATGTCTATCAAAAATGAAATGAGCAACCGAAAAACTTTTCACCGTTTATTAAATCTGTTTTCCCTAGAATGCTTGTTGTTACGTTTTCTGGATGTTTTTTGTGAATATAATCTCCCGTAGGACGAACGGCTAATAAATTAATCTGATTTAAAAAGATTTTTATATTGACTTCATGGTTAAAAGTAACACATAATGTTGATAATCGGTATGAAATAGCCGACTTTAATAATTAGATCATGCAACTAGCTTACACTCCATACATATTACCGCTTTTACTGGCGATACTTATTGCATTGTTTCTAATTGCCCGCGTCTGGAAGCATCGTAAAAGGCGGGTAGCATCTGCTTTTCTTCTACTGATGTTCTCCCTGGCATGGTGGGCGTCCACAGCTGCACTTGAACATGCCAGTGTTGAACTTTCTGCCAACATATTCTGGCTCAAAATGACTTATTTTGGAATCACTCTAATCCCCGGTACATGGCTGGTGTTCACCCTCCTTTACACAGACAGGCATAAATGGCTTACAAAACGAAATATAATATTGCTGACAATAATCCCCGTAGTGACGCTGGTAATAGTTTGGACAAATAGTTATCACCACCTGATGTGGAAAGATATATGGCTGGATACTTCCCTCTGGCCACCGGTCGATTTGGTTACCCACAATGGCTGGTTCTGGGTATACTCAGTTTACTCTTATGTTTTGCTGCTCGCTTGTACTTTGCTAATCCTGGATTTATTCAGGCGTTCATCAGGCATTTACCGCAAACAGGCAGGTATTATACTGGCAGCTTCCCTCGTACCATGGGCAGCTAATTTTCTCTTCATCGCCGGCATAAAGCCTTTTGCCTTTATCGACCATACGCCATTAGCCCTCACCATCACCGGCGTGGCTTTTTTTCTGGGTTTATCCCGGTTCAAACTGCTTGATATCAAACCGATAGCTTACGAAGTAGTGTTCAAAAGCATGCTTGACGGTGTAGTTATCCTGGATACAGATTATAAACTTGTAGATATCAACCAGTCAGCCCAAAAGATTCTCAATCAAAAAAGAGAAGAAGTAATTGGTCAGCCTTTTAACACGCTACTGCCAGGAAAGGCACAAATTGCAGCCCTGAAGGCAGACACAACCAGCAAAGAGACCGTAATAACCATAGAGGATGGAACCGATAAGCGTTATTATACTGTGTTCATATCTCCGGTATCTGCACATAATAACCCGAATGGCTATCTGGTTTTATTGCATGATAATACAGAACAGAGAAAAGCCGAGGCTGATTCCAGAGAAAGGATAAGACTGAAAGCAGAACTGGCAGAGCGTAAGCATACTCAGAAATTGGAGGCAGAAGCCCAGGCGGCAAAACTTGCCAACCAGGCTAAATCAGAATTTTTAGCCAGTATGTCTCACGAGCTTAGAACTCCGCTCAATGCAGTTATTGGTTTTGCGCAGGTTCTGTGTGAACAGGATTTTGGCCCGCTGAACCAAAAGCAGATGGAGTATGTAAACGCAGTTGTGGAAAGCGGAAGACACCTGCTTTCTCTGATCAATGATATCCTCGACCTTTCCAAGATAGAAGCCGGAAAAGAAGAACTTTTGCTGTCAAATATAAAAATCAAAGATTTACTGCAAGGAAGCCTTTTTATGATCAAGGAAAGAGCAGCAAAACACAACATAAGCCTCTTTCTAAAGGCAATAAATAACATTGATAATACGGAAATCATGGCAGACGAGCGCAAGTTGAAACAGGTTTTATTTAACCTTCTTTCTAATGCAGTCAAATTTACTCCGGATGGTGGCGCTATAACCGTTAAAGGAAATATAGAGGGAGAAGAGGTCATTATCAGCGTCTCGGATAACGGTATTGGTATAAAACCTGCTGACCAGAAAAAACTCTTTCAGCGTTTCTTTCAAATTCACGGCAGCACAACTGATAAAACACCAGGCACCGGTCTGGGTCTGGTAATATCCAAACAACTCGTTGAAACGCACGAGGGGAAGATTTGGGTTGAAAGTGAAGGGGAAGAAAAAGGTAGCCAATTCTCCTTTTCTCTGCCTCTCAAAAGGAAAAACGCGGCCAAAACAAAAGAGGAATCAGGCCACCCGGCTTAGATA
>JAQUQL010000030.1 GCA_028716145.1 Dehalococcoidales bacterium
CGCTCGAGGGCGACACGAGTTAATGGGTGCTCGAGGGCGACGCATTTTAAACAAGCGTGTTTTAGCGGCCAACCAGGTACCTGTTACTTTACCTTGCGAGTTCTGGAGAGCGTTTCCTTGCTTTCCATCGCAACCCTGAGCTCGATGATTCGATCCCGCAAAAGAGCTGCTTTTTCATATTCAAGGTTTTTGGCTGAAGCCTTCATTTGTTTTTCCAGGTCCCGGATAAGCCGGGCAATCTCTTCTCTGGTGGCCGGCCTGCCTTCCTCTCCCTTTTCCTGGCTGAGAGCTGCGCTTTTAACTCTTTCAGTTATGTCCTTGATCGCCTTGCGGATACTTTGCGGATTTATGCCGTGCTCAAGATTATAATCTTCTTGAATCTTTCTGCGCCGCATGGTTTCTGCCATGGCGCGTTCCATCGAACCGGTAATCGTGTCCGCATACATGATCACATGGCCATCTATATGGCGGGCGGCCCTGCCCATGGTTTGAACCAATGATTCTTCTGAGCGCAGGAAGCCTTCCTTATCGGCATCCAGTATAGCCACCAGACTTACTTCCGGCAGATCAAGGCCTTCCCTCAGGAGGTTTATTCCGACCAGCACGTCATACACTCCAAGCCTTAGGTCGCGCAGTATTTCTACCCTCTCGAGAGTATCAACTTCAGAATGGAGGTAGTTGGTTTTAATACCCATCTCGATCAGATACTCAGAAAGCTGTTCGGCCAGCTTCTTGGTAAGTGTGGTAATCAGGCATCTTTCGCCCCGTTCTACCCGTTTGCGTACTTCACCTACCAGGTCATCGATCTGGCCATGCGTAGGTTTAACTTCAATAGTAGGTTCAATTAATCCTGTGGGGCGCACCAGTTGTTCTACAACTTGCTGGCTGATCCCAAGTTCATATGGCTTTGGTGTTGCCGAAACGTAAATCGCCTGGTTGATATGTCTGTTGAACTCGCTGAAGTCAAGCGGGCGGTTATCCAGCGCTGAAGGAAGGCGAAAACCATATTCCACAAGCACTTCTTTGCGTGCCCGGTCGCCGTTATACATTCCTCTTATCTGCGGAATGGTCATATGAGATTCATCTATTATCAGCAAAAAGTCTTTGGGGAAGTAATCTATAAGAGTATAGGGTGCGCTTCCCGGCGGACGGCGGGTGAGGTGGCGGGAATAATTCTCGATACCGCTGCAATAGCCTACCTCGGCAAGCATTTCCAGGTCGTAATTGGTTCTTGCCTTTAGCCTGGCGGCCTCAAGCAGTCTGCCTTGAGCTTCAAGCTGCCCCAGCCTTTGCTCGAGTTCTCCCCGTATGCTCTCCATAGCCTGAGTCATTCTCTCCGGGGAGGTTACGAAATGTTTGGCCGGGTATATGTCTATCTCTTCAAGCTCGGCCAGAAATTCTCCGGTTAACGGGTCCAGCCGGATGATGCGTTCCAGTTCGTCGCCAAAAAATTCCAGGCGGAGTGCGGTATCTTCGTATGCTGGCAGGATTTCAACCGTATCTCCCCTTACTCTGAAATGCCCGCGCGAAAAGTCAAAATCGTTACGTTCGTATTGCTGGTCGACGAATTGCCGGAAAAGCCGGTCCATACTGTAGCTTCCGCCTTTTTTCAGGCTGACGATGAAACTCTTGTATTCTTCCGGTTCCCCCAGGCCATAAATACAGGAAACTGATGCTACTATTACCACATCCCGCCGGCTGAGCAGCGCCTTGGTAGCAGCGTGGCGCAATTTGTCTATTTCGTCATTGATATCGGTTTCCTTGTCGATATAGGTATCCGTCTGGGGTAAGTAGGCTTCCGGCTGGTAATAGTCATAGTAGCTTACAAAATATTCAACAGCATTGTTGGGAAGAAACTCCTTAAATTCGCTGTAAAGCTGGGCAGCCAGGGTCTTATTATGGCTGATTATTAGCGCAGGTTTTCCAGACCTGGCTATCGTATTGGCCAGGGTGAAGGTTTTACCGCTGCCGGTTACACCGAGCAGGGTTTGGTGCGCGTAACCTTTTTCGATCCCTTCCACCAGCCTGTCGATCGCCTGTGGCTGGTCACCGGTGGGTTTAAAATCGGCATAAATCGAAAATTCAGCCGTATCGGTCATTTATCAGCCTAATCCCTTCCCAGGCGGGTCAGTGCCATCTTGATTTTATCTTCAAGATTAAGGTTTTTATCAGTCGGCAGGCTGCTCACTGCCCGGGTAGCCTCGGAGGTTGAATACCCCAGAGAGATTAGAGCGGCAACAACATCATTGTTCTCCTGGGTGATTTCGGAAAGAGGCAGCAGGATTTCTCCTGTAGCAAGTTTGTCCTTTAGCTCAAGTACTATCCGGCTGGCTGTTTTTTTGCCGATTCCGCGGATCGCCGTCAGCAGATCGATATTCCCGGATACTATTGCGGCTGCCAGAGTTTCTATATCCATTTCAGAAATCATGGTCAGTGCAAGCTTTGGGCCAAGGCCGCTAACGCTGAGCAGATTTTTAAACAGGGAAAGCTCGGAAGAGCTGATAAATCCGTAAAGGCTAACCCCGTCATCTCTTACCTGGAAGTGAGTATATAATTTGACGCTGGTGCCAGTATCACCCAGTTTAGCCAGAGATGCAGGCGGGATAAATACCTGGAAACCTATGCCACCGACGTTGATGATTGCTGAATCAACCCCGACCATTTCCAGTTTTCCGGCGATGCTTGCTATCATTTTTCTCTACCTCCGGTAAGATTATTTAGATGAGATTGTCGTAAATGGCATATTGCAGCCGCCAGGGCATCGGCGCAGTCGGCAGGGGCTGGTACTTCTCTCAGGTTAAGCTGCAGCCTGACCATTTCCTGCACCTGGGCTTTGGAGCTGGCTCCATAGCTGGCAGTATTGTATTTTATGGCAGTAGGTGAATATTCAAAAGCGGGGATAGAAAATGAAGCTGCCGCAAGCAAGGCAATAGCCTGAGCTTTACCTATCGCCAGGGCGGTACGGGCATTTTCAGCTACAAAAGGCGTTTCTATTGCTATTTCATCCGGGCTGTATTCTTTTATCACTTCGCAGAGAGATTTATACAGAAAAAAAAGCCGTTCTCCCATTGAAGAACGGCTCCGGCACTTCAACGCTTCATAGGTGACCAGTGTAATCGTATCGCCATGGCTGTCAATCACCCCGTAACCGAGAACCATCGTACCGGGGTCAATTCCCAGAATTCTCATATTATTGGCTTGAGCGATATTGCTCTATGACGTTGTCGTCAAAATCGACGTTACTGACGACTGATTGGACGTCATCCAGGTCCTCCAGTTTGTCCAGAAGCCGCAAAATCTGCAGCTGGGTTGATTCGTCCAGAGAGACGGTGGTTTTAGCCACCTGGCTCACTTCAGCCGAACTGGCAGTGATCCCGGCTGTTTCAAGAGCTTTGAGCAAATCTTCCATATCTTCAGGAAGGGTATATATTTCGATATAGCCTTCACCGGTGACGACATCTTCTGCCCCGGCATCGATCGCCTTAAGGGTTATTTCATCCGGGTCGGCGCCTTCGGTATCGATAGAAATTATGCCCTTGGGGTCAAACAGCCAGGCGACACTCCCGTTCTCTCCAAGGTTTCCACCGCTTTTAGAAAAAGATGAACGGATTTCCTGTACGGTACGGTTACGGTTATCGGTTTGAACGCTCACCATGATCGCCGCGCCGCCTGGGCCGTAGCCTTCAAAAGTAGCTTCCTGGTAGTTTGCTCCTTCCAGCGCTCCTTCACCGCGCTTGATGGCGCGCTGAATATTGTCTGAGGGCATATTGGCATCTTTGGCTTTTTGTATGGCCAGGCGCAAACGGGCGTTAAGATCCGGGTCGCTGCCCTTTTCCCTGGAAGCCATGATTATTTCCCGGGTCAGTTTGGTGAAGAGTTTACCTCTTCGTGCATCGGCAACACCTTTCTGGTGTTTTATTGAATGCCACTTAGAATGACCAGACATTCTTGCAGCCTCCTTGTATAGAATAAACGGACATCTTAATAGTTCCTTTCGATAATTGTAACACTACAGGGAAACAAGTGAAATAATAGAAGCACCATATTGTTAAGCTTACGGAAAAAGATTTAGGACCGATTAAATAAAATACAGTAAAAACAGCTAATAAATCAAACCAGACAGCACAAAACAATTTTTCAGGAATAGTGATGAAACCGTTTTTCAGGCAAGGTATAATTTAATTACAGTATAATAGACTAAGCCTTGTAAAACAGCTCGAGGGGGTAAAAGTTGCGTCTGGTATTTATGGGGACCCCAGGTATAGCTTTGCCGGCATTAAAAGCGCTGAACTCCAGGCATGATGTTATCGCTGTATATACTCAGCCGGATGCCTGTTCAGGAAGGGGGAGAGTTGTTGCCGGGTCTGCTGTAAAAAATGAAGCGTTGCATCTCGGTATTCCGGTTATTCAGCCTTCAGGTTTCAAGAATAGCGAAACCGTTGATGAATTGCGAGAGCTGAAACCAGAAGCAATAGTGGTTGTGGCTTATGGACGCCTGCTTCCGCAATCGGTCCTGGAGATACCACGGCTTGGTTGTATGAATATCCATTTCTCGATTCTTCCTCTTCATCGTGGAGCTTCTCCGGTGGCTGGGTCAATACTTGCCGGGGATTTATTCACCGGAGTAAGCGTAATGCTCATGGATAAAGGTATGGATACCGGCCCGGTTCTTTCGGTTTGCCAGGTTCCGATTTTTGACTGGGATACCACAATTAGCCTCGGCAGCCGCCTTGCAGATATATCGGGAGGGGTTATCTGTGAAGTTCTGGAAGCATGGTCAAGGCAGGAAATTCAGCCCCGCCTCCAGGATGAGAGTCTTGCCACTTATTCCGGAATAATCCGCAAGGAAGATGGATTCATTTGCTGGGATGAAGAAGCCGGCACAATCTGGAGAAAGTCCAGAGCTTACACTCCATGGCCGGGAATCTATACTACATGGCAGGGGAAAATACTTAAGCTGACAGAGGTTGAACCTGCTGAATATACGCACTGCGGGAAACCCGGCGGAGTTGTCCGGCTTGAAGGCAATGCAGGTATGACGACCGGAGTGGTTACCGGCAATGGCGTTTTAGGTATAAAAAAACTGCAGATGGAAGGGAAAAAAGAGGTAGAAGCAGCTGATTTCATCCGGGGGCAGAGAGGTTTTATAGGCTCAATACTGCCTGGCTAGCCTGCCTGTGGAGGTTCCTCGAAATCAGCCTCGTTAAATAAAGAATTCAGCAAAGCCCGTCGTATCAGCAGTTTGCGTGTGGATTCTTTATCCCCCTCCAGGATTACCTGGAAATCCGAGTCAGGAGGAGCCCAGAAGAAAACCCAGGGCTGGTCATAATCTCTGTTCATAAGAAAACCCCCTCTTGATTAAAATAGACCCCCAGGAGGCGTGTCTCTACTCAGGGGCGCTTCAAAGCGCTGCAATATGTAATGATAAATGGATCGGACATATGAAGAAATCACCCTATTTATGTTAGGCTTTATATCTTGATTTTGTCAACACTCTTTAATTTTTATAGTACAACAACTTTGTTTGGGCATTTTCGTGTGTTGGTAGTTTTTATGATAGGTTATAATCTTTCCCGTAATTTGATTTGTTTTAATCATTAAGGAGTAATATGGCTTACCCTGAACAGATTCTTGGCAGTGTGACAAAACCAGCCCGTTATACTGGCGGGGAGTGGAATGCAGCCTGTAAGGAATGGTACAAAACTCAAATACATATTGTACTTAGCTACCCGGACGTCTATGAGGTTGGCATGTCCGGGATAACGCTTCCGATCCTTTACCAGGAAATTAACGAGCTTCCATTTGCACTAGCCGACCGCGTTTTTGCTCCGTGGCCGGATATGGAGCAAGCACTCAGGCAGGCAGAACTCAAACTTGAGGGCATTGAAAGCGGGCGGCCTCTTTCAGAATTTGATATATTGGGTTTTTTGTTGGGTTATGAACTCAATTGCACCAATCTTCTTAATATTCTGGATCTGGGCGGCATACCGGTTGAGAGTGCAAAAAGAAGCGCTTCCGATCCCCTGGTGATGGCCGGAGGCATCGGAGCAATGAACCCCGAGCCGCTGGCCGATTTTGTGGATTTCTTTGTGATTGGCGATGGCGAAGGGGTGGTTGGGAGGATCGCAGAACTTGTCAGGGATATGAAGAAGTCTGGCGCCGACCGGCACAGCATACTGCTTGAGCTCTCCGCACTCGGCGGTATATATGTTCCTTCTTTCTATGAAGCTGAATATGGGCAAGATGGCAAGTTTAAAGCAATTAAAAGAAGAGTAGATAGTGCCCCAATTCCGGTTGAGAGGATTATACGACGCGATTTACCGGCATTTCCACAAAAACCGGTTGTGCCACTGATTGAGACAGTGCAGGATAAAGGTTCAGTAGAGATAAGCCGCGGGTGTACCCGCGGATGCCGCTTTTGCAACGCAGGGATGTATTATCGGCCACTGCGTCACCGCAGCCAGGAAGAAATTATCTCTGCGGTACAAGGGCTGTGCAACTCCTGCGGTTATGAGGAAATCACTCTGCTGTCTCTGAGTTCAGGTGATTATCCCGGCATCGCCAGTCTGATCGGTACCCTCAATCAGGCAGAACAAATGCAAGGAGTAACACTTTCACTGCCGAGCTTGAGGATTGATGAGAAGTCGCTTGACCTGGTAGAGGCATTATCCGGCCGCCGTCGCAGTGGCATTACTCTTGCTCCGGAAGCAGCGACCAGCCGCCTGCAGCAGGTGATCAACAAGGTAATTTCCGAAGAAGATATCCTGCTCACAGCAGCTCGAGCGTTTGAAAGGGGATGGACTACTCTAAAACTTTATTTTATGATTGGCCTTCCTACGGAAACCGAGGAAGACGTAATTGCGATCGGGCATCTTGCCTCCAAGGTTTATGATCTCGGGCGATTTTCTCCCGGGCGGCGTCCCAAACTGAGGATAAGTCTTTCCACTTTTGTTCCCAAGGCACACACTCCCTTTCAGTGGTTCGGGCAGATTGAGCGTAGCGAGATAATCAAGCGGGTTAACCTGGTCAGGGATAATATTGGCCACCGGAAGATCAATATCAGCTGGCATGATCCGCAAACCAGCCTTTTGGAAGCCGCCATCTCAAGAGGGGACCGTTTGCTGGGGCGGGTTATCTTCCGGGCTTGGGAAGCGGGTGCCAGGTTTGATGGGTGGGATGAGCATTTTGACTATTCCAGATGGGAAAAAGCTTTTGAGGAAGCCGGTTTAAACCCGGCAGAATATGCAAACTGGAATAAAGTGCCTGGCGAGCCATTGCCCTGGGAGCATATATCCAGCGGGGTCAGCCTGAAATTTTTGGCAGATGAATACCAGCGGGCAATGAATGGAGACACAACGCCGGATTGCCGCACCGGTCCGTGCAACTTTTGCGGGCTTGAAAAACGGGTTCCTGGCTGCCATCGCGCAAATAAAGGAGAGCAACAGCTTGAATCAAATAGTTAACATAAATGAAGATTCATGCACTGGCTGTGGTGCATGTGTAGAGATATGCCCGGTGAAAATTCTGTATCTGGATGAAGCTGGAATATGCCGGGTCACCGATGGAAACAGGTGCGATCGCCTTCGTGGATGCGAACGTGCCTGCCCCACCGGTGCAATTACTGTTGCCTGGCTGGCTGCCTAGTCAAACACTGTAATGGCAACCAGGCTGTCCTCAGGTTTGATATCCATCAGCTTGACACCCTGGGTAGAACGCCCCTGAACAGTTATCCCCTTGCGAGGGTCATCTTCTCTAACTGGTGTTCGGGTCACTACACCGTTGGCCGATATCAACATCACCTGGCGAGTTTCGGTAACCTGTGCCGCAGCCGTGACCTGGCCGGTTTTACCGGTGAGGTGGAAGGTTTTAACTCCGCTCCCGGCTCGTTTTTGTACAGGGTACCTTGAAAGCGGTGTGATCTTGCCAAAACCTTGATCTGTGACTACCAGCAGGTATGCTTCAGGATCAACCATATCCATGGCAACCACCTGATCGCCTCCGATGAGCTTGATGGCCTTTACGCCGCCACTTGCTCTCAGGCTGGTGCGAATATCTTTTACAGGGAAGCGGATCGACTGCCCGTTCTTGGTTACCAGCACCACATCGTTTTCGTCTGTGCCCATCCTTACACTTACCAGACAGTCATCTTTATCCAAATCCATAGCCAGCAAGCCGCTTGGGCGAACTGAACTGAAGCTGGCGATATCAACTTTCTTTATTTCACCCTTTTGTGTTGCGAGTATCATGAACCAGTTTTCGCTAAACTCCTTCACATCAACCAGCGCAGTTACCCGTTCACCATCCTGAAGAGGAATGAGGTTGATGATAGATATGCCCTTGCTGACACGGGATATGTCCAGTGGAACCTCATGGCACTTGATGGAGAATACTCTGCCGCGGTCAGTGAAGAACAGGAGGTTATCATGAGTATCGGCATAAAGGAGGAAGCGGACAGTGTCAGCTTCGCGGGTTACCATTCCGATGATTCCCTTCCCGCCGCGATGCTGTGGAGTAAAGCTCTCCGCCGGCACTCTTTTGATGAATCCGCGGTCGCTGATTGTAACCACCACTGCCTGGTGAGGTATCAGGTCTTCTTCGCTAAAGGCGAGGGCTTCCTGCTCGTTGATCTCGCTTCGGCGCGGGTTTGCTTCCTTGGATTTAAGTTCGCCAATTTCCTTCTTGACCACACCCAGGATTTTTCCCGGGCTGGCAAGGAGGTCTTCAAGACGGGCAATGATTTTGAGAATCTCGGCATATTCATCGAGGATTTTCTGCCTTTCAAGGTTGGCAAGACGCCTGAGTTGCATATCAAGAATAGCTTGCGCCTGTATCTGGCTAAGCTCGAATTTTGTCATCAGGTCACCGCGTGCTTCCTCGGCAGATTTGGCAGCGCGGATGGTAGCGATCACTTCATCGATGAAATCAAGTGCTTTCTTTAAGCCTTCGAGAATATGTGCGCGGTCTTTGGCGCCCCTGAGCTCATATTCGGTTCTTTTGGTGATTACTTCCTGCCGGAAGCTGATGAAGTGCTGCAGGGCCTCCTTAAGGCTAAGCACTCTGGGCTGACCTTCAACCAGAGCCAGCATATTAACAAAAAAGGCAGTTTGCATGGGAGTGTGCTTGTAGAGGTTGTTAAGTATCTGCTGGGGCTGGCCTTCCCGTTTTAGTTCTATTACAATACGCATGCCCTGCCGGTCGGATTCGTCCCGCAGGTCACTTATTCCGGTAATCTTTTTATCTTTGATAAGGCTGGCTATGCGCTCAATCAACGCTGCCTTGTTTACCTGGTAGGGAAGCTCGTTAACAATTATCTGATAACGGCCGTTTGGTGCTTCATCTATATATGACCGTGCTTTGACCACCACCCGGCCATGGCCGGTTGCATAAGCGCTTCTGATTCCTTCAATCCCCTGGATTATCGCACCAGTGGGAAAATCCGGACCTTTGACGATCTGCATCAATTCGCTGACTGAAGCTTCCGGGTTGTCGATCAGGTAATTGATGGCACTGCAGATCTCTCCCAGGTTGTGTGGAGGAATACTGGTGGCCATCCCAACAGCGATACCGGCAGAACCGTTAACCAGCAGGTTTGGCAACCTGCTGGGAAGAACTACCGGCTCCTTGAGACTGTCATCGAAGTTGGGCATGAAGTCGACAGTTTCCTTGTCAATATCCAGAAGCATCTGTTCTGCAATGGCAGAAAGCCTCACTTCTGTGTAACGCATGGCTGCGGGAGGATCATTATCAACACTGCCAAAGTTCCCCTGGCCATCAACAAGGGTATGGCGCATGGAAAAATCCTGTGCCATACGTACCATTGCGTCGTATACTGAAGAATCTCCATGCGGATGGTATTTACCAAGTACTTCACCAACTACCCTGGCGCTTTTTTTATGGGAGCCACTATGAGTGATGCCCAGTTCACGCATGGCAAACAGGATACGCCTTTGTACCGGTTTCAGCCCGTCTCTCACGTCGGGTAATGCCCGCGCGATGATTACGCTCATAGCGTAGTCGAGGTAGCTTGAGCGCATCTCGTCTTCAATTTTAATGTCGGTGATGTTTCCTGTGGTTACATCCATTTACGGTCTCCTAGCTGTTTTCTTCCTGATCGTCATAATTATCATCACTACCGTCTATCCATTCATCGCTCTCATCGCCCTCTGCGTAATAGATTTCCTCGCCTGAGTCAGCAGTAAGACTGGCTTTTGCCCCCACCAGTTGATCCCCGGTATAGCGTTCAACACGATCAAAGTTGCGCGATGGGAATGAAATTACTCCATGTTGTGACGGATGTTTATATATTTCTCTTATTATAACGGCTTTCGACCCAGTTGTGCTCACAACCTTGGAGCTGTAACGGTTACCGCCCTTCATAAGCTTGATGAGCCGTTGGCTCTGGCGCGAGTCAACCAGCCCGAGGTATTCCCCCCGGTCGTTTTCTACCCTTAAACGGGTTCCATCTATAATAAGGTTAACTTTTTCCCCGGCGACAATACTTGCCCATATCTCCCGGGGCGCTTCCTGCTGCAGGCTTATCACTCCTGCTTTGCCAGGTTCTTCAATGAAATGGTCCGGATCGAGTTTGGTCAAAGAAGGCGCCTTGTGGCCAACCCCTTCTCCCAGCTGGGAAAGCCGTCGCAGGTTTTTTTCAGCAATCGAATTGTAAGGGTCGATTTCGTAAGCTCGGCTGTATGCTGCTCTTGCGGCAGCATATTCGCCGAGTTCCAGGTAAGCCCTGCCGAGCCGATTGTAAGCATCTACATCGCAGGGAGAACTTTCAATAATCGTCAGGTTGGCAGCTACCGCTTCTTGCCAGCGGCCTTCCATAGCCAGACTTATAGCCTTCCGGCTGGTTGACGGAAGAACAAAAACCGGTTTTTCCGTTTCCTGTGCCATCTATCCTCTTCTCTATCTTTAAATAATTATTTTGCCGTGTCTGGCAACTATCCAAACACAAGCTTCAAATAGTAAACGAAAAACATGCCTTTTTGCAAGGGGTTTCAGGATGAAATTTATCAAGGCTAACGTTGACGTTCTGACAGTCTATATGATAATCTCACATCAATCTCTTATCAAACTCTATATTTTAACACAAGGAGAGTTATTATGTGTGAAGGATGCGGGTGCTCGCACCCGGAAAAGCTTCAGAGCAAGCCGGGAGAATGTTCACCCGAGCAGGTTTGTGAGTGCCACGGCACTAGCCAGGACGGGGAAACTGAACCGGTAAAGTAAACGGTTTAAAATAAACAAAGGAGATATTAATGAAAGAAGCAGTGGCAGCGGTTCTGGATAAAATCCGCCCCAGCCTGCAAGCCGATGGGGGTAATGTTGAACTGGTTGACGTTACCGATGATGGCGTGGTCAAGGTTAGCCTTAAAGGTGCCTGTGCTGGTTGCCCGATGTCTTCGATGACCCTGAAGAATGGTATTGAGCGTCTGCTCAAGCAGGAGATTCCAGGGGTTAAAGAAGTAATAAATGTATAGATAAACTGTGTAGTTCGGTAAACTTATGTGGCGGCTGGAAAGCCGCCACATTTATTTTTACGCCTGTTCCAACTCAAAGGCGCGGTGTAGAGCTCTGACTGCGTCTTTTACCTTGTCTTCCTTGATGATGCATGTTATACGTATTTCAGAAGTTGAAATGAGCATGATATTGATGCCTTCCTGGCTTAAAGTGGTAAACATTCTGGCGGCATAACCCGGGCTGGTCTGGATTCCGGTGCCGATTATGCTCACCTTGCCAACAGTTGGGTCGAAAATGCAGTCCCTCGCTCCGATTTCGCTCGCTATAGGCTTAACGATTTCCGTGGCGGGAGCAAGATCGCTCTTGGCAATGGTAAAAGTCAGGTCGGTTATGTTCTCTATACTCGCGTTTTGCACTATCGTATCTACGCTGATGCCGGCATTGGCCAGCCTTTCAAAAATGGTAGCTGCGATTCCGGGTTTGTCCGGCACTCCGACTATTGTGACTTTTGCAACGTTTAGATCTTGTGCTATTCCGGTTACTCTGTTTCGTCCTTCCATTGGTATGCCTCCATGGATTAATGTTCCTGGGCTTTCCAGAAAGCTGGAAGCAACCAGGATTGGTATATTGTATATCTGGCCAAGCTCCACTGCTCTGGGATGCATGACGTTGGCTCCATATGTGCTCATTTCAAGCATTTCTTCATAGCCAATTTCATCCAGCTTTTTGGCCTGGCTGACGATACGGGGATCGGCAGTGTAAACACCGGCAACATCGGTGTAAATTTCGCACTTGTCTGCCTCGAGGCTTACTGCCAGTGCTACAGCAGTTGTATCAGAGCCGCCCCTGCCCAGGGTGGTGGTATCCATCTCTTCATTCATTCCCTGGAAACCGGCTACGATAACGATATTGCCTTTTTCGAGCTCCCTAACTACACGACGGGGGTCGATGTTGGTGATGCGCGCTTTTGAATAGGAGTTATCTGTGCGGATGCCAGCCTGGGCACCGGTAAGGCTGATGGATTTTGCACCCAGCGACTTTAGCGCCATCGCCAGCAGAGTCGAGGAAACGATTTCCCCTGTAGAAAGGAGCACATCAAGTTCCCTGGAGCTGGGATTTTCGCATACATTGTAGGCGAGTTTTATCAAATCGTCGGTGGTGTCTCCCATTGCAGACACCACTACAACTACCTGGTTGCCGTTTTCAGAAGTTTTGGCAATTCTGCGGGCAACATTCATGATTTTTTCTCCGTCAGCTACAGACGAACCACCATATTTCTGAACAACTAGAGACATTCACATCAACCCTTACGTTAATTACTATTCCCTTTATGGGAAGAATCAAGTAATATTTTATACCGTAACGGCAATATTTTGCCAATCAATTAACATCCTGCCGGGTTTATTGCAAGCTTATTGAAATTTATAAACTTGAACGTCGAGGTA
>JAQUQL010000031.1 GCA_028716145.1 Dehalococcoidales bacterium
AGGAAGCCGAAGAACGCATAAAAGCACTTGGCGGAAGCATAAAAAGTGACGTAACCCGCAAAACCAGTTTTCTGGTAGTCGGGGAAGCTCCCGGCTCAAAGCTTCAAAAAGCACGCAAGCTTGGCGTAAAGGAGATCAATGAAAATTCTCTGCTGGATATGCTGGGTGAAACATAGCCCTTATTGCCCTTTTCTGTTAGAATAAGCCCCGGTTCTTTCAACGCTTCCAATTTCTGTTCACTATTATCGGAAAGGATTAATTTCATTATGGCCTTCATAAAACCCTTTCGCGGAATCCGCTATAACTCCGCAATCGCGCCGGACCTGTCCAGGGTGATCTGCCCTCCATATGATGTAATATCTCAATCCGGGCAGGAAGACTATCACCGGCTGGATAAATATAACTATATCCGCATTGAACACAGCCGGGAACTGCCGGCAGATGATGAAAACGACAACAAGTACACACGTGCGCTTGCTACTCTGGAAAAATGGCTGGACGAAACAGTGCTGATTCAGGACTCCAAACCAGCTTTCTATATTCACGACCACTACTTCACATTGAGCGGCACCGAATACCGGCGCAGGACCATCATATCCGCAGTGAGGGTTGAGGATTGGAATAAAATGATAATCCGCCCTCATGAAGGCACCCTCCCCAAAGCCAGAAGCGACCGGGAAAGGCTGCTTCGAAGCCTCAGGGCAAACACCAGCCCGGTTTTTTCCATGTATGAAGACGGCGATAATGCAGTCGAGTCGATGCTTGAAAACCTTACCAGTACACCTCCCCACGTATCAACGGCCGGCTACGATGATGACAGACACCAGTTATGGGTAGTCACCGAAGCCCGAGCCGTTCAGGCGCTTGCATGCTTGTTTGAAGAAAAACCCCTCTATATAGCCGACGGTCACCACAGGTATGAAAGTACCCTGAAATATCGGCGTGAGCAAGAAGCTCTGCTCGGAAACACCACAGGTGAGGAATCCTTCAACTTTTTGATGATGGAAATGGTCTCCATTACAGACCCCGGGCTTTTGATACTCCCCTCCCACCGCCTTATCAGGGGTGCAAGATGGGCCAACATTAACGGGCTGATACCCAGGCTGGAGGAGTTATTTGATGTAACCGAATTCCACCTGGGTAAACCGGATGCCTGGACCAGCATAGAAGAAGAACTGGAAAAACCGGATTCAACCCGCCTGGCACTCTTCGGGCTCGGAGGAGACCGGGTACATGTGCTCGCTGTAAAAGACCAGGGCAAATTAAACCAAATGATGCCGGCATTCCATTCCGATCTTTATAAATCTCTGGATGTAAGCATAGTAGATCACATCATCCTGGAAGGCCTGCTTGGCCTTAATGACATGACAGATCTCTCGCGCATATCTTTCAGCCATGATCGGGAAGAAGTGATAGATCTGGTAAAAAGTGGGCAGCACCAGCTGGCTGTGATACTGCGAACAGTTAAACCAGAAACAATCGTAACCGTTGCTGATGCCGGGGAACGCATGCCCAGGAAATCAACCTACTTTCACCCCAAGCTACCATCGGGACTAGTATTGAACCGCCTGGTATAAGCATTTCGGAAAAGAAATAAACATGAACTTAATTATTGGGCTGGGAAATCCAGGGAAAGGCTACGGTGCAACTCGCCATAATGCGGGTTTCATGGCAGTTGATTACCTTGCTTCAGTGCATGGAATACAGATAGGCACCCGGGAATGCCTGAGCCGCACCGGCTCCGGGCAGATCAGCGAAGCACTGGTCATACTTGCCAAACCGGGAACTTATATGAACCTGAGCGGAGAGGCAGTCAGCCGCCTGGTGAGAAAATACCGTGCCAAACCCCAATCTATTACGGTAATTCACGACGACCTGGATTTGAAACCCGGCCAGATTCGCCTGCGGCAGGGAGGAAGCTCTGCCGGCCACAGGGGGATCGAATCCATAATCAACTGTCTGGGTACGCGTGAATTTGTTCGTTTAAAGATAGGGATAGGCAGACCCGGCAGGGGATCAAGCGAAAACGATATTGTAGATTACGTATTGGGAGAGCTTGCCCCTCAGGAAAAAACAATAATTCGATCGGTTTTCCCCCGCATAAATGAAGCAGTTGAAGTCCTGCTCACTCAAGGGCTTGAAACAGCTATGAACAACTATAACCGTTTCTTTGCCCCACCCGAAGGTGAATGATATAATCCGGCTGGTATTGGTAACTTAAACATTGATGAGCAGCAAGAAAACCATATCGGTGATAGGTGGCTCCAGGGCCTCTGTAGAAGAACTCAGGCTGGCCGAAGAAACTGGCAGAGAGATTGCCGCCAGAGGAGCAGTTCTCGTCTGTGGCGGTCTGGGTGGAGTAATGGAGGCGGCCTGCCGGGGTGCTCACCAGGCTGGAGGAATCACTGTTGGGATTTTACCCGGAGATAAACGTCAGGCAGCAAACAGTTTCGTAGATATCCCCATCGTTACTGGAATGGGATACGGACGGAATGTTATAGTAGCCAGGTCTGCCCAGGCTGTAATCGCGATTGGCGGCAGCTATGGAACCCTTTCCGAGATAAGTTACGCACTGCAAGGTGGCGTACCCGTGATTGGGCTTAACACTTGGGAATTTTGCCGGGAAGGCAAGGCAGACAGTTCAATAATAAGAGTTTCAACCCCGGCTGAGGCAGCAGCCCTGGCCATGGATATGATTAATGACCAGCCTGAAGGAGAAGAATAATAATGCCCGCAATCAGCAAGATCAACGCCCGTGAAATCCTTGATTCCAGGGGCAACCCGACACTTGAAGTTGAAGTGACTACCACCGGCGGTGTTTTTGGCAGGGCGATGGTACCCTCGGGAGCCAGCACTGGTAAATATGAGGCAGTAGAACTCAGGGACGATGACCCCGGGCGCTATAAGGGCAAAGGAGTACTCAAAGCTGTCAATAATGTAAATAGCATTCTTGGACCCGCGCTTGAGGGAATCAGCGTTACTTCCCAGCAAGAGATAGACGCTAGAATGATAGAGATGGACGGCACTCCAAACAAGTCCCGTCTGGGAGCCAATGCAATGCTTGGGGTCTCGCTGGCAACAGCTTATGCGGCTGCCAGCCACACCGGGCAGCCGCTATACAGGTACCTTAACCGCGGTGAAGAAATGCTGCTTCCGGTACCGATGTTTAATATTTTAAATGGTGGCAGGCACGCCACCAATTCCACCGATTTCCAGGAATTTATGGTGATGCCTACCGGGGCTAAAAGTTTTGCCGGCGCCATACAAATGGGAGTCGAGGTTTACCACAGCCTCAAGGCGGTGCTTGCCGGGCGAAACCTCTCCACAACGGTTGGGGATGAAGGAGGTTTTGCACCCACACTTCCCTCCAATACCGCCGCCATAGAAGCTATACTGGAAGCCATCGAAAAAGCTGGGTATCACCCGGGCAAAGATTGCCACCTGGCACTGGACGTGGCTGCCAGTGAGATGTACCGTGATGATGCTTACCACCTGACCCGGGAAGGCAAGCAGTTTACCAGCAACCAGATGGTAGATTATTATGTCAATTTAATAAAAGATTACCCGATTATTAGCATTGAGGACGGGCTGGATGAAGATGATTGGGAGGGTTGGCAAATTCTTAACAAACAAATCGGGGATATGGTTCAACTGGTAGGCGATGACCTGTATGTAACCAACATCAGCAGGCTTGAGAAAGGGATAAAAAACACCACTTCCAATTCTATTCTAATCAAACTTAACCAGATAGGCACCGTAAGCGAAACCATCGCCGCCATCGACATGGCGCGTACTGCCAACTTCACCGCAGTGGTATCTCACCGCAGTGGAGAGACTGAAGACACTACCATTGCAGACCTTGCCGTTGCCATGGGGACCGGCCAGATCAAAACCGGAGCTCCCTGCCGTAGCGAACGCACAGCCAAATATAACCGGTTGTTAAAAATCGAAGAGGAACTGGGGCCACAGGCCAAATATCCAGGAATAAATACATTTTATAATTTGAGGGGAAAGGAAGATGACCAGGAAGCCCGACCCCCGACTGGTATCTAAAACTGTTTGCCACAAACTGGAATGCCTGGAGGATTTCCTAAAAGGGTTCGCCTCCAGTGGAGCAACCCGTAATTATTGCTACCTGGAAATCTTTGCCCGTCCTGGCAAATTCATCTGCCATGAGTCAGGCGCTCAAATCAGCAGCTTGAGCTCAAGAGCTTCTGATATCAAGCCTGGATTTGGACGTATGGTAATGGCAGCACAGAATGAAGAGGCGCTGGAAAACTTTTCAAATATCGATGGTTTGATAGTTAGTGGAAATATTCTGCACGATTCAGTTCAAAGAAAGATCTTCGACCAGATACCTCGCTCTTCAAATATCTTATGTGTAATCGACCCGCCAGGGTATCGGCGCCTGCGTTGGTCTACCATGAAAAAAATGATATCTGGCAGCACAAACTGGCAGGGTCAACGCATGGACGCGTTGTTGATACTGCCGCTGGAAAATGCCCTGTTTAAAAACATGGGTAGAGTTGAATGCGCATCTTCCATCAACCGCTTCTTTGGTACAAATGAATGGCAAAATACCGCCGGAGAACTGGCCGCTGGCCGTATATCACCACTTAAGGCCCGCCTGGAAATGGTCAATCTATACGCTGAAAATCTTAAAAGCCAGGGATACCGGCATGTTGAAGTCTTTAATCCAGCAAAACCCGGCCGCATGTCAGCTTATTTTATAATATGGACAAGTGACACAAGCTCACGAATCAAACAGATTAAAAACATCTGGCAAAAAACACGTTTTCTGCCCGGAGAAATGTTCCATCAATCATGATGAAAACCATTGGCATCACAACTACTATTCCGATCGAATGCCTGATTGCTGCCGGCTGCCGACCAGTTGATTTAAACAACCTGTTTATAAGCCATCAAAACCCGTCTCAACTGTTAGATATTGCCGAGAGAGCAGGCTTTCCGCTAAACACCTGTACCTGGATAAAGGGTATCTACGGAGCCTGCATCAAGCACCGCTTAGAAACTGTGATATGCGTTACCGGGGGAGACTGTTCCAACACGCTGATGCTGATGGAAGTATTAAAACTAAAGGGGATCAAGACCATCCCGTTTGCCTACCCGGCCTCCCCAAACCCAGAAGCAATGCAGCAAGAAATGGAAAAACTGTGCCGAACACTTGGAACAAGCATGAAAGACGCCGAGGAAGTACGCCAGAAACTTGCAAAACCACGCAGCCTGACGCTTGAGCTGGACCGGATGACCTGGGAGGATGGTTCAACCACCGGATTTGAAAACCACATATGGCTGGTTTCCACTTCGGATTTTAACCAGGACTACCTGCGCTTTACCCGGGAGATAGAAACATTTATTATCGACGCTCACAGGCGTACTCCTTTTTCTTCAGATCGCCTGCGTATCGGTTACATCGGCGTTCCACCGGTTTTTGCAAACCCGCTTTACAGTTTCGTGGAAGAAAACAATGCCAGGGTAGTTTACAATGAGATTCAGCGTCAGTTTGCCATGCCTTGCTCCGGCACAAACCTTTCCCAGCAGTATTCCAATTACACCTACCCATATGATACTGCTGGTCGGGTCAGGGATATTTCCCGGCAAATAAAACTGAGACGTATCGATGGTGTTATACATTACGTACAATCTTTCTGCCATCGTGCAATCAGTGATATCATATTCAGAACAGAGCTTGGTATACCCATTCTTACTCTGGAGGGCGGGAGCGACTATAATATCAACCAGCACCTCAAGACCCGCATCGAGGCTTTTATTGATATGCTCGAACGGAGTAAAATAGAAAAAGGCAAAAATTAAGGAGGATTGAGGATTTGACGGTAAGCATTGGTATCAACGGTTTCGGACGTATAGGAAGGCTGGCACTTAGAGCAATAAACCGCTACCATGGTGACGAGCTGGAGGTTGTAGCATTAAACGACCTTACAGATCCTGCTACCAGCGCACATCTTTTCAAATGGGACACCACCTACGGGCGTTATCCCGGCAATGTATCCCTGGAAGATGACAGCATCGTCATCGACGGCAAAAAAGTAAAAGTAACAGCCGAACGTGACCCTGCAAAAATAAACTGGGGCGAACTTGGCGCCGATATTGTTATAGAATCCACCGGCTTTTTCACCGATGGTTTTAAGGCTGCGGCTCACCTCGACGGTGGCGCTAAAAAAGTGATTATTTCAGCACCGGCCAAAAACGAGGATATCACCATCGTGCTGGGTGTTAACCAGGATAAATACGATCCATCGCAACACCGCATAATTTCCAATGCATCATGCACTACCAACGGCATCGCTCCCATGGCCAAAGTGATTCATGAAAAGTTCGGTATCGAAAAAGGCCTGATGAGCACTATCCATTCCTACACAAACGATCAGCGTATCCAGGACCAGGCCCACAAAGACCTGCGCCGCGCGAGGGCTGCTGCTGCCAACATAATACCCACCACCACCGGGGCCGCCAAAGCAGTAACCCAGGTACTGCCTGAACTTAAAGGAAAACTCCATGGCATGGCTTATCGCGTGCCTGTTCTTACGGTATCAGTAATCGACCTGGTGGTTGAACTGAGCCGCGGTGCAGATGTTGAAGAAATCAATAAGGCACTCAAAGAAGCCTCGGAAACAAGTTTATGCGGGATAATGGGCTATACCGAAGAGCCCCTCGTCAGCAGTGATTTCATTGGTAACCCCTCCAGCTGCACTGTCGATGGACTGAGTACCATGGTTATTGGCACCAATATGGTCAAGCTGCTAAGCTGGTATGATAACGAATGGGGCTACAGCTGCCGTCTGGCAGATCTTGCCGCTTTTATAGCCGGCAAAAGTATTTAAAACTGTTGACACTCAACGATAAGCAAGGTTAAAATAGCCGGGCTCCGTAAATTAATAATGGAGGTCATAAAACAACATGAAATTAGTGATTTTAGGGTTTGGTCAGGCCGGTAGCCGCATCGCAGACGAATTCGCCCGGCTTAACAAGCGTGCCAGGGCACAGCGTGGTATTGATGTAGCACCCGGCGTATTTGCCATTAATACCGATGCAGCCGATTTAAGCGGTCTCTCCACCATAAAAACAGATTATCAGCACCGTATTTTGATCGGTGGGCGCAAAACCGGAGGCCATGGAGTCGGCAAAATCAACGAGCTCGGCGCAGAAATTGCCCGGGAAGATTCCGATAAAGTTGTAGACGCCCTGCGCAGTACCAAAAATTTCTATGAGACGGACGGGTTCCTGCTCATTGCCAGCGCCGCAGGCGGAACCGGCTCGGGCTCCATGCCGGTTATGGCACAACACATCAAGGAACGCTATCCGGACAAGCCGGTTTATGCGATGGTCATACTTCCTTTCGAACATGAAGAGCAGAATGAAGAACGCACCATATATAACACAGCCGTCTGCCTTAAATCCACCAATTCAGTTGCCGATGCAGTTATCCTGGTAGATAACCAGCGCTACGTCCGCAAGGATTTCTCCCTTAAAAATAATCTGTCCCAGATTAACTCAATGATTGTGGCGCCATTCTACAACCTGCTCTGTGCTGGTGAAGAAAAGCGCTCCAAGTTTGTTGGCGCAAAAACCCTGGACGCCGGCGATATCATCCAAACCCTCCTCGGCTGGACGGTGCTGGGTTACGGAGAATCCCGCATCGCCCGCTTCAAGAACCCGTTTGCGGGGATGGGCAACTTCAGGGCTAAAAGTTCTGAAACCAATAAGGGCATCCAGGCAATGGATGAAGCCGTCAGCGAACTTTCTACCTTTGTAAATCCCAAGGACGCTTCCAGAGCGCTCTATCTTATCTCAGGACCAGCCAAGGAAATCAACATGGATCTGGTTAAGGAGATTGGAGACTGGCTCAAGGACATGGCACCCAATGCCATCATCCGCAACGGGGACTACCCCAGAGAAATGGCGAATTTAAACATTACACTGATACTTTCAGAGCTCAGTGATGTTGAGAAAGTGCGGCGTTATTACAACCAGTCAACCGGTCTCATCCCGCTGATTAAGCAGCGCCAGAAGGATGTTGAATCCAAGCTTCAGGATATCGATGATTCCGCCCGTGATATTCCTTCCCTGCTTGATTAATTCAACGTTTTAAAATATCAACATGAAGCCCCTGTTTTTAGACCAAAACAGGGGCTTTTTTTAACCGGATATTTTTGGTTCTGGCCCTGCTTTGGGGTATAATGGTTTAAGTTTATGACTTCTGAAGTTTTTTATCGCCGCTGGAGACCTCAAACTTTAAGTGACGTAGTGGGGCAGGAACATGTTACACGCACTCTGCTGAATGCACTCAAGGCGGGGCGTGTATCCCATGCTTATCTTTTTTGTGGCCCCAGAGGAACGGGCAAGACTTCCACATCGCGCATACTGGCCAAGGCAGTCAACTGCCTCAGCAACGAAGGTGCAGATGAGCCCTGTAACACCTGCTCCATGTGCCAGGCTATTACCGAAGGCAGGGCAGTAGATGTTATTGAAATAGATGCCGCATCCAACACCGGAGTAGATGACATACGCGCACTTAAGGAAAAGGTCAACTATTCACCCGCAGAGTGCCGTTTCAAAGTCTACATTATAGACGAGGTTCACATGCTATCTACTGCGGCATCCAATGCGTTGCTTAAAACCCTTGAAGAGCCACCTCCCCGCGTTATCTTCATATTGGCAACTACCGAATCCCACAAGATACTGCCAACTATTCATTCCCGCTGTCAGCGTTTTGATTTCCGCCGGCTCACATACAAGGATATAACCGAAAAACTGGAAATCATCTGTACCAAAGAAGGGCTAACTATCGAGCCTGAAGCCCTAAAAATGGTAGCTCGTAACGCAACCGGCTCTCTGAGGGATGCGGAAAACACACTGGAACAGCTGTCTTCATATTACGGTAATGATATTTCGTCTGATCAAGTAAAAGCCCTTCTGGGTAATGCCGGCAGTGAACATGCTTTCGGGTTGGTAGAATGTATCGTCAACCAGGACGCTCGAAACGGGCTGCTTGTTATCAGCCAGGCGGAGGCGGACGGCGTCAACCTGAAACAGTTCAACCGGGAAATCACCAGCTGCTTAAGAGGCCTTATCCTTGTCAAAAGCGGCTGCAGCGAACTGGCAGATTTTACTCCGGCTGAAACAGAACGAATTAAAAAACTGTCTGAAAATGCCTCCTTAGAGGAACTGGTAAAAGCCACGCGAATTTTTGGAGAGGCTAAATTTGAAGAACAATCAACCCTGCCCCTGGAGCTTGCGTTGCTGGATTCCATACTTGCTCCGCAGCCAGAAGCCGCCCAACCTGCCCGACCAGCCAGTAAAACACCTGTTAAACCTCCTCTGAGGGCAGCCACAAAAAAGCCTGCACCTGCAGTTAAGCCCACACCAGAGCCGGAACCACAACCCACCCCGGAGCAGAGCAATTCGACAGATTCGGCTTTACAATCAGATGCCGAAGTTAAACCAGAGTTTACCAAACCCGCCCGGAAAGAAGCGGAGGGCAAATCAACCCAGGCTTCCGCCCTGGATACCTGCTCGGAATTCGAACTACTGGAGAAAAACTGGAACCAGATGCTGGAATCAGCTCCTGATATCACCAAGCGTTCGATCGCGATTGCCCTGCTTCGCAGTTCACTCAGGCTGGTATCCTTCGAAAACGATTCGCTGGTGATTGCTTTTAAGCATAAGATCCACCGCGACAAGATGGAAAATAACGCCAACAAAAAAGTTGCCTGCGAGGTTATCTCCAGCTACATCGGCCGCCCTGTATCCATCGAAGCGATACATGAACCGGAAAAAAACCACCTGGTACACGCCGTCCAGGATAAACTCGGCGCTAGAATAACACACGTGGAGGAAAAATGAACTTCTCAATGATGAAACAGGCCATGGAGCTCAAATCCAAGATGGAAAAAATCCAAAAAGAGCTTTCCAAAGCCCGCATCGAGGTTGCCGATAAGGACAACCTTATTAAAATCACCACCAACGGTCAGCAGAAAATACTTTCTCTAAAGATAGAGCCGGAGGCAATAGACCCTTCTCATCCAGACAAGCTGGAAAAACTGCTTATTAAAACCATCACCAGTGCCATGGAAGAATCCAAGAAACTGGCAAACGAACGGCTGGGAGAAGTGACCAACGGCATTAATATTCCAGGCTTAACCAGCTAAAAGAAGAAAGATTTGGAAAGCAACCCTAAAGCTATTACCGGCTCTGTTTCAAACCTTATTGCTGAACTTGGCAAACTACCCGGAATCGGGCCGAAAAGCGCCCAGCGCCTGGCTTACTATCTTTTGAGAGCATCAAGGGAAGAAGCCGAGGCGCTGGCAGATGCCATAACGCGCATTAAAACCAGTACCCGGCTTTGTTCCACCTGCTTTAACATTGCCGATGGTGAACAATGCCCGGTTTGTTCCAGCGCCACCCGTCAGTCATCCTTGATCTGCGTAGTTGAGCAACCACAGGACATCCTTGCGCTGGAACATATAGGCGTTTACCAAGGAGTGTATCATGTACTTCATGGGGCGATTGCCCCTACCGAAGGCATGGGTGCTGCAAATATTCGCATCCAGGAGCTTATAAAGCGCCTGCAGAGCGGCGACATCACTGAAGTTATAATTGCCACCAACCCTACAACTGAAGGCGAAACTACCGCCCTGTACCTGCAACGCATAATTTCCCCGATGGGGATACGGGTAACACGGCTTGCCCGGGGACTCCCCTTTGGAACTGAACTCGAATATGCAGATGATGTAACCCTTTGCCGGGCACTGGAAGGCCGCCAGGACTTTTAAGACCTGCCGGTTCCCGCCCTGGCTGTATTTTGAAAGCCGCTCACCTTTACAACAAACACTCCAAGGCCTCCTTTTTGTGATAAACTAGAAAGGCATGCCAGCATTAACAAGCGGCATCACTGCCAGATTTAAAAGCGAAGGGAGAACTCATGAGTGAAACTATAAACATGGCTGATTTTAACAAACTTGATATTAGAGTCGGTAAAATAGTCAAAGCCGAAGAATTTCCCAAAGCTCGTAAACCTTCATACAAACTCTGGATAGACCTGGGTGAACTCGGTATTAAAAAATCCAGCGCCCAGATCACCCGCTTTTATAAAACCGAGGAGCTGATTGATAAATACGTTTTGGCCGTAGTGAACTTTCCTCCCAAGTATATCGCTGATTTCACCAGTGAAGTATTAATACTGGGAGCTGTTATGGAAGGCGGTGGTTGTGTTTTGATCGGCCCCGACCGCCCGGTTGAAACCGGCAGCCAAGTGTCCTGAAGAAAAATATGATGTTTTATGTTAAGTTATTACCCGCCAATCACTCGTATCTGGTAATCAAAAAAACCCACGCCAAACGAGGTTGCTGAGTGCCACCCCCGCGTGAATACCAAACCGAAGCAGTAATAATACGCAAAACCCGCCTGGGCGAAGCTGACCGTATTATTACCCTCTATACCCCGGGGCTGGGCAAACTGCAGGCAGTCGCAAAAGCAGTTCGAAAGACCAAAAGCAAACTGAGCGGGCATCTTGAGCTGTTGACTTATTCCCAGGTAACCCTCGCCCGTGGCCGCAATCTGGACACCATCATAGGCTCACAGGCTATTAACAGTTTTCTTCCACTTAGAAACAGCCTGGAAGCAACGTCAGCAGGGCTCTACCTGGCTGAAATGATCAGCCTTTTCACCGCTGAGGCTGACCGCATAGACAACCATAAGCTTTTCAAACTTCTGGTAAGCTCCCTGGAGAAACTGAACCAGGGGTCTGCATGCCATACCTGCCTGCGCTACTTCGAAGTACAACTACTGGGATACACCGGTTTTCGTCCCCAGCTTAAGGTATGCACCATCTGCCGCCAACCGCTGGAACCAGTTACCAACACTTTCAGCCCTGGCGCCGGAGGAGTGATTTGTGAGCGCTGCGCAAAAAACCAGGCGCTTCCCTACTCCATATCTGTAAACGGCCTTAAAGTCCTGAGGCTTTTCCAGGATTGCGCCTTCTCCACAGCTCTGCGCCTGAAACTTTCTGCAGAATTAAACCTTGAACTGGAAAGATTGCTCAGAAGCTACTGTCGTTACATCCTGGAAAGGGAAATAAAATCCACCTCATGGCTGGACACCCTCAAGACGTTTAACACAAACAAATAGGGTTGCAAACAC
>JAQUQL010000032.1 GCA_028716145.1 Dehalococcoidales bacterium
CTGGTAGCCAGCCCTCATGAAATCAATCCCAAGGGCTTCTACTTCAGCCTGGTTAAGCTTACAGCCGAGGTAATCTATGCTAACTTTACCGTTTATCATATTGTTTGTATTATAGCAGAGGGTATAATTAACCGGATTTATGAGTTGGCAAGAATTGACGGTTCGGCCTAATATTGCTATGATTCAGACTATTCAATATCCGCCAGAAACTTATGTTACTTAGCAGTTCATTCAATATAGGCCCGATTACCATCCAGTTTTACGGCATCTTCATTTCGCTGGGGATTCTATTTGCGCTTCTGTATGCCTTTTATGAAGCCCACCGGCGCGGTGAAAACCTAGACCATGTTGTAAATATGGCGCTGGTGGTTATTCCGCTTGGGATTATCGGAGCAAGGCTTTACCATGTTATTGACTATTGGAGCTATTACAGCCAGAACCTCATCGAGATAATCGGCGGGCGCGGGCTGGGAATCTACGGTGCAATAATCGGCGGGGCAATCGGTGTTCTTCTCTATTGCGCCTGGAAGAAGCTCTCTCCCCTAAGGTGGATGGATATCATTGCTCCCGGCTTGATACTTGCCCAGGCAATCGGCCGATGGGGCAATTTTTTCAACCAGGAATTGTATGGCTACCCTACTGATCTTCCCTGGGGTATTTACATTGAACCGGGCAACCGTATTCCCGGCTTTGAAACTTATACACATTTCCACCCTCTTTTTCTTTATGAATCCCTCTGGAACCTGCTGGGTTTTGCGATTCTCTTTTTTGTTAACCGTAAGTACGGCAAAAAGCTTCTTGATGGTGAAGTTACCATCGCTTATTTCATGTACTACTCTGTAGGCAGGTTTATCCTTGAAGGTATGAAGATTGATGTCTGGACAATTGCCGGTTTTCCAACCGCCCGGTGGATAAGTATTATCACATTCATCGTCTGCCTGGGTATCATCATCTACAGAAGACGAAAACTCCGCACGATAGCACAATAATCTCCTTTTGTTATTGACACAGGGTTTTTTTTGGCTATAATAAGTGAAAGTCTTTTTCATTTAGCGTTTAGATGGTTTACAGTTATAAAGATATTCTTGCCGAGCTCAGAAGAGAAGGTTATAAAATAACCCCTCAAAGACGTGCCATAATACAGATCATGGAAGCAACTGAAAGCCATATGACCCCCCTTGAAATATACAGCAGGACAAATAGCTCTTCGGGCATCTCCCTTGTAACCATATACCGCACTCTGGATACCCTGGAAAAAGCTGGTTTGATATGCCAATTTAACACGCAGTCCGGTCACACTTCCTACCTGTTGCGTCGCCCTCGCAGCCACCACCACCATCTGGTATGTTCTGTTTGCGGGCTGGTGGTAAATATCGGTGAATGTGGCCTGGAAGAAGTTGAAGAACGTGTCTCAAAAGATACTGGTTTTAAAATCGTCTCCCACACTCTGGATATGTCCGGGGTGTGCCCTGAATGCCAGAAAAATAACCGCCAAACACTCGGGAGGGATTTTTGCTAGCCATCTTAGATCAACACATAGCCCTTAAGCGAGCACCCGTGTTAATGCTGGTTGCAGCTCTTGTGTTCTTGGCAGGCTGCCATCAGCAAGACACCCCTGCGGATAAACTGGGGGTTTTCGTTTCCATTCTGCCGCAGGCGGAGTGGGTAACAGCTATCGGTGGCGATAAGGTGGAAGTGAGCGTAATGATTCCACCCGGAGCTTCTCCGCATGTATACGAGCCAACTGCTTCCCAAATGAAAACATTATCCAGGGCTGAAATATATGCCGCAGTTGGCTCAGGCGTTGAATTTGAAATCAGCTTCCTTGAAGAACTGCTGGAAATAAACCCAAATGTTTTATTGGTTGACTGCTCACAAGGCGTTAGCCTGATAGAAATTAATGAAAACCAGCATGATGATGAGCATGCAAGCGAGCATCAGCACGCTTACGATCCGCATATATGGCTCTCTCTGGTTAATGCAGAAATTATGGTAACCAACATCTATAACGGCTTGGCCACAGCTGATCCAGCCAACCAGAACTACTACCGGCAAAATCTGGAACAATATATTGGCAAGCTCAATGAAATGCATAACGCTTTTCAGGAAGGTTTTGCCCATCTTGATAACCGGGTTTTTATTATGCAGCACCCATCAATGGGATACTTCGCCAATGATTACAACCTTACTCAGATAGCCGCCGAGGAAGGCGGCAGCGATGCCACCATTCAAAGCATGGTACGTACCATTGAACAGGCTAAGCAAAATAACGTAAAGGTTATTTTTGTTTCCCCGCAGTTTCCTGCCAGCGTAGCAGAAGCAGTATCCCAGGAAATTAAAGGCATCGTTGAACCTCTTGATAGCCTTGCCGGTAATTACATAGAAAACATGAACCACATTTTTGATATCATGCACGAAGCTATGAGAGGACAATAGCCAGGTTATTCTGCGAAATAGCTGGCAAAGTAAATCGATTTAATGACAGCCGTAGCAAAACTTAAAGATATCTGGGTACATTACGAAGGGGTCACTGCCCTTGAAAGTGTAAACCTCAACGTGGAGGAGAAGGACTTTATCGGCATCATCGGTCCTAATGGAGGAGGTAAAAGCACTCTTCTTAAAGTAATGCTTGGGCTGGTGGAACCTTCCAAAGGCAAAGTTGAAATACTGGGCTTGCCACCAAAAAAGAATGCTCATAAAATCGGTTATGTTGCTCAATACCGCAACTTTGACCGAAACTTCCCCATAAACGTCTGGGATGTTGTACTTATGGGGCGGCTAAGGCATGCCGGCCTTCTACGGGGCTATGGAAAAGAGGATTTCAAAGCGGCAGCTGAAGCGCTGGAAAGAGTTGACATGCTTGACCTTAAAAACCGCCACATATCAGAGCTCTCCGGCGGGCAGCAACAACGAGTTTTGATAGCTCGCGCCCTGGTCACACAACCGAAGCTATTGCTTCTTGATGAACCGATGTCCAATGTGGATTCTGCCATCCAAAAGGGGTTTTACGACCTATTGGCCGAGCTTAACGAACAGATGGCCATCATAATGGTTTCTCATGATATAAGTGCGGTATCGCTGTATGTTAAAAAAGTGGCCTGCCTCAACAAAAAACTGTATTACCATGGTACCGGGCAAATAACTGCTGAAGATCTTGAGGCAACCTACCAATGCCCGGTTGAACTAATCGCCCACGGAGCACCACATCGCGTATTAAGGGAACATCCAAGATAATGATTGAACTTCTCCAGTACCAGTTTATCCAAAATGCCCTTATCGCAGGGCTTTTATCATCTATTGCTTGCGGTGTAATTGGCAGCTTTGTTGTGGTTAAAAGAATGGTTTCCATCAGCGGAGGCATTGCGCACGCTTCGTTTGGTGGCATAGGTTTGGGGTACCTGCTGGGTTTTAATCCGGTTGCCGGCGCGCTTGCCTTTTCACTGGGCTCTGCTCTAGTCATGGGTACCGTTTCCAGAAAAACGCGCCTTTCGGCAGATACATCGATAGGGGTTCTTTGGGCAACGGGTATGGCAATGGGGGTTATTTTCATCGGGCTTGCTCCGGGGTACGCTCCCGATCTTTTCAGCTACCTGTTTGGCAGTATTCTAACAGTTCCCCGCTCTGATATTATCCTCATGGGTATCATAGATGGAGTTATCCTGCTGGTGGTTTTCATGTTTTTCAAGGAATTCAGCGCTCTCTCCTTTGATGAGGAATTCACCCGCATTTTGGGAGTTCCTTCATTTGCTCTGTACCTGGTTCTTCTTTGCCTCATCGCCCTGACTGTTGTTGTTCTCATACGTGCTGTAGGAATAGTACTGGTGATAGCCTTGATAACGATACCGGCGGCAATAGCCTACCAGTTTACAAGAAGCCTAAAAAAAATGATGCTTGCCGCAGTAATAATGGGCATGTTATTTACTACTGCCGGTTTATGGCTTTCTTACCAGTTGGATATAGCCAGTGGCGCTACTATCATACTGGTTAGTGCCGCATCTCTGTTTATTTCTACAGGATATGTTAAAGTGAAAAACAGATACCGACATGAAAGTTTTGAGTAGCGTGTTACAAGCCCTAAGGTCAGACGATCACAAGAACCCACAAAAAACCAACGCCAACCCCCAGCACAACCCCTGCTGCTACCTCAAACGCGGTATGGCCTATCAGTTCTTTTAAATCGGTTTCCACTTCTGCAATCGGCCGCCTGTCTCTTAGCTCTTTTATTATCCGGTTAAGCACAACCGCCTGTTTGCCAACAGACTGGCGCACACCAGCAGAGTCATACAAAACAACGCCGGCCAAAATTACAGCTATGGCAAATGCTACCGAACCAGTTCCCTCAATAAGACCTATCGTTGTTGCCAGCGCACTCACAGTTGCAGAATGAGAACTCGGCATACCGCCGCTTGATACCAGGCGGCCCAAGTCCAGCCGATGGTTTTGAACCAGTTCAATAACTACTTTAATCAGCTGTGCAATAGTCCACGCAACCAGAGGAGCAATAAGGGCTTTATTATTAAGAAAATTGTAAAATTCCAAAATTACGAGCCAGCTTGTCCATTATCGTCAGATTTATATTTCAAGAAGATTTCTCTGGCTGTATAACCAGTCATTTCTACCTGAGCCAAATCAAGAATTCGCCCTGCAAGAGGAACAGGTTTGTGCGCCAGTACCACCACCTGCAAACCAGAGGCTGATGAACCGCCCAGTAAAAGAATCCGGATATCTTCAATTTGCTTCAGTTTTTCTCCAAAAGAACGCGTAAAACTGGCTGAAGGTGCATTCTGTATGGTAATTGTAACCCTGCCCTCATGAAGCAAAGGCGCCTTTTCTTGCCCTTCTGAAGTCTCGGAGGGTTCCTCGCAGCGGCTCGCACTGTCTAGCTCATTTTTGCCGCTCCCACTAGCTTCTGCAAGTGTGATTCCACTAGGTTCTTTTGCATTAGCAGTTTCAGGCAGATCTTTAATATGTTCATTGGTGCTTGACAAGCTTGCCGCTTCAGTTAAAACTTCCAGCTCAGAAACCTGGTTTAAGGGCAAATCGAAATCAAGGCGCGCCCGCCGCTCCTCTTCCGCTTTAATAATACTTTCTTCAAGCGCTCTTCGTATATCTTCGTAACCCGAAGTTCTGGACGCTTGCTTAATAATTTCTGCGTCCGGGTTGTCCCATCCCTGTTTTTCACCGTCAGCGGCTGATAGTTGTTTTTTTTCTGCCCCTCGCTGAAAAGGTATCTTGCCAGTGGTTTGGGGAGCCCATTCCCCTTCAATTTCCTCAAAATCCGTTTCATCTCTGGCATCAGTATAAAATTGCCCGTTACTGTGGTTTTCATACAGTGGGAATTCAGCGTAAGAAAGAGAAGCGATCGCTTGTTTCTCTTCTTCTTTTGTTCGTTCGATAAGCTCTTTTTCGCGAATTTTGGCCATCTTTTTCTTCGCTTCTGCTTCTTTTTTTGCCTCAGATATGGTTAGCCTCATCTCCTCCCTGGCTTCATTGACAGCAATCTTAAGAGCAGCTTTTTCAGCCTTGTCACCAGCATGCTTGTACTGGGATTTCAGTCCTTCTACGGCTTCTATTACTGCACGGCATTTTGCCTCCTCCTGATCGCAGGCGGCAGAAATTGTTGCATTCTTTTGTGCACGAGCCTGTTCTATGGCTTTACTGGCCGCATCACGTATGGTCTTTTCTCTATCTTTCATTTGAATAAATGGTGTGCAAAAAACTTTACCGGGCACCTCAAAAGAAATACCCGGTAAAAGTATATGTGTGCTTTATTACTGTGTCAATCGGTCAGACCTATTGACCGGCAGAGTAAATAGCGTTCTCATACCCAATTATATATAAAACCAGCGCTTCTTCCAAAGCCGGCTTTATGTGTTCGGGCGCTTTTTCAAAGCTGGAAATAAGTTCAAGATACCCATCTCTGCCTTTTTGCCGCAAGCTGGCAACCAGATTGGTGTCCTCTTCGTTCAAGCTAAATAATTCCGGTATTTCATTTCGCAGAATTTGCCCATCTTCCATGTAAGAAGGAGTTACATCTTCAGGGTTTTGGGAAACAGGCGCAGGAGGGCTTCCAGTGGTAGTGCTTTTCACATTTAATACAGTGATTGTATCCAGGTTATCATCGATCCGACTGGCTGCTTCCATTATTCCATCAACCTGGCCACGGTCAGCCAGTGTAACAATTTCATCTACACGCCGGTTGGCTAAGTCAGCATAGAATTCTGATTTAGCAGATTGTGAAAAAGTAAGCCCCATGCGCACTTGCTCTGAGGCAAGCTTTACTCCATACAGGGTTTGGCCGGGCAGACTGTTTCCGGCAGCTGCCACCAGGCTCCCACCGCTAACTACAACGGCTATCAGAACCCCTGCAATGGCCTGCGCCCAGACAGGTCTGATGTTAAACCAGCCGGTTTTACGGTTCTGGGCCATGTCAGCTACAGCTGAATTAAACTCATACCTGGCTCTTGCTTTAAAGCTTTCATCCGGGCTGATGCTGGCAGCCTTATAAGATGCTTTTGCAGTTGTTAAAAGTGGTTTGAGCTCTTCAGCATGCTCAGGATATGCCGCGAGGCAATCTTCAACCGTGCGGCCAGAACAAATTATCTCTTCAAGGCAGTTATCGAGCACAATCTCTATGCTGTTTTCCGCCTTATTTTCATGCATTTTTTTCCACCACCATATGTTTTCTTAAAGCCTGTATCGCGCTATGCTGGAGAGCTTTTATCGCCCCTTCTTTTTTTCCCATAATAATTGCTACCTGTGCTATCGGCATTTCACAGCTGAAACGCAACGAAATCACTTCCTGCTGAAGATGCGTAAGCTTTTTTAAAGCCCTGGAAAGCTCCTCCAGCTCTACTTTAAACTCAGCCGCCTTATAGGGATGGTCTTCAACAGATGTTATATCTTCATTTAATTCAGTTTCCGGCCGGCGGTTTTTTTTACGAAAATAATCAACCACCTGGTTATGAGCAATTTTATACAGCCATGCAGAGAAAGGAACATCTTTCCATTTATAGGAAGATATCGCCTTAAGAGCTTTCATAAATACCTGCTGCGTTAAGTCCTCTGCTTCCATCTGATTGCCAATTTTGATGGCAATATATCGGAAAATTTTGTCAAAATTCTCCTCATATATCTGGGCGAAGGCTTCCTGGTCATATTCTTGCGCCCTTTTGACCAGGGCCTGCTCATCCTGCACCTGTTAACCCCTTTCTACCAGCCGGCCAACATAACCGGCCGGAGTGGTGTCATCACGTGCAGTAATTATAACGAAGGAGGCTTGAAAAGGATAGCTTCCAGATATTGTGGTTTTTTGAATTATTTTTAAGTGATTAATGACAATTACCTTCTAGTTAAAATTGTTAACAATATTAAACGTTTCTTTTTAGTATTATAACTGAATAAAAATGGAATTTGTACTGAATACATCTGTTCAAAGTCAAAGATATGGTGTAATATATGACTATTATACTAGTACAAATAGGTGTCACAGGAAACTTATGGGTAATAGATAGTTGGCAAACAGTGAGTTAAGATAACGTCTGATATCATTTTGTGACTTGGGCGAGTTTTTTGGAGGACAGAACATGGAAAACAAGGCTGATATCGGGCCGATGCTCACAACCAGCGAAGTGGCCAGCATCTTAAATGTACATATAAATACTGTAAGGCGCTGGAGTAATCAAGGTTTATTGAAGACCTACAGGATTGGCAGCCGTGGTGACCGTCGTTTTATGAAGGAAGACGTTGTCAATTTCCTGGATAAGGCACAGGAGCCAAACTTACTTGACAACCTCGAAACTTAATTTTTAACCGGAGGATTATATTGAAAACGATCCGGATTATGGTAATCGATGAACAACCCTTTTTCCGGGCTGGGGTGAAGCTGGCGCTTGAATCTCAGTCCGATTTTGAAATCCTCGAGGCTGCTCCAACAGATGAAACGATTAAGATAATCGAAAGTTTTCTACCCGACATCGTACTCCTTGGTTCAGATCTTGCTAACCATGATGGCCTTGCGCTTGGCACCAGGATTGCTCGGCGGTATCCAAATACAAAGGTTATTATGTTAAGCTCTGACCCCAACGATGAAGAACTTTTTGAAGCTATCCGCTCTTCTGCGGTAGCATGTTTGAGCAAATCAGTTATTGCCACAGAGCTTATAACCAATATTCGCCGAGCCTCAAAGGGAGAGTACCCTATAAACGATAATTTAATGGCCAGGCCAACTGTAGCCCGGCAGGTACTTAAAAGTTTCCAGGATATGGAAATATTGGGCAAGCATGACGACTCAGTAGTTGCACCACTCACAAACCGCGAACGTGAAATTCTTGGCCACGTCGCAGATGGCAATTCTAACAAGCAAATCGCGAGGCTTCTTAATATCAGTGAACAAACTATCAAAAACCACGTTAGCGCCATCATGCGCAAATTAAATGCCAACGACCGGGCACACGCCGTAGTGCTTGCCATCCGGCGTGGGCTTATTAAAATTGAAGAATATCACTTGTAAAGGTTTGAATGATTAATGTCTAGCATCAGTCAAGAAAATCCTGTAGAAATATCAGCCCTTCAGGATACAGTTACCAGGTATTTTAAAGCACGAGGGTTTGAAGTTACTGTTAATGCGCAGCTTAAGGGCAAGTCCGGGGTAAAGCACACTTTCAACATACTCGCCCAGCGAGATGATCGGTTTACCCAACAGGCTATAGCAATACTGGTATTGGAAAATGATCCCCCAGAAGCAATAGAAGGGCTCGTGTTTGATTTTGCCAATAAGGCTTTTGATACGGGTATCAAATACCGCATGCTTTTTTCCGAAAATAAAATTCCGGACGATATAAAAGAGGTTGCCCAAAAGCAGCGCATCAAGGTAATAGAAGGCAAGGAGATCGACACCCTTATATCTGATATAGCCCCAGCAACGTCAATGCCGACCCGTCTGCGCTTTGAAACCAGAGAGGCTATGCTTAAAACCCTTCAAGATATGGGTTATCGGGTTGAGCAAAGATCTCAACTGCAGGGTCGTTCAGGTGTAAATTACACCTTCGATATTCTCGCTTTTGGTGATGGCACCGGGTTAGGCCATACTCTTGGAATAGATATTGTTTCCGTAGGACAGGAGGTAAGCCTCAATACTATTTCACTGTTTGACACCAAGGCATATGATGTTGGCCTGGATGATAAGATAATAGCCCTTGAAGGCGCCAGCCTGACCAGTGCTGCCCGGCAGTTTGCACAGCATCAGGATATAAAAATCATTGAGCTTCATAACCCACACCCCGAACCCTCACAGGATATGGCAAACCAGAAAACCGCAACTGCATCCAAAAAGCCAGCAGAGGGAGGCGGCAATAAATCCCTGCGCCACGGCATCCAGCCTGAAGCGATCCAGTTGATACCTGAAGTTCTTGCCCGCAGATACAACGCTGTACCAGTATCAGTAAAAGGCAAAACCCTTGAAGTAGCGATGGCGGACCCAACAGACATCCTTGCGCTGGAAGCTTTTGAAATACAGAGCAAGATGCGCATCAAGCCTGTTGCCGCTGCTGCCAGGGAAGTAAGAGAAGCGATTGATTTTAACTATAAAGCCTATGGTGAAATAGAGCACCAGATTTCTTCCATCAACCATGGCGGCACGCTGGCTGAGGAGAAATTCGATATAGATGCAGCTGTAGATGCCCCACTTGCCAGGGCACTTAACCTCATCATTGATGAAGCCATCAAAGCCAGAGCATCAGATATCCACATTGAACCTCAGGAGCAGAGAGTACGAGCCAGATATCGTATAGACGGCACATTGCATGACGTCATGAGCCTGCCCCTTGATATCCACTCAGCGCTGATATCGCGCATAAAAATCATGTCCAACCTCAACATCGCAGATCATTTCCGTGCCCAGGATGGGCAGTTCAACACCAAGACAACCGGCAGAGACATAGACGTTCGCGTTGCTATTTCCCCTACCGTTCATGGAGAGATGGCCGTACTCAGGCTTCTTGACAAGACTACCGCAACACTGGAGCTCAGCGAGCTGGGGATGCTGCCGAATGCGCTGGAAAAATACAACAAACTTTTAAAAGTTCCCTATGGTATGATACTTTTAAGCGGGCCGACCGGAGCCGGTAAAACCACTACACTTTATGCGTCCGTCAATTCGCTTGACAGGCAGAGCCGTAAAATAATAACAATCGAAGATCCGGCGGAATACCGCTTCGACGATATAAGCCAGATCCAGGTAAACAACCAGGCCGGAATCACCTTTGCATCCGGGCTGAGGTCTATTCTCCGCCTTGATCCGGACGTGATACTGGTAGGTGAGATTCGTGATGCCGAAACCGCCAACATTGCTGTACAGGCTGCCCTCACCGGACATCTGATGCTCTCATCAATCCACGCTAACGACACCATTGGAGTATTGTTCCGGCTTATAGACCTGGGAATTGAACCTTATATGATTTCATCTGCAGTAATAGGAGTGGCTTCCCAGCGCATGGTTCGCCGCATTTGTCCTGACTGCGTTCAAACGGTTGAGGCTCCGGTTGTTGAACAAATGGCATACGAGCGGGAAATCGGCGTTAAGCGCAAGATGTTCCCCTACGGAGCTGGCTGTAAAACCTGCGCCTATACCGGTTATCGCGGCCGGACAGTAATCATGGAACTGCTCCACATGAGTGACAATATCCGCCGCATGCTTATAAAAGGAGCCTCCATCGCCGATCTGCGAGACCAGGCTATAAAAGAGGGAATGGTTCCTATGATCAAAGACGGGATGCTCAAAGTGCAGTCAGATATTACAACTCCGTCCGAAGTACTCCGCAGTGCTTTTACTGCAGAGACTATGTAGAGAGAAGAGTAAATGGATTTTTCATACGTTGCCTATACCAAAGATAGATCACTGGTCAAAGGGAAGGTTTCCGCCCAGACCATTGAAGCCGCCCGCGGACTCATTAACCAGCGCGGGTATAACCTGGTTTCTATAAAACAAAGCTTTTCTTTTGATTTCAGCAAATTAAATATTTCGCTAACACCGGTTAAAGCCAAGGAAATTGTAATGTTTTCCCGCCAGATGGCGCTGCTACTGGAATCTGGTACCGATATTGTTGCGGCACTGGAGCTCCTGCAAAACCAGGTTGGCGATAAAATGCTCCGAGGCATACTTGCACAAATCATAGTTGATATCCGCGGAGGAAGCTCTCTTTCTGCGGCTATGAGAAAACATCCCAAGGCTTTCAGCTCCATATATCATCGGGCTATCGCAGCTGGTGAAGCTGGCGGTAACCTGGAAATAGTTTTACGCCAGATGGCAGATTTTATCGAGCGCCAGGAAGAAACCAATAAAAAGATAAAGGGCGCTATGTCCTACCCGTTAATCGTTGCAGTAGTAGCAATAATAGTGGTGGCGATTATCGTAATGTTTGTTCTCCCAACCTTTATGGGCTTGTATGAAAGCTTTAATATAGAACTGCCGGGCCCGGTTCAATTTTTAATGTCACTGGTAGACTTTCTCAAGAGTTACGGTCTCTACCTGCTGATAGGCCTGGCGGCTTTGATCGTTGGAGTCATAGTGTATTTCCGTACTCCCAAAGGCAAGTACCACTATTCAAAGATCAAACTCAAGATGCCGGTACTCGGGCGGATAGTCCAACTTACCGAGCTTTCACGCATCTCCCGCACAGTTTCCCTGCTGTTCAAGGTTGGCCTCCCGCTGCCGGATATACTCAACCTGGCTATAGCGGGCACCGATAACAAGGTAATGTCTGAAGCCCTCACGCACGTACAACATGATTTGATCCGCGGCGAGGGCCTCTCCAAGCCTATGAAAAAGAACAACATTTTTCTGCCATTGATGGTGCAGATGGTTGCGGTTGGGGAAGGCGCCGGGCATCTGGATGATACCCTCACAACAGTTGCTACCACCTACGAACTGGAAGCTAACGAACGCATCTCTGCCGCAATCGGGCTTATTCAGCCGATTATGACGGTTATTATTGGTGTTATCGTAGCATTTGTAG
>JAQUQL010000033.1 GCA_028716145.1 Dehalococcoidales bacterium
GCAGCCATCGGGGCTGTTATCGGCTACATCGGCAAATGTTCCAGCTCTGCCTGAGGGGTTACCTCAAGCCCCTGGACCGGGGCTATAGTTGGAGGGATACTGGGTGTTATAATAGCCGCCCTGCTGGCGAACCGCTCATAACTGCTGTGATTGAGCCCGGCCCTGTAAAAGTTTATACACCTTCGTTTGAACCACTCCCGATATTTGGCACACTTGTACTTGCATTTTTACGAATAAATAGATAGCATTATCAACTATGCTGCACTTCCTGGCGGAGGCTTTTTCGCCTCCGCAACCGGCTTTTATATTCACCGGGTATTCGCTTGGCTACTCTGTTTCTTCCGCCATATGCTTTTTCGTAGCATTTATTGCCTGGAGTAAACGCAGTACTGATGGCGGTAACCTGCTTTTAATCATGATTATTTCTGCCGCGTTTTGGTCTCTTTTTGGTATATTTGAGGTATCGGCAACTGCCCAGGAAACCAAAATCCTCTTTTCCAAACTGGAATATCTTGCAGGCGCGCCTGTTCCGGCTCTCCTTCTGCTGTTCTCGGCCAACCATGTCGGGCTGAAAAAGTATATCCGGCCAGGTAAACTTATTTTTCTTTTCGTCATACCGGCAGTAACCCTGATAATGGCCCTGACCAACCAGTACCATGGCCTGGTATGGTCATCGTTCAGCCCTGGTCCCACCGGCAGTAATCTTATAGTATATGGTCACGGTTTCTGGTACTGGTTTGGGGTTATCGGCTATTCCGGCCTGTGTGTACTGGTTTCAATCTTGCTTCTGATAAGGTTTTCGATAACCACACACCGCAAATTCCGCTGCAGGTCCATGCTGATTGCAGTCGGGGCTTTAATTCCCTTGATTGCGGTGCTGGTTTATTCTTCGGACTTTAACCCCTTTCCCGGTTATGACCTGGGAAGGGTTGCCTTTTCTGTTTCCGGTCTTCTTTTTCTTCTGGCGATAACGAGGGGCAAACTCATGAACCTGGTGCCAGTTGAGCGCAATCTGGTGTTTGAAAGCATCCGGGATGGAATATTAGTAGTTGACAACCAGGATACAATCATAGATGCCAATCCCGCAGCGGCGGCGCTTTTAAAAACCGAAAGCAGCATCCTCATAGGGCATACTGTGGCAGAGATAGCCGGGTCTAATCCATGGATCAGCGCCTTCTCCTGCGCTTCTCCTGATGCCACTCATCTTTGCATCGTTACTGACAGCGGTCATCATCTGGAGGCAGGAATCAATACTACAAGACTGAATAACCGCCATGTAGTAAAGATCATAACTTTCCTGGATGTTACCGAAAAAGCTCTTCTGGAAGAAAAAAGACAGGAGCTTAGAAACCAGATTGAAGTCTCCAGCAGGCTGGTAACCATCGGCGAAATGGCTGCCGGTATCGCCCATGAAATAAACAATCCCCTGACCACCATAATCGGTTTTTCAGACCTGTTGCTCAAAGAACCCCTGCCTGATGAAGCCCACATTTACGCCAAACACATCTACAGTGAGTCCAACCGCGTAAAAGACATCATCCGGCGCATGCTTACTTTTGCCCGCCAGGAAAAGCCATGCACAAACCGTATGGACATTCACGCCGTTCTGGAAAGCACGCTTGAGATAAGGCAATTCCTGCTGGCCAATCAGGATATAGAACTTATCAGGGATTATGACTTCGCCATCCCCTGGGTATATGTTGATTCTGCCCAGATGCAACAGGTTTTTTTAAACCTGATCATAAACGCCGAGCAAGCGCTGCAAAACACTAAAGGGCAGGGCAGGCTCACCATCTCCACTTCGTCATCTGATAACCGAGTATACATTGCTTTCAGGGATAACGGCCCGGGTATCCCGCCAGATATAATCGACAGAGTATTTAATCCGTTTTTTACAACCAAAGAGCCCGGGGAAGGAACCGGGCTGGGTTTATCCCTTTCTCATTCTATCGTTGCAGTTCACAATGGGGAAATCTTAGTCGAAAGCGAAATCGGTGCCGGTTCCTGTTTTACCATCGTTCTTCCTGCAGACAACCAGATTTAGACAGGTCATCCATCCGGCCTGATTGGTGGCTCACGACCATCTGAAATGGTAAAGCTGCTCCAACCCTGTTATGATTTCAGGCATATTCATGCTGAAGCAAACGTATTCAAAATGGAAATAGCCGCCGCTGTACTTTGTTTCATATTGCTCGCAGCCGGAGCGCTGGGAGTAATCCTGCCGGTTCTGCCAGGAATACCGCTGGCATGGCTGGGGCTTTTTATCTACGCGCTGGCAACCAGTTTCGAAAAGATATCAATACTGACTATCGTGGTTTTTCTGGTTTTATCCCTGCTCACTCTCCTGGTTGATTTCATCGCACCCATGCTGGGTGCCAAAAAGTACAAAGCCGGCAAACTGGGAATGCTGGGGGCATTGATCGGCTCTGTCACAGGTGTTATAGCGCTGGGTTTCTGGGGGATCATTCTTGGCCCGCTGGCAGGCGCAATAATCGGGGAAATAATCGCATCCAGGGGAAACTTAAAACAGTCCTTCGGTTCGGGGGCAGGAACCATGGTTGGTTGCGTTTTCGGCAGCCTGTTCAAACTGGTACTTATTCTGGTGATGACAGGCTTTTTTGTTGCGGCGCTGTTCTAATAATAGTTTAGCCGCCAGGCAACAGTACTCATCAGAGTGCCTTAAAAAATTTCTTTAGCGGTTGCATGGGTTCAGGCTAATGGATTTACCACCTGACCCATAAACAGGATAGTTCCCGTGCTCTGGTGGCGTATCAGAAAAACAAATGGCCGATCAAGTTGCAACCTGACTGCCAGCGGAGTAAACAGCTTGATTCCCACTATAGCAGCGGTTGCTGCAGCCGCCTCGGTGCCCTCTTCATCAACTGCCACAAACGCCTTGTGCAGGACGTCCTGCAAGCATAAATCTCCCTCAGGACTTATTCCAGAGAAGTCGGCATTGTTGGTGAAGGCATTTTTCATACCCATTTCAACAAGAGCCTGTTTCAATGCCAGGTTGTATTTAAACTCAAACCTGGGCATGGTAAGGTTCACATCAGCCAGCTTCAATGCCTCTATAATGGCATGAAGTGTTTTGGGGTCGAGCGCGTTTACAAAATCATCATATTCATCTGCCTCAGGCAGGAGAATGATCATTGAAGCATCTCCTGTCTTGTAAGGCAGTTCAACTGCATGGCAGTTGCCGGTTTGGGCGTAGGGAACAAGCATAACCCGGTTCATCATGGGCACAAATATTTCCTCCCCGCTGCTTAACCGGAAAAGGCCTTCCGCCGTCCTGAAAGCTTCAAATGGATGCTTCCACCTGCCTTTAAAGTATATAGCGTTGGTAAGCACCAGCCGGGTTGATGCGTCTATTGCCCCCCGGCCGACCAATTCATCGATTTTTCCCTGAGTCTGTTCCGATACCCAGTCATTGATAGCGCGGCGGGATTCTTCGCTCTTGCCCTTAAAGTCCAGCAGATTCAGCCCGGACCCGTAGTTTCTCCCAAGTATTTCTAGATATTCCGGAAGAAACCTGTAACTTTTCTGCCCCCAAATGGAGTTAACGATTCTCAAGTTAAAGCTGGGTGTATCCTCAATCCCTTCACTCTTGATATTTGCTTTAATCCGGGCATCGAGGGATTTGAATGCCGGGTGCAGATATGGTTGTTCAAGACTGAAATTCATTACTGCAGCCATTTCATTTTCGGTTTCTCCCCGGGCACCGGCATAAGTCATCGCCAATGCTAAGGATATGCTGTAAGGAGAAAATATCAGATTGGCTTCCTGCTTCCTTACCTTACGAAACAAATCGAATGCAAAAGCATTATTACCCGAAACCAGCGATAAGGCATCCTCTTCTGCTACCGGTGCGTCCAAATAGTCATTTTTATGCTCAGACCGAAGAACTTTAACCTTCATCTACCACCTCTATCGGGAGTAAAGCTTCCCGGCGGTTTCCATCCAGGTCCTCTATCACAAACCCGACTTTGTATGAGCCGGTTGGAGCATCCAGAACTTCCCAGGTGAATACGCTGCTTGCGAAAGTGAGGGTTCCCCCGCGTTGAGTATCTGTGTTGATTACATTACCAAAAGAATCAAGGTCAAGCCAGTTATCCAGAACGGTAAAACTGTCTCCTTTTTCAGGAGTGATCTCCCGCGGAGCTCCCGAACCGCCCGAGCCGGCAAAACCCACCACCTTCTGCCTAACTCCATCAGAAAAATACATCCTGGCATAGCATTCGGTATTATCGCCGGTAAAATGATATATCCCATCCACCGAGTAAACCGCTTCTTCAGCGGTCAGGCCATAACTTTCCGGATTGAATAACGCTGTAACAGAATCGTTGCCATCGTTTATAGCGAACACGATAGGCTCCCAGGTGAACTCAAGAGTAAAGTCCCCCTCCCCCCAATCCGGATAATAAACCCCGTCGATCGAGCGAATATCCGGACTTTCAATATAATCCCGGTCAGCGATAAAAAGTGAGTTGGACTGCTCATCAAGATAACCCGCAAACAAATAGATGTAACCTATATTCTGGCCGCTGATATCAGCAGTGAGTGTAACAGGCCGCCTCCAGCTGGCCGAATCGGCGCTTGAAACCAGAGAACTGATGGAAAAATCACCACTGGCTGGCGAGGCCACCGAACCGCTGTCAGGTACCACTGCCGCTGCATCACCCAGTTCGAAACTCCTTCCGGTGTAATGAAAAGAAAGAAAATCATCCCACAAAGATTCGGCAGCAAAACGTTCGGCTACTGCCGTATATGACTTGGCTCCGGAAACAGGGCTTTTATACAGAGACGAATTGGGGAAGTAAATAGAAATGCCGCTGGAGCCTTCCATCTGTACTCCATGTTTTTCAGCGACAACTGCCTGATTGATAGCAGATAACACGCTGTTTATCCCTTCATTCACTTCAGCTCGGTTGATGTTTTGTTTAACTATTTGTAAAAAGTTTGCCAGATCGATATATGAAGGAGGTTCAGCAGACCCAAATACACTAGTATAACTTCGAGCATAAGTACGCCCCGCGGCTATTTCCTTTTGGGAAGCATTCTGAAAGGTGAATAAAAGTTCATTCAGACTGGAGTTCAGCTGGCCGATGCGGCTAAGGTCAATTGCTGTGAGCGTAATATCGCGGCTAAGTCGGGATTTTTCAAATGCGCCCGATACGAGGTGGTCATCATCGATATAGCTTTCAACAATAGCCTGGCTGAGTTCCGCTCCGCCCATCGCGGGGTTTCCGGCTAGCGCGTTCAGGAAACCCGCATACGCCCAACCCAGCGCCGGTTCAACTTCTTCAGAAGCCACACAATAATGGGCATGCGGGGCAATCGCGGTAAATACTTCCAGCTGGGCCATCAAACAGGCATCAAGACCAACGATATCCAGCTTGTCGATTCCAGTTTGAGTACGAATCGAAGACAGTGCATCGTCAAGCTGATGCAGGTATATCATCTCACCGATAGCAGATGCAATCGGGATGCTGGAATCACCGCCTCCGGAAGAGGAAGCATCCGTCCAGCCTCCCGGCCAGCCCATTCCATGGTCGCTCATTATCAGAGCGTATCTGTCGGCTGGATAGGTTTGAATCGCCCACATGGCAAAATCAACCAGGGTTTGAGAGGATGCCATGTTTAATTCGCCAAGAGTTCCCACCTGCTGTGAGGCCAGCCTTTCCAGGTTCTGGTCACGCTGGACGATATAGCGCCGGGTTTCTGTCCAGTTGCCATCACCGCTATAGCCTCCGTTGTAACGGTCTATTTGAGCAACAATCATCACATCTTCTGAAGAGCCAACCATTTCAGCTTCATTAAGGTCTACGTAAATATCCTTCTCCAGTACGTTATCATCGGCGCCCTGGTAGAGCATCACCAGCCACTGGTGAGTTTCCCCGGATGGGACATAGGTTGTTGGATTGCTTGTTGTGGTTGGCGAGGTCGTAGTGCCTGCAGAGGTAGTAGTTGGACTCACGGTGGGATTTTTTGTAAACAGATCGCAGCCACCACATTGCTGGAGGGCTATTACCACTATAATTACTATCACCACCAGCCCAATGATTCCTACCAGACTGCAGCCTTTTGTGCGAGGGAGGCAGCCTTTAGCTCCGCCGGCACCAGACCCGATCAGAGCCAGCAACGCACCAACAAGATTAATGCCACCAAAGGAGCTGCCCCCTGAGCTTGTACCAGAACCAGAGGAACTTCCAGGTGGGGTAGTCCACCTGCCAGGGGCAGTTGCGCGCGGCCTGGCACCAGAAGATGAAGATGTCGGGCGCCTCCTGCTACCTGTAACCCTGCGGCCTCCTGAACTACCAGCCATATCATATGCCTCCCTGGTTGTTTTCAGTCAATTGCGACTTTCAGCAGTTATTATTACACCGACCGGCAGGGATAACAATATGCTTCGTTCCTAAATAGAACCCGGGTTTAAAAAACCTGTTCAAACAAGTTGGTTTTGACTAAAACCGAACTGGCTGCTCTCAGGCTATTGAAGAAAAACCATGTCTTTCCAGGCTTCATAAATCATAACCATGGCAAAAGTATCCAGCTCGCAGTACTTGTAGAGGGCACTGGCGATTTGTCCTCGCTCGTAATCGCTCATCTCGGTAAACTGCATAAGCGCATAAGCCGTGGTTGCCGCTCCGCCTTCTTGTATTTCATCATTACTGCTCAGCAAGGAATAATCCTGGCTTTCATCTTCCTGGAATAACCGGGGCAGTAATTTATAGGGGTCAACAACCCTGCCATCTTTATATTTGATCCAGGTCCAGTCCTGAAAATTGAGGCTTGGTATACCTTCGCTGGCACCGTAGACTGGTTTGGAATACTTTTCCTGTAAAAATGCTGAGGAATTTAGAATCGCCGGAAGCACTTTTTTTATTGAATTGGAGCCCCTTGTTGCCGGGTCGTAATAAAAACGCTTAACCAGTTCACACATATCAATCATGGAGCGCACTCCTTCCCAGCTATCGCCATTGCGGCTGCCGGATCTGGTGATTTGGCGGATAAAATCGCACAGCTCCAGCCCATCATCCACCTGCGTTTCTTCCATTAACTGCCGGTAAATAATGATTAAAAATGTATTCTCATGCGCTGCGTAACGAAATATTGTTCCCTCATCCCCTTCGAGTTCCTTCTTGAGAGCGCGTACGAACTCATAGTTGGGAAACAAACCGGGTACAGTGTTTAAATATTGGCCGCGGTGCTCGATAGAGCCATCCTGGTTAACGACGTGGTGGGAATACTGGAAAGCGATACCCTCGTAGGGGCGCCTCCCCTTATTGAAAGGAATAGCAACCGAAGAAGTCTCAAAATCTATAAAATGCAAGGGGAATTTCCAGCTCTGCATTTCCCTGGCCAGGTTATGAGTATCTATCCAGTAATCCGTATCCCGGTCACGCGCTTTTACAACCTGCAGCCATTGCCTCTGGCTGGAGGAAAGGCCTGGCCTCCCGTCACCCGCGGGGCAAATATCGCTTTCTTCAACATCTGCAATTTTTACCCGGTTTTCCTGAAGCAGTCTGGCGGTTTTACGAAAGTTCCAGATTTCAAGCACGGTTGGCTCGTTTAATTCTTCATCGCTCAAGTTGTAAAACTCGCGGAAGCATTCCCTGAGGCCGCTTTTAAGCCCGGCCAACTCGTCTGCCTCGGTTGTTGTAAACTGGCATTTCCTGCATTCAGCCGAAGGAGTTATGCAAATTTTTTTATCACCGGCATAGCTTTCAGCCAGCAGATTCACATATCCGGAAAAATCAAAAACGCCGGACGGAAGTTCAAATTTCTGGCCATATATAAGCTCGCAGTACTCATCCACATTAACCTGGGTTAGAATCTTTGAACCCAGTTCTTCGCCGGTGAGATTGGGCGGTGTTAGAACACGGGTCCTGCCCGAATTATCTCTGGTGAGCTTAAATTTCTGGTTGAGCCCGTCGATACTGCATCTTGAAGCCTTGTCAGCCAGCATCAAATGTGCAGAGATTGAATAATCCGGCAGGCCACGGCTCAGTATATATTTCTGAAAAGCAGCGTCAGCCAGATACGGATACCAGGAGGTAGAAATGTTTCCGCTCCTGGTCAGGAAGTTACTTTCCTCCTCATCGTAGGACTTCGCCTTAACTTCAATAAGGTCAAGCTCATTTCCCCTCTTAACCAGTATATCTATCCTGGCAAAAAGGGATTCAAAGCAAACAGCCGCCTCGTAGATGATAACATTTTCTTTCTCCAGCAGGCGGTCGGTCTCCTCCAGCGCTGCTTCATGTTCCGAAGCCATAACTTCAATACCGCCGGCGTAGTAGCATTTTGCCAGCGCTCCAACCTGAAAACCACCGTCAGCCAGCGCCTGGAGGAACGGATCTTCCTGCTTTTGGTCGGCATATTCCGGCTTTCCGTCGTAATAAAGCCTGGCCGGACATTCCAGGGCAAGCTTGAAACGGGATTTGGTTAAGTAGCGCGGCTTCATGAGAGCACTTCACCGTGACTGGTAGCGTTTGCCGAAGCCAGGATCCAGTAAATTACCCCGCTTATTATTGCGGCAAAGAAACACCATACCGAAATAAGATAATCCGAGAAGAAGATGGAAGCTGCCAGATAGGAAACACCAATCAGCACTCCAAATACCCACATTCGCCTGACAGATGAGATAAACAAAGGGACAATAGTTGCAATGATATAGACAGGATAAAAAGCGTTCATCCAAACCCTGGGGAAATCTTCTGCATACATAATATGCATACCGTGTATCTGCGGTGTTATGTTAAAAAAAACCAGGCAATAAAGGTAAAACACGGATACCGCCCCTCCAGCTGCCAGTAATAAAGCCAGCATTATTTTGCGAAGTTTGGATTCTTCCATCAAAAGTACAGATAAAGGAACAACCGCTGGCCAGAGAACCAGTGCCGGAACCAGGAAAACATAGGCAGCTACGGTTTCCAGAGCCTGATAGGAGCCGGATGCCAGCGTAATCCAGATAACACCCTCTGCCAGTTGCTGAACGGCAAAAAGCATTGGAATAAGTGCAAAAAGCCGCTGGTCAGGCCGGATAACCTTCTTTTGCGCAGCAGCGCCGATTCCCCCTATTACCGCGCTGCCAACAAAACTGGCTGGAGCCGAAAAACACATGTCTGCCTCCCTGGAAATTAACACTCAGCATATCACTGATGCCCAGGTAGATTTTAACACAAACCAGCGGCAATATTGGGTTAAATTATCTTTTGCTCCAATAAAATAACGAGGAGGAACCAGACGGTTCCTCCTCGTCTACTGCAATAAAACCAAGATATTTTTAAAATCTGGGAAGAGAGTCAAGCGCCTCTCTCACTTTTTCCTCCGGATATTCATAATCGGTTAGCTTGCCCGAGAGGTAGCTTTCATAGGCCGCCATGTCGAAATGGCCATGTCCGCTGTGTGCCAAAAGTATGGTTTTTGCCTCACCGGACTGGCGGCACTTGAGGGCTTCCTCGATAGTAACCCGAATTGCATGGTTGGTTTCAGGAGCGCTTATTATGCCTTCGGTTCTGGCAAAGGTTATCCCAGCCTCAAAGGTTGCCAGCTGGTGAACAGCTGTTGCCTCTATTAAACCAAGCTTGAGCAGATGGCAGATAATTGGCGCCATGCCGTGATAACGCAGCCCTCCAGCATGAACCGGAGGAGGCATAAACCCATGCCCCAGCGTATACATCTTTAAAAGCGGAGTCAGGCCGGCCACATCGCCAAAATCATAAGCATACGGCCCTCGGGTAAGAGTCGGGCAACTGGTTGGTTCAACACAAATAATGCGCAGATCAGGTTTATCACCGGCTATCTTGTCTTTTACAAACGGTATAAGCATACCGCCAAAGTTGGAACCACCACCAACACAGCCAATAATTATATCCGGATACTCTCCCGCCATCTCCATCTGTTTTTTGGACTCCAGCCCGATTACTGTCTGGTGAAGAAGTACATGGTTTAAGACACTGCCCAGAGAATAATGGGTATCATCCCTGGAAAGTGCGTCTTCAACAGCTTCACTGATGGCAAGCCCCAGGGATCCGGGACAATCCGGATCTTTGGCAAGCATATCCCTGCCAGCTTTGGTATCCGGACTCGGGCTTGGAACACAGGTTGCACCCCAGGTTTCCATCATCAGCCGCCGGTACGGCTTCTGGCGATAGCTTATACCCACCATATACACCTTTAACTCTATACCGAAGAACGCACACCCCATTGCCAGCGAACTGCCCCACTGGCCGGCTCCGGTTTCGGTAGCGATCCGCTTTATGCCTTCCTTCTTGTTATAATACGCCTGGGCAACTGCCGTATTGGGTTTATGTGAGCCTGCCGGGCTGGTTCCTTCGTACTTGTAAAATATCTTGGCCGGTGTATCCAGGGCTTTTTCCAACGCAAAGGCTCGATGCAGCACAGTAGGTCTCCATATCCGGTAAACTGCCTGTACTTCCTCCGGAATTTCTATAAAGCGCTCGGGGCTGAATTCCTGCATTATAAGCTCCATGGGGAAGAGGGGGGCCAGATCATCCGGAGTAACCGGTTTGCCGGTACCCGGGTGAAGCACCTCAGGCAGAGGCTCGGGCAGATCTGGAAGTATGTTGTACCAGGTTGAGGGTATATCTTTTTGTTCCAGAAAAAACATTGAAGTGTTGTCTTTCATTTTAATTCTCCAAAATATTTTTTATGCTTTTTGGTTTCCTTTAAATAAAATCTTCAGGCCCCAAAGGGCCAAGTTTTTACCGCCAGCCGCATAATCACCTCCCAAACCTTAATATGCCTGCAATAGCAAACCATATTCATATCCCCCTGAATACAAAAAGCCTCCTGCCTTTCAAAGGGGCAGGAGGCAACTTCTGCGGTGCCACCCTTCTTGGCCGGTTTTAACCAAAAACCTGCCATCTCTTCTCAGATACTCCGCCGTGGTCCCGTAATCACGGCTTTCATACCCTGGGATGTGTTAACGCTTCCCCTGCGTCAAAGCCTACTTAGCCGGCCACGAAACGGCTTTTCGGTTTGCAGCTCCCGGGTCCATTCAACCCTTGCTAAATAGCACCGGCTCACACCTTACCCGGCTCTCTGAGCTCCAGCAAAGGCATACTAGTCCCGTTCATAGCCTTTAATATTCAATTATGTGAAGGATTTTAAGCTGCCGGGTAGTGGTTGTCAATACATATTCTGTTACTTTTTAATCTTTAACAAAACTTTTTTTGTAGATTGATTTTTCACACAAAAGGTATTGAAAGCAAGCCACCTGGGCAATAATATGATATAAGGGGGAGAAGTTTTATCTAGCCCTTTGACCATATCCTCATCATCCGCCCTTACCATTCTCTAACCTTCCCTCTCTGTTATTTGAAGGAGGTGATTGTTATGGGCAGGTCAAAATCAAGCCTTTTACTCCGGTAGCCTCTTAACACGTCCCTTTTACTCTAAAACAAGGAGGTCGAACTATGCTGGGCCTCGGTTTATGGTACGTAGGGTTTGTATTGTTTATCAATGCCATCTGGATGTTTGGCAAGATGTCCAACAAGGCAATTATTCCCATGAATATATTTGTTGCTGTAGTACAGGTTGCGGGAGTAATGGCCGTAATCTTTACCGGCAAGGAAACATCGGAGTTTTACAACGCAGCGCTAACACTGCTTTTTGCATTTACCTACCTGTATGTTGCAGCAACACA
>JAQUQL010000034.1 GCA_028716145.1 Dehalococcoidales bacterium
AAAGCCGGAGTCGGCCCAATGGCGGCAGTGGCAGGCGCAATTTCCGAATTTACCGGTAAAGATCTTTTAGCCCACAGCAAAGAAGTAATAGTTGAAAATGGTGGCGACATCTTTCTGAAAACGTCTCGCAAACGTGTCGTTTCGATATATGCAGGTTCGTCACCTCTTTCAGGTAAAATTGGTATCGTGATCCGGGGGGATAATATCTCCAGGGGGATCTGTACATCTTCAGGAACAGTAGGCCATTCATTAAGTTTCGGCAAGGCAGACGCCGCGGTAGCTTTAAGCGACTCCGCTATTCTGGCAGATGCTGCTGCAACAGCTATAGGAAATGTGGTTAAAGCTGCAGATGATATACCCGCCAGCCTGGAGATTGCCCGTTCAATACCCGGAATCACAGGCGCTCTCATCATAGTTGGTTCAAAACTGGGAGCCTGGGGTGATGTTTGCCTTACTCGCCTTGAACCATAAAGGTAATCTATTTATAATTGCATATCTATGAAATACAAAACTAAAATAGTGCCCGCAATCCTCACAGAAAGTCAGTCTGACCTGGTATCCATGCTTTCGACGGCAAAGACTTTTACCGATTGGGTTCAAATAGATCTGATGGACGGTTGTTTTGTACCTTCCAGCAGTATTTCCACTCAAGAGCTGGCTGAAATCAAACCTGACATAGGCTGGGAAGCGCACCTGATGGTAAATAATCCTGAGGCTGTGCTTGAACACATTAAAAATGCCGGGGCAAAAAGAGTAATTTTTCATTACGAATCTACCGGTGATCAACAAGGTGTTATTGAAAAAGCCAGATCTCTTCAACTTGAGGTGGGAATAGCACTTAATCCGGATACACCGGTTAAAGTGCTCCAAAACCTGACCACTAAAATAGACTGCGTGCTGTTTATGACAGTTTACCCGGGTTTCTATGGCGCCAAATTTATCCCGGAGGTTATGGATAAAGTAAGAGTCTTTCGAGCACAGCACCCCGATATTGAAATTGGAGTAGACGGCGGAGTAAAGGAAGGGAATTTAAAAATGATCGTGGAGAGCGGGGCCAGCTCAATCTGCGTGGGAAGCGCGATATTTTTAAGCAATAAACCTGCTGAAAGTTACAAAAGCCTCAGCAACATAGCTCAATCCTGAAGCTAGCGCTTCAGGATTTTCAATGATTCTGTCACTATTCTTTCCACAGTGAGGCCGAGGTAAGCATATGCATCTTTATATGGTGAAGATACTCCAAAGCGGTCAACCCCAATTGTAAAACCATTATCACCAGTATATTTTTGCCATCCAGTTGTACGTCCGGCTTCGATTGATATCCTTGCTTTCACACCAGAAGGAATCACAGATTCTCTGTAACTTGCGTCCTGGAGGTCAAATAGTTCCCAGGAAGGCATGGATACAACTCTGCAGTCTATGCCTTTACCTTTGAGTTCAATACCAGCATCAACAGCCAGTTGCACTTCAGACCCGGTGGCAATCAAAATCAATTCCGGCTGCTGAGACGACTCCCATATTATATATGCTCCCCGCTTCACCAAACCGGTGTTGATCTGCCCGGTACGCTCTATGGGGTTAACTTTTTGCCGGGTAAGAACTATGGCAGTCGGGCCATCTCTTCTGCTCAAGGCAACCCGCCAGGCGCCGATAGTCTCGGCTGCATCTGCCGGGCGCAGAGTAACTAAACCGGGCACCAGCCGCAAACCAGCTATCTGCTCAACCGGCTGATGAGTTGGCCCATCTTCCCCGAGGCCGATAGAATCATGCGTGAATATAAACACAACTCCCAAACCCATCATAGAAGCCAACCTCACCGGAGGACGCATATAGTCATAAAAAATCAGGAAGGTAGCTGTATAGGGGATAACCCCGCCATGCATGCTCAGCCCATTGGCTACGGCGCCCATGGCGTGTTCGCGTACACCAAAATGGATGTTATTACCACTATAATCCTGACGGCCAAAATGCCCTTTGCCGGTTTGGATGGTTTTGGTTGAAGGCGCCAGGTCGGCAGAGCCACCCAGCACGTTGCCAACCCTTCCGGCTATTGAGTTAAGAACCACACCAGAGACTTCACGAGTCGCCATCGGTTTAGCCATATCTGCAAGCAGTTCGTCAAGCCCATCATCCCATCCAGCTGGCAATTTATTCTCAAGGGAGTCTTCAATTTCACCAGCCTCAACCGGATAACGATCTTTGTATCTTTTAAACAGATCAGTCCACGTTAAACGCTTGCTTTTACCTTCGGCTGCGCTCGATTTAAAATGTAAAGCAGCCTCTTGGGGAACACAGAATGGGTCGTAGCTCCAATCCAGGCTCTGACGGGTCAGATCAGCTTCATTCTCACCCAGTGGTTCACCATGCGCTGAGGCTTTTCCGCATTTGTTGGGACTGCCATAACCGATGCATGTTTTGCACAGAATAATTGAAGGCTTTCCGGTTTCCTGTTTGGCTTGATTTAAAGCAGAATCAAGCGAAAGTAAATCATTTCCATCCACGGGGCCAATAACTTGCCACCCGTAAGCTTTGAACCTTGCTCCAACATCCTCGGTAAAAGTAATATCAGTTGAACCTTCGATGCTAATATCATTATCATCATAAATGCATATCAGCTTGTCCAAACCCATAGCACCGGCCATTGATGCCGCCTCAGATGCTACCCCTTCCATCATATCGCCATCAGACGCCAAAACATATGTAAAGTGATCGATTATTTGATAACCCGGACGATTATACCGACTGGCCAGCCAACGTTCGGCTATAGCCATCCCGACCGCATTGGCAAAACCCTGCCCCAGTGGCCCGGTAGTGGTTTCAATTCCCGCTTCTATATCCCGCTCGGGGTGACCGGGAGTTTTGCTCCCCAATTGACGGAACCGTTTCAGTTCTTCAATCGGCATGTTGTATCCGTATACATTTAACAGCGAATACAAAAGGGCGGACGCATGCCCGGCAGACAGCACAAAACGATCCCTGTCCAGCCAGGCAGGATCAGATGGATCACACTTGAGATGCTTTTGCCACAGGGTATAAGCAACCGGCGCCATACCCATAGGAGCGCCAGGATGGCCCGATTTTGCCTTTTCTACCATATCAATGGAAAGGAAACGAAGGGTGTTAATACAAAGTTTGTCAATATTTTTCATAAGCCCTGCAATTTTATCTTACATAGTTGCTTCAATTCAAATGTTTTATGTTCCTTTATCATTTTGTAATATCCGTCAGAAAACGCTTCAACCTTCCAGTAGTTTCCGTGTTTAGTTTTGATTAACATATACGATTGACAACTCCATATTCCCCTTGTAATATAACCGGTGAGGTGCCACCAAACTAATGGGTATTATAAAAAGCCGAAAAACTAACCGAAAAACTTCACCCGTAAGCCACAAACCTCAATCCGATTACATAGTACAGGCAAGTATTTGGGTCGAAAAAGATGGTGAGTTATATCTGGGCGGTGGCAGAATAATGTTACTTGAAAACATTGATAAGCTCGGTTCGATTTCCGCTGCTGCTCGTTCAATGGGGCTGGGTTATCGCAATGCCTGGCTCTGGATCAACTCAATGAACCGCCTTGCTCCATCACCCCTGGTACTTAAAGTAAAAGGCGGTCCTGGCGGTGGATATGCCCAGGTAACTGAAGAGGGGTTTAAAGCCATCAGCTACTACAAACACCTTAAAGAAAAAATGGCGATCTGTCTGGATTCTCTGGAATCCGGATAACTGGCTCAGCGATTAAATACAACCAGCTTCTCCGGCGGAAAGTACAACATACACATGCATCCTTCGGCAGGCTGGTTTTTTACTTGTCCCTGAAGATCAACCTCAAAGTTATATTTTCTCTCTGTATCAGATGCAGCGTTAAACCGCCCACGAACACAGGAAACTCCGTCTATCAGCTGTCGAGCATCGCAGCAAATTGTATTTTCACCTTCATTTTCTGCAATTTGTACATATTCAGGGCGGATACCTATGGTTACCTGGTCACTAACGGTGAAGTGGCCGCTATTGGCGCTGAATATGTGAAGGGGTTTATCAAGCTCGGGAACCAGAACATGGATATTGTTGCCTTCGATATTGGTGATGTACCCTTCCATCAGATTCTTAATGCCGGTTAGTTTGGCTACGGCCTGGCTTAAAGGACGGTTTACCACGTTTTTCTTGTAATCACACTGTGCTATACGGCCAGCATCGAAAACCGCCAGCCGGGTGCTGAGTTTATACCCTTGTGTAAGGTCGTGTGTAACGAACAGGAAGTCCTTATTGTAGAGTTCCTGAATCCCAACCAGTTCATATTCAAGCCTTTCACGCTGAGGAGTATCCAAGGCAGAAAAGGGCTCATCCAGAAGAAGGGCATCAGGAGATGGGGCGATTGCTCTGGCAAGCGCTACACGCTGTTGCTGGCCGGAAGATATTTCTCTGGGATAACGGCTCCCAAGACTCGGTATATGCATTAACTTTAGTAGCTCCTGAACTTTACTGGTGACTATATCTTTTGGTTGATCTTTGATGCCATAAGCGATGTTTTCATTTACGGTAAGGTGCGGAAACAGTGCAAAGTTTTGAAATACAAAACCGATATTTCTTTGCCGGGCAGAGAGAAATATTTTTTCCTTTGAGTCATAGAGAACTTTGCCATTTAACTTAATATAGCCTGTATCAGGTCGCATCAGCCCGGCAATACAGAGAAGAGTCATGGTTTTCCCTGAACCAGATGGGCCCAGAATTGAAAGTATTTCCCGGTTAACGGATAATTTCAAATCCAGGTAAAAATTACCAACGGCCTTCTTTATTTCTACTTCTAGCATCGGGTCAGCTCAAATCTCCGCACTGTTTTCATCAGTCACAGAGTTTCCGGTGCGATAATCGTTGTTCTTTTTGTTTTACCTTTCCAGTAAGCCAGGGCTGTAAGCGAAGCAAAAGATATAACCAGAACAATTAGCACCAGGCTCAACGCCTGATCCATATGACCAGCCTGTATGTTGAAATATATTGCTACCGGAATGGTGGCTGTTTTGCCTGGAATATTGCCTGCAAGCATTAATGTAGCTCCAAATTCCCCAAGTGCTCGCGCGAATGCCAGAATAGTCCCCGACACGATTGCCGGCCAGGCCAAAGGCATAGTGACTGTCCAGAATATTCTCCACTCACTGGCACCAAGGGTTCGAGCTGCGTTTTCAATGTTTATGTCTACCTGTTCGAAACCTCCCCGGCTGGTCATATACATTAGGGGGAATGACATTATCACGGCAGCAACTACAGTAGCCGGCCAGGAAAAGACGATGGAAGTATTAAATACATTTAATAACGCACCTAGCGGCCCGTTTTTTCCAAATAGCACCAGCAGGCCAAAACCAACCACAGTTGGCGGAAGTACAACTGGCAGGATAAACAACCCATCTATAAAATTGCGAAATTTTCCGGTATATCTGGCCATCCAGCGAGCAGCTGAAATTCCAAGGAAAAAGGTAATAACGGTTGTGGCCAATACCGTCTTCAAAGAAATCAGCAGTGGCGCCATAAACGATTCAGTCATAGATATAATATGATTTTCCGCTAACCGATTACCTTAAATCCATATTGTTCAAAGACATTTTTTGCATCATCCCCAAACAGGAAATCAATGTAAGCCTGAGCCTCGTTAATGTGCTGGCTGGTTTTAATAACAGCCAAGGGATAAACGATTTGGCTGTTGATTTGATCGGGGGCATCAGCAGCAATTATTACCTTACTGGATACATTGGCATCAGTCGAATACAAGATACCGGCATCTACATTACCGTTTTCTACATAGCTCAGCACTTGCCAAACATCACTACCAAGTATTAATTTAGGTTGAACTTGTTCATAAATTCCCAGAAAATCGAGTGCATTCTTCCCATAAGTACCAGCCGGAACAAATTCAGGGTCTCCCATTGCAATATTTTTAATCTGGTTATTGGCAAGGTCTGAAAAGTTATTAATTTCAAGATCACTTTCATTCAAAATTATCACAACCACCCGGTTGTTTAGTAAATCTCTTCGTGTATCTTCCAGGATAAGGTCTTTGTTTTCGAGGATATCCATCTGTTTTGAGGCAGCAGAAATAAACAAATCAACCCGAGCCCCGTTTTCGATTTGAGTTTGCAAAGTACCTGAAGAAGCAAAATTTGCCTGAATTTTTATACCAGGATTTGCATCCTGGTACATCTTGTTTATTTCTTTCAGAACGTCTGTCACGCTGGCTGCTGCCGAGATATTAAGCGTTACAGTTTGTGATGAGCTGCATCCTGCCAATCCTGATATAAGTCCGGCACCAAGCATTATCGCCAATATCGGGGAAATCACCTTTTTCATCGGCCACCTCACGAGTTTATAGCGGTTTTTGAGAACTGGTGCAATAAGGTTTTGGTTGCTCTGTTAGCTGTTATATGCGTTATATTGTATTTGATATATGCCTTGTCAGTCAACTGGCCTGGTATGAATCAATAATTATAATTGTCTGCACTTCTCCGTTATTTCATACCCTTTGAAACCCGGGGTGACTATTTTAATCCGGTAAAACCCCTGAGAAAATGGTCTAAATACTTGTGGAATTATTATACGTGTCATACAATAATACCTGGCAAAGATATAAGACTTTTTTATAATTGCCGTGGAGGGGTAATGAATCTTGATTATCTGATCACTTTCCGGGAACTGGTTCGTTTGGGAAGTTTTTCTGCTGTAGCCAAATTACTTTCAATCAGCCAGCCTGCAGTATCTTTTCAGATACAAAAGCTGGAATCAGACCTGGGCACTACATTAATAGACCGTGCTCAAAAAAAACTGAAACTTACCGATGCCGGCCGCATCGTATTGGATTTCGCCCGGACAGTAAATGAAGAACATGTCCGCCTGACATCTTCGCTTGACAGACTGAGAAATGATATCACTGGTGAACTCAAGATTGCCGCCAGCACTATCCCTGGAGAATTCCTGGTTCCACTTCTTCTTGGAGAATTCATGTCCACACATCCTGAAACGACCGCTCGCGTGGACATCATGGATTCAGCCATGGTCATTGACGGTGTGAAATATGGCGATTACAAGTTGGGCTTTTGTGGATCGACCCCACCAGAAAAAGACGGACTTTCCAGTTTCAAACTAGCTTCCGATGATATTGTGCTTGTCGCCTCCCCGTCTCACCCGCTTGCCAGTAAAAGCCAGGTCAATCTGAATGATATTGCAGATTACTCTTTTATCTGCCGCGAACCAACCTCGGGAACCCGCCAAAGTCTTGAGCGTGCGCTCGCACAGAAAAGTTTTAACCTGGCACAAATGAAAATCCGCCTCGTACTCTCCAATACAGAGGCGGTAGTATCAGCTGTGGAAACCGGAAATGGCATCGCCTTCGTTTCCAGCATCGGAGCGAAAAGAAGTCTTGGCCTGGGAAATATCATAAAAATTAATATAAAAGGGATCGAAATTCATCGCGACATTTATTGCGTTCATTATGCAGGCGATGAAAGTTCCATGCTTATAGAGGGCTTCCTATCCTTTACACGGGCTAAAGCTGCCTCTCCCAGCTGGTACTATCGCAGGCCACCCTCAAACCAATACTAGGCTGGAAACCCCTATATTGCTAGATGTTCCTGCTGAACGGTTCTAATTATCCGGCAAAACTTCTCTACCAAATCCCCATCAAACTGTGAGGCGCGATTATTTTCCAGTTCATGCAGGGCTTCATCGCTACTCATACGGTGCCGATATGGTCTGGGAGTTGTCATTGCATCGTAAGCGTCTGCAATGGCAAGAATACGAGCACCAAGCGGGATACTCTCACCGGTTAAACCAGCCGGATAACCTTTCCCGTCAATCCTTTCATGGTGATGTAATATCAAGGGAAGGCAATCTGACAATTCGATTACATGCCGCAGTATTTCTACTCCGATTTCCGGGTGGGTTTTAATCGGGCCCCATTCAGCCAGCGTTAATGGACCCTCTTTATTCAAAATTGAGTCGGGAATGCCTATCTTGCCAATGTCATGCAATAAACCGGCAGCTCTTATGGTATTTATCTGTTGTTCGCTCAGCTTCAAATCCTCAGCCAGGCTTACTGCGTACTCGCTAACCTTTCTGGAGTGTCCATACGTATAACTGTCTTTTGCATCAACTGTGGCTGCCAGTGCGTAAATGATGCTGATCGAGCGCGACTGGTTTTGTATACCAGTTGCAGAAGTGGTGTCCCCCGGCATCTTGCAGTTCACCGATAAACTGGTGCGGTTTCTGCCACTGTTTTTGGCATGATAAAGCGCCGCATCAGCCGCCCTGATTATTTCTTCCCTCATTACCCCGTCACCAGGCCAGCTGGCAATACCAAGACTGACCGTAATGGGCATTGCACGTATACTGGTTTTGGATTCAATAGTCTTTCGTATCCGCTCGGCTACTTGATAAGCTTCCTGCACCGAAGCTTCTGGTAGAATAATGGCAAATTCCTCACCCCCGTAACGAAAAGCCAGATCAGTAGCCCTTACAGAAGACTCAATGTATTTACCGACTTTTCTTAAAACCTGATCACCGGCAAGGTGGCCATAAATATCGTTGTAGACCTTGAACAGATCAATATCAGCCATTATCATGGAAAACACGCTGCCGAACCGTGAGCCTCTGGCAATTTCTTCTTCGATCCTTTCATGAAAGTGCCGGTGATTGTACAATCCGGTAAGATCATCAGTATTTGCTTTAACCATTGCAAAAGCATATAGTTGAGCGTTTTCAATGATTGTTCCGGCCTCGCCGGTGATTCCATACACCATCGAAATATCCTCGGTGAGATATTTCCGCCCTTTGTTTTTAGCTCCCAGCGCAAGGACTGCTATCAGCCTTTCCCGGCTTTTGATCGGGAAAAGCATCTCTATCTTCATCTCATCAAGCTTTTCCCTCTCATCCTCCCATAAAGCTTTAAATTGCGGTAATTTATCTATCTTCTCTATGGTCAGGTGACTATTATACTGGTCAAGCCAATTGAGGACAGGAGAATCAGGATCAAATACTATAACGGAATTTTCGTTCTTACAACCTTGCTTGGAATACCAGTATTGAGTACGAAAGCTTCCATTTTCAGCATCCCTGAGCAGTAGAAAACTGTGTGAGACATTGATCGCGTTGCTCAACATCGGCAGCAGCTCATTGGCGAGTTCAGTTAGGTTTAAATTCCCTCCCATATTCCGGCAAAAGTCGGCCAGCAAGCATCGGTAATCATAAGTATGGCGGTAAAATAGCCGGTCAATGGTTACTTCCACCCTGTTTCTTACGGGTTTGGTAATCACAGCTAAAAGGACGATTACAACTGTAGCAGCCACATAAACAAAGACCTGGGAAATATCGGGCACCAAATAGGTAGCTCCAAACACAAAGCCGGCATAAATGCCGGCAAGCATAAGCGCCATGATAAACCAGCTTAAACCCCTTCTGGCTATTAGACGAATGTCGAGGAGGTCGTATCGGGTTATGGCATAGGCGATAATGGCAACATTTATAAAACTGCCTATATGATCGAGTGGCAGTCCTTTAAGAGCAGGTGCCAGATTTGTATAGGCCAGGGGAGCCATTATCGACCAGCCTGCCAGAAGGTAAGCTGTACGATTGCGCTCAACGGGATCACTCGACTCGCGATACTTGTTCCCAAGCATGTAAAGCACTGAAAGTGCATATAAAAGGCTTAGAGCCCCGATAACATAAATTGCCGGTCCCAGATTATGGTAGATGATCCCATCTATTACATAGGATGATTCAATCACCCAGTCAGTAAAAACCGAAACAAAACTGAGCCCGATGACGGTTATGTACCCGTAAGTCACTCCCTTTCCGGCAGAACGGCCAGTGTATAGCCTAACAAAGTGGAAATAAGCAACGAGAGCCGCGATAAGGGCTACAGCCAGAAGACGATTCCAGAAAAGAGCATGTTCGGGAACAGTTTGCATCCTGAGCATGAAGGAGTTAAAGCTCCAGTACGCTGCCAGACCGAGATAATAAACGAAAGCCCGGTTTACCCGTTTTTCAATTTTTTGTATAGCCAGCGCAAAAACAAGCGCGTAGGCTATGCACGTACCCAGTGGAATAATAGTCCAAATATTCAAATGCTAACTTCCATAAATCGTCAATCGAGGTGATATTCAAACCCAGTTTATAATTTAACACATTATGGCCGTGCCAGTGGGCACTGTCAACAACTTTTTCCAATAAATACAAATTTAAAATATCAGGGCAGAGTATTCATCTCTGCCCTGATATTTGCTCGCGCTAAAAATGTTTTAAACAGAAACAGTTATCCTGCTGGCGGCTGTCTGGGGGTTCTGGAGTATGTATATGGTTTCATCGGAAGGATTTAGATGAGGGGGTTTTAACTGGGATATATCAGCTCCGCTGGCGATCTGGTATTGTTTATAAGCAGCAAGCGCTCCCTCGGGCAAAATGGTAACCGCGAGAGGATTAAGCCCAGTAAACGACTCAAGCTCTGAATAGGGCACATCCAGTTTTTTTAATTCCCTATGAATTCTGGACGCAACTTCCCTTTCTTCAAAGTCTTTCTCGCCCTTGAGCTCGATGTATATGTTTAACACCGGGGAGTCGGCAACTTCCTTGCGTGCAGTCCAGCCACTGTAAGCTACGCCGGATCTCTCAATCGCCTGCCAGATAACTTTCTCACTAAGCCGAGTAAAACCAGCTATATCTATTTGGTCATCCACCCGTCCAATAAATGACATTTGCGGTATATCGATGCCCAGTTTTTCGTTGCGAAGAGAATGTATTTTTACAAGATGCCCCAACCGATAGCGCGCAAACGGCCCTCCATGAAAACTGGTGATAACCAGTTCATAGTTGCCGGGCTTTATCTCATCAATGAGGTAAGTAGGCGGCACAAAACTCTCATCCTGGTATGACTTCAAGCTGTCTTCTTCTGTAATAAACTCAAAGAAATTAAGGTTAGGGATAAAGGTCATACCTTCATAATCCCAGGTTTGGGTAGCAATCACAACCGCCTCTGTGCATCCATGGAAGTCCAAAGGATATCGCCCCCACATCTCTCTGATTTTTTCCCGATATATCACTCCATCGAGCCCGAAGGTTATCATCCCTTTTAGTTTAAAAATATCTCGTGGTAAAAGCTTGCGCTTATTTATCTTGCTTTTTACCAGACCTTTAATCAATCTCGCTGCCATGCCCGGTTTCATTATCATTGCGCGCAAGTCAAAAGATGAAGAATCGTTATTGCCGTTGAACCGGTTACCTATAGCAACTGCAACACTTGACATGGCAAAACAAAGATCAAGCCCTTTTTCAAGTGCCATCTTAAAACCAAGCTTGGTTCGTTCTTCAAAACTGACGGTTTCAGAAAGTTCCACCGGTGGGAGAAAGTTGAATATCTCATGAGGCAGCACCCTGGTCATAGTGCCGGTAGCATATGGCGGCGGAGCCATTCCGTAAAAAACATTATCACCCTCCTTAAAACGAACTTCTCCTCGTTTTCGACAGCTTGAAAAGAATATCAGGGCAAATATTAAAGGTTCTATCTCCTCCAGCTGGCGAGATGTTACCGGTACCCACCTGAAAGTTGATTCTCCTGATTTACCAGATGTGCATTGCCACAAAATAGGTTTTCTCGGCAACCCTTCTTTT
>JAQUQL010000035.1 GCA_028716145.1 Dehalococcoidales bacterium
CCAAATGGTACGTTGAGCAGATCCTGGAAGCCGGTTGCGCTTTGATCAACTGTATACCGGTGTTCATAGCCAGGGAAAAATATTGGCAACAAAGGTTTGCCGCCAAGGGCCTACCGGTGATCGGGGACGACATCAAATCACAGGTTGGTGCAACTATCGTCCATCGCGTTCTCACCCGTTTGTTTGCTGATCGGGGCGTCCGCCTGGAGAGAACTTATCAGCTCAATTTCGGCGGCAATACCGATTTTATGAACATGCTGGAAAGGGAAAGACTGGAATCCAAGAAAATCTCTAAAACCGGCGCTGTTACTTCACAGCTGGATTACAAGCTCGACCCAAGTTGTGTACATGTTGGCCCGAGCGACTATGTCCCGTGGCTTGAGGACCGCAAATTCTGTCATATTCGAATGGAAGGGCGTACTTTTGGAGATGTTCCGCTTAATCTTGAAACCAAGCTGGAAGTGTGGGATAGCCCCAATTCTGCCGGCGTAGTGATAGATGCCATCCGTTGTGCTAAACTGGCGCTGGACCGTGGTATTAAAGGTGCGGTTGAAGCCCCGTCTGCATACTTTATGAAGTCACCACCGGTACAGCACACCGATGACAGTGCTCACCGCATGGTTGAAGATTTTATCACAGATACCAAGTCCTGCCCTGAACCGGCAGAGAAAGCAGTTGCCGAAGAAAAACAGCCTAAACAATAAGCTTCTATATAAAAGAGGCTTAAGGCTGGCAGCAGGCAAATGAAAATCGCTCTGGTATCGCCTTATGATTTTGCCCACCCGGGGGGCGTGGTTAATCATATCCTTGCGCTGGACAAGCAGTTTTGCTCTATGGGGCATGATGTAAGGATAATTGCCCCCGCATCGGAAGCCAACGTTCATCCTCAGATTGATGGCCGGTTCATACAGATTGGCCGGCCTAGATCAGTTCCGGCAAGCGGTTCTATAGCACGCATAAGCCTTTCTCTCAGGCTGTCCAAAGATATTAAAGCAGCTCTGGCAAGGGAAAAATTCGATATCATTCACTTGCATGAACCTTTTATCCCCATGCTGTGCACAGCTACTCTTCGTTTTTCTGATACAGTAATCGTGGGCACTTTCCACGCATTTGGGGGAAGGCCGGGTTACTATATCAGCTGGCCCCTGTTTTATTATATTATGCGTCGCCGCAATCGCCGGCTGAACGGGCATATCGCTGTTTCTAAACCGGCACACGAGTATGCCGGGAAACACGTGCCCGGAAAATATACTATTATTCCCAATGGCATCGATCTTGATCATTTCAATCCAAAGGTTCCCCCGATCAAGCGTTTTAAAGACGGAAAAATAAATATTCTGTTCGTAGGCCGTATGGAACGGCGCAAGGGGCTGGATTATCTGATAAAAGCATTTGAGATGATCAGGAAGAAGAATGACAATGTTCGCTTGATTGTAGTTGGGCCTGGAAAAGTTCTCAGGCGCAGTTATGAAAGAACGGTCAGGAAGCGTGGTATAGAAGATGTGGTTTTTGTAGGGCGTGTAACCTATGATGAGCTCCCGATGTACTATCAGACTGCCGATATTTACTGCAGTCCGGCTACCGGAGGGGAAAGCTTTGGAATAGTACTGCTGGAAGCCATGGCGCTTGGAAAACCGATCGTGGCTTCCCGAATCGAGGGTTACCGGCATGTGGTGACTGATGGTCAGGAAGGGATTCTGGTTCCGCCTAAAAACTCTCAAAGTCTTGCCGCAGCACTTCAGAAACTTATTGATGATGATAACCTGCGCCACCAGATGGGCAGTAACGGCATAACTACGGCAGCCCGGTATGACTGGAAGATAATTGCCCGGCGCGTCCTTCAATTTTACCAGGAGACGATTTCACGGTGCCGGCCTCAACCGGATAATCAAAAAAGCAACAGCGAAAGCTGAGACAGGAGTATATATTGCCTTCAAATACCCAGCCGAAGCTGGAAAAATTTCGCAGGAAACTGGCCAGTGCTATTGCCGGGCCGGTAGTCAAGCTGATAGCCAAAACCGGCATCACCCCGGATATGCTCACCTGGTTTGGTTTTATCGTAGTCCTTTCTGGCGCTGCCCTGGCCGGTGCAGGTTTTAACATCGCTGGTGGTCTGGTGATACTTGCCGGCGCTGCCTGTGATATGTTTGATGGCGCACTGGCACGGCATACTGGAAAAACAAGCAGATTTGGTGCAGTTCTTGATTCCACGCTGGACCGCGCCAGCGAAGGGGCGGTTTTAATCGCCCTGGCGTATTTGATGGCTTCACATGAAAGCTTGCTGGGTGTCACCCTGGCAGCAGTGGTAATGCTTTTTTCTTTCCTGGTAAGCTATATACGTTCCCGAGCGGAGGGAATCGGCCTGGAGCTCAAAGACGGGCTATTTACCCGCTCTGAAAGAGTAATCGTGCTTGGGCTGGGTATAATCATCAATCAGGTGATTATTGCTTTAGCAATAGTTGCCTTCTTTAGTATAATAACTACTGTTCAACGGCTTACCCTGGTTTGGTTTAAAACCAGGGGAAATTAGATGAGTCCCCGGATCTTTATTAACCCGGGGAGGAGTGTGCGTGTGAAAATTAATAAGTATCAGTTTGCAAGGAGCAGGATATGCCGGTAGTAGCAATCATTGGAGCGCAGTGGGGAGATGAAGGCAAAGGCAAGGTCGTTGACATGCTGGCAGAGAAATCCTCCATGGTTGTGAGGTTTGCCGGTGGGGATAATGCCGGCCATACAGTAATCAATCCGATGGGTCTTTTTAAACTGCATTTGATCCCTTCCGGAATCTTTTACCCTAATGTAACCTGTGTAATTGGTAATGGAGTGGTGGTTAACCCGCGTTCTCTTATCGCAGAGCTTGATATGCTGGCAGGAAAGGGTGTTGATACCAGGCGTCTGGTTATCAGTGACAGAGCCCATCTAATAATGCCTTACCACACCCTCCTTGACGAGTTGGAGGAAAAATCCCGTGGGAAAAAAGCCATTGGGACCACATTAAGGGGGATCGGCCCTGCGTTTACCGATAAAACTGCCAGGATGGGTATCAGGGTGGGAGATCTTCTGGATAAACGGAGTCTAAAGCACCGCATTAAAACTGTGCTGGAAAACAAGAACGTGATACTGGAGAGGATCTACGGCGCGCCTCCTTTGGATTGTGAAGAGATGTATGCTGAATACGCCGGCTATGCGGACAAGCTAAAGCCCTTTATCAAAGATTCAGTTGAATTGATTTCTTCTGCTATGGAAAGGCAGGAACTGGTGCTTTTGGAAGGTGCGCAGGGGGCTATGCTGGACCCGGATTTTGGTACTTACCCGTTTGCAACTTCTTCTTCGCCCCTTTCCGGTAATGCCTCTCTGGGCAGCGGGGTTGCTCCCAATCGTATCGACCGGGTGCTTGGCATCTATAAAGCCTATTGTACCCGTGTTGGCTCTGGCCCGCTTCCTACTGAATTAAATGACGAAATGGGAGACCGTATTCGGGAAGTAGCCCAGGAATTTGGCACAACTACCGGCCGCCCGCGAAGATGTGGGTGGTTCGATGGCGTAGCGGCCCGTTTCAGTGCACACGTCAATGGTTTTACAGGGGCTGTCATCACAAGGGTGGATGTATTCGATAATTTCCCCAGCCTGAAAGTCTGTGTTGCTTATCGTATCGGGGAAAAAGAGATAAGCTACTTTCCATCCAGTATCAGTGAGCTTGAAAAATGCCAGCCCGTTTATGAAGAATTACCCGGATGGCAGGCCGATACTACCGGCGTGCGCAAGTGGGAAGATCTGCCCAAAGAAGCCAGGAATTATGTTACTCGGTTATCGCAGTTGATGGGGTGCCCGGTAAACCTGGCAAGCATCGGCCCGGAAAGAGCGCAGACCATAGAAGTCTCCCCCATATTTTAGGGGAGGGGAAGGTCTATAACTGAGGTTGCCAGGGCTTCCCTGATAATGGCAGCTGATTTTTCATCAGGCTCTACCAGTGGCAGGCGCGGTTTGCCCACGTGGAAACCAAGGTGGTTTAAAGCATATTTCAATGGGCAGGGGTTGGCGGTGACAAACATGTTCTTAAACAGCGGCATCAGGCTGTTGTGTATTTCGGCTGCTCTTTCGGTGTTGCCTGCCAGAAAGCTTTCGAGCATCTCCCTCATCTGCTTGCCAGCCAGGTGTGAGACGACGCTAATCACGCCGTAAGCGCCGATAGAAAGCAGGGGAAGGGTATCACCATCATTCCCGCTCCATACCTTAAAATCGTCTCCTGTGGCATGTATAATTTTGGAAATTTCCTCGAAATTCCCACTGGCTTCCTTAGTGCCGATGATGTTGTCGATCTTGCTGAGCCGGATGGTGGTTTCAGCAGAAAGGCTGGCAACTGTGCGCGAAGGGACGTTGTAAAGTATGCAGGGTAGTTTGGTTGCTGAAGCAATGGTTTTGAAATGCTGGTAAAGCCCCTCCTGAGAAGGCTTGTTGTAATAGGGAACCACCAGAAGGCAGGCATCTACGCCTATTTCTTCTGCTTGCAGTGTAGCTTCCATGGCTTCGGCGGTTGCATTTGAGCCGGTTCCGGCGATAACCGAAGCACGGTCTCCGATGGCTTTTTTAATCTCGGCAAACAGTTTCAGCTCTTCAGGTCTGATAAGGGTTGGAGATTCCCCGGTAGTGCCAACCACCACTACGCCGTCCGATCCGGAATCGACCAGTTTGTTTGCCAGCAGTTTGGCCTGTTCATAATCTACTGACCCATCTTCTTTCATGGGGGTCACCATGGCGGTTATCAGCCTTCCCAGTTCTTTCATCTGCCTTCCTCCTTGTCTCGCTGTAACCATCCTTCTCTCACCATGGTTTCGGCGATCTGTACAGCGTTTAGGGCAGCGCCTTTTCTGATGTTATCTGCCACAACCCACATTACAAGCCCATTGGTGGTGGATACATCCTGGCGTATCCGGCCAACGTAAACATTATCTGATCCGGTAGCAGATGCCGGTAGCGGATACAGGCTTACGCCTGGTTCGTCCAGGATTTTTACTCCCGGTGCACCGGCAAGGATACGCCGTGCTCCGTCAGGTGAAACGGGCTCGGTAAATTCCACGTTCACGGACTCGCTATGGCTGTAGAAAACCGGCACTCTTGCACAAGTTGCAGATATTGCTATGTCTGGAGCGTGCATAATTTTGCGGGTCTCTTCCACCATTTTCCATTCTTCTTTGGTGTAATCGTTATCCAGGAATACGTCAATCTCCGGCAGTATGTTAAAAGCTATCTGATGAGGATAAACATGAGGAATAATCTCTTTTTGTTCCAGAGCCAGACGGGATTGATCCTCCAGTTCAGTCAGAGCTGCTTTCCCGGTACCGGAAACAGACTGGTAGGTTGAGACTATGATTCTTTTGATAGGGTTTACTTTGTGCAAGGGAAAAAGTGCAACTACCATTTGAATGGTAGAGCAGTTTGGGTTGGCGATGATGCCATTATGTTTGGCAATGTCCTCCGGGTTAATCTCGGGCACTACCAGTGGAACCCGCGGGTCCATCCTGAAAGCGGCGCTGTTATCTACAACCACGGCACCCTGTTTTACGGCAATAGGTGCAAAGTGGCGGCTAACATCGGAACCGGCAGAAAAAAGTGCAATATCAATTCCCTCAAATGAATGGGCAGTGGCTTCTTCGACCGTGATTTCAGTGCCGTTGAAGCTTATTTTACCGCCTGCAGACCGGTCTGAAGCAAGCAGCTTGAGTTCTGAAATGGGGAATTTTCGTTCCTGGAGTATGCTGATAAACTGCTGGCCTACCAGGCCGGTTGCACCGAGTATGGCTACTCTGTATCTTTTATCTCCGCCGTTTTGCACGCTGCCTCCTGTAAACCTAATAGTTTGTCAAGGCCGATGACCATTTCTTCGAAGGCCATAACCCTGCGAACCGCCATTATAACACCGGGCATATAACAATCTCTACTTACGGTATCTGACGTAATGGTTAGAGTTTGCCCCGGGGCTCCCAGAATCACTTCCTGTCGGGCAAGAATACCGGGCAGGCGCACGCTGTGTATGGCAATCCCTTCCTTGTTTAACCCGCGGGAAGGTGCCCCCGGAGAGGCATCCGGGGAGGCAAAAGGCTTGCCGCGATGAGCGGCCATTCCTTCAGCAGTGCTTAGCGCCGTGCCGGAAGGAGCATCGGCTTTCTTTTCGTGGTGGAGTTCAATAATTTCAGCATGGTCGAAGTATTTTGAAGCCAGCCGGGAAAGATGCATCATCATAACAGAAGATATGGCAAAATTGGCTGCATATATCACACCGGTTTTGTGCTCGCTGGCGAGTTTTGTTATCTCATCTAAAACCTGGCTGCTGGCGCCAGTGGTTCCACTTACAAGGTGTACTTTTTGGGGTAAAATTTCCCTGGCCAGGGGGAGAAGTGCGGGAGCCAGGGAAAAGTCAACAACTACATCTGGATGGTGCTTTCCAATTGCTTCCTGAGCGGTAGCATATACCGGTACATTTCCTTTGCCACCGGGGCTTGGCAGGCTGCCTGGACTTGTATCGATACCGCAAACAAGCTCCATATCCTGTTCGGCTGAAACAGCGCCAACAACAGTTTGCCCCATCCTGCCACGAATACCATGGATGGCGACCCTTATTTTCCTCACGTTTTTTCTCCCTAGCGTTTGAATCCGCCGGGGCGGTTGGGACGGTCGGAAGAGCGGTTATTCTTAAACCGGTCACCCTGGGGCCTTGGCGGGCCTTCCGGCCTGTCCTGGGCGCCCGGTAAAAGAATGCGGCGGGAAAGGTTGATCCTGCCCTGGGAATCAATGTCGGTGACTTTGACCGTGATCTCATCGCCCGGCTTGACTATATCTTCAACTTTATCAACCCGGTAATCGGCAAGTTCGCTTATATGAACCAGCCCTTCCTTACCGGGGAGTACTTCAACAAATGCGCCAAAGTTCATCAACCTTGTAACTTTGCCGGTATAGATGGTGCCAACCTCTACTTCGCGGGTAAGGTCGGTAATCATCTGGATGGCTTTACTGGCCGATTCTTCATTGGTTGCACCTACGAATACCGAGCCATCATCTTCAATGTCAACTGTGGCGCCGCTGGCCTCGATAATACTGCGGATCATCTTTCCGCCCGGGCCGATAACGGTGCCGATCTTTTCGGGGTTGATCTTTATTTTGTGCATCCTGGGAGCGTAAGGGCTGACCTGGCTTCTGGTTTCAGCCAGAGCCTGCTTCATAACTTCAAGGATGTCCATGCGGGCTTCTTTGGCCTGTTCCATAGCACCTTCGACGATTTCCATGCTCAGTCCCTTGATCTTCATGTCCATCTGTACCGCAGTTATTCCCTGCGCGGTGCCGGTAACTTTAAAATCCATGTCTCCCAGATGGTCTTCCATGCCTTCTATATCGGTAAGCAGGGTAAACCGGCCGGTATCATCTGTAACCAGGCCGATGGATATCCCGGCAACCGGGGCTTTTATGGGAATACCGGCATCCATAAGTGCCAGGGTAGAGGCGCAGGTGCTGGCCATGGAGGTTGAGCCGTTGGAACTTAAAACCTCAGATACCACCCTGATCGTATAAGGGAAGTCGGCATCCGGGGGCATTACAGCTGTAAGAGCTCTCTCAACCAGTGCACCATGGCCGATCTCACGTCGACCGGGTGAACCGGAACGGCGGGTTTCACCGGTAGAAAACGGCGGGAAGTTGTAATGGTGCATAAAGCGTTTGGTATCAACTATGCCGATATCATCTAGCATTTGCTCCTGACGTATCGCACCCAGGGTCACTATAGAGAGAACCTGTGTTTCGCCACGATTAAAAAGCCCGGAGCCATGTACGCGGGGTAAAAGGCCGACCTCGCCGCTTAAGGGGCGGATTTCTTTAAGCCCGCGCCCGGAGACTCTCTGGCCTTTATCCAATATGGAAGAACGGACGACTTTTTTAAGGTTAGCTTCAAAAACAGCCATGATCTCGCCTTTGGGGTATTCACCTTCAAGGCTGTCGCGGATCTCCTGCTTGAGGGCTTCCATGGCTTCAATGCGGTCTGCCTTGAGGGGCAGTTCCAATGCTTCTGTAAGCCGGTTTCCCAGAATGGTTTCAACAGCCTGGACAACTTCGTCCGAAGGATTGATCACAGGTATGCTGACCTTTGGTTTTCCAAAGGCGGCGGTTATTTCTTCCTGGAGGGTTATTATAGCCTGGTTGGCTTCGTGCCCCAGTTTAACGGCCTGGTTAAATACCGCTTCCGAAACCTCTTTGGCTCCGGCTTCAATCATGGCAACCGCTTTGCCGGTAGAGGCAATAACCAGGTCAAGCTCTGCATCCTGCAGTTCTGACAGAGTCGGGTTTACTTTGAACTCACCGCCAAAGTAACCCACATGCACTGCGCTGACAGGCCCGTCAAAAGGAACCTGGGAAAGGCATAGTACAGTAGAGGCGCCGATGAGGGAAAGAATTTTAGGATCATTTTCCTGATCGGTGGAAAGCACGGTAGAGATTATCTGGATTTCCCTGCGCCAGTCCTTGGGCAGAAGTGGTCTTATCGGCCGGTCGGTAAGGCGGCTGGCGAGGGTGGCTTCATCGGTAGGGCGTCCTTCACGCCGGAGGAAACCTCCGGGAATCTTCCCGGCTGCGTACATACGCTCTTCGTAATTAACAGTAAGGGGTAGAAAATCTACCCCTTCGCGTGCTTCCGGACTTACGCAGACTGTGGTGAGTACAACTGTATCACCAGAGCGCAGTGTAACGGCTGCCTCTGCCTGCTGAGCCACGCGCCCGATTTCAACAATGAGTTCTTTTCCACTCAATGTGGTCTTAAAGCTTTGGGGAGTCATGATTTCTCCTGGTTTTTATTTGCGCAGTCCCAGGCGCTGGATAAGCTGCTGGTAGCGGTCCGCATCTTCCCTGTAAAGGTAGGAAAGTAGGCGGCGCCGTTGGCCAACAAGCTGGAAGAGCCTGCGCTTGGTATGGAAATCATGCCTGTTATCAGTCAAATGGCGGGTAAGTTGCTTGATACGTGCGGTGAGTATAGCTACCTGAACTTCGGCAGAGCCGGTATCGCCCTCGTGCAGCTTGTACTCTTCAATGATGCTGGATTTGGTTTTCCTATCCAAGTTTTACTCCTGAGACTTTTCGCTTTTATTATTTACAATCAGCATGGATTATAACACAAACACGACTTGGGTGTAAAACATAAAGTGCATCTGTTAATTAGAATCTAATCCGGATTCTTTCAGGCCGATGTGTTTTTTTGGGCTAGCCGGGAAGGCTGTGTTCTCCCTCAGCACTCTGTTTTTTTCTGGCTTTTACAAGCATCACAACTTGAGGTACAAACATGGCCATGGTCAGCACAAATGTAAGTACATCGGTTATCGGGAAAGCCAGCCATATCCCGTCAAGGTGCCAGAACTGCGGCAGTATCAAAATAGCCGGAATAAGGAAAAACACCGATCTTGCCATGGAAGAGACTATCGACTGCCATACTTTGCCCAGCGCCTGAAAGGCAGTTGAGCCTACCATGATAGCCCCGACGATCCAGATAACAAAGAATACTCTTTTGGCGGCATGGATTCCCAGTTCTATCACGCCAGCGTCGCTGGTAAACACCCGGATAAACAGATCCGGTAAAAAATAGAGCACTACAAACGAACCTATTCCAAACGCACTTGCCCAGATCAGTGAAAGCTTTATTACTTTTAATGCCCTGTCATACCGGCCGGCGCCGTAGTTGTAGCCAAGGATGGGTTGCATTCCCTGGCCTATCACGATACCCGGCATGAGGGCGAACATGGCTATCCGGTTGACAATGCCGTAGGCAGAAATGGCCAGGTCTCCGCCATAGGTGCCCAGGGCAATGTTGATGAGGATAACGGTAAAGCTATTGGCGGTCATGCGGGCGAGGGAGGCAAAACCTATGGTTATGATAGACCATAGTACTTTCCACTGGATCTTCAAGTTCCGGATGAGGATCTTGAAATAGCTGGCACCGCTAATGTAGTAATAGCCAAAATAGGCAACCGAAACTATCTGGGCGATGATGGTAGCAAGGGCTGCTCCCTGTACTCCCATGTCCAGCGGTATGATAAATACCGCATCCAGGGCTATGTTTACCACCGCCCCTATCATCATGCCCTTCATGGGCACGCGGGAGTTCCCCTCCGAACGTATCAGGAAGTTCATGGTCATGGCAAATGTCTGGAAAAACATACCGATAAGTATTATCTGGAGATAATCCCTGGCATAGGGCAAAACATCCGGCGAGGCGCCGATAAGAGTCAGAAAATAGTCAATATTGCTCAGCCCCACAACCATGATAATGGCAGAAAAGACCACGGTTGCAGTGATGGAATTGCCCAGCACCTTTTCTGCTTCGCCTGTTTGCCCTCTGCCGTGGAACCGGGAAATAAGAGAAGCCCCTCCCATCCCCATCATCTGCCCCACGCCCATGGAAAACATCTGTATGGGAAACACAATCGAGAGCCCTGCAATGGCCAGGTGGCCTACATAATGCCCGATGAATATGGTATCTACCACGTTGTAGAGCGTGATGACAACCATGCCTATAAAAGCCGGGGCGGTAAGTTTCAACAGCAGGCTGCCTATTTTATCGGTATCGAATACGTTTTTCTGGTTCATAAAATGAGTTGTTGTTTACCTTTAAAGTGTTTTGGCAAGAATCTTGTGTATGCTTTCCAGCGATTCAGACAGTTTTTCTAACTCCTCTTCGCTCAGGCATGAAAGGGTTTCCCTGGCGGCTGCCCGCAACCTTGAGTCGTGGGAGCGGATAAGCTCTTTACCCTTTTGTGTTAGCGCTATGTTAATTATTCGTCTGTCGCTACTTCCTGTGCGCCTTTCCACCATTTCCATTTCGCAGAGGCGATCGATCAGATGAGTCATCTGCGCCTTTGTGATGTTTAAGCCCTCGCTTATTCTGGTAATGGGCAGTTCTCCGGCTTCAGACAGCAGACGTATAATTTCTATCTGCAGCGGTGTTATGGGAAGGTTTGCACCGGCCAGTGCCGTCATCACCAGTTTGCGCCGTATACCACGATGTATCAGTGGGGAAACGGTGAGCAAATCAGCGCTGATTTTATCCAGGAATTCATCTTTGGAGGTTTGCATATTGTTCTAATAGTTTATCAAGTAGATTGTATATATTATAAACTATATTTAGTGGATGTGTAAAATCTGGAAGAGAAATAAAAACCCCACCGGAATATTCCGGTGGGGTTAAAGGGCTTTCGATGATGCAGAAATTAGCTTAGTGGGTTACCAGTGCCTGGTGTAACCTTCCCGATATCAGTGTCGTCATCAGTATCTTTGCCATCAACATTCCAACTATACTGAAGGTCGTTCATTAGGTATGGGGAAAATATGCCTCCATCTCCGGTGACATCAGTAACAGACGTAAAGGTGCCAATATCATACATATAGGCAGAAACAGCAACTTGTAGATTGTGCTGTTCAGCCGCAGCTGCCTCGGTCTTTCCTTTGTCCATAAAACCTAACACATTTGGTATTGCCACCGCTGCGATGACGCCCAGGATTGCAAT
>JAQUQL010000036.1 GCA_028716145.1 Dehalococcoidales bacterium
CTCAATTACCGGCTGGATGTGGTTTTGGAATAAGTCAGTCAGCATAGGTAGCAGTGTCCCGCCAATCGCCTCCATTACATCACCAAGGTTGTTTTTTAACAGGTCATATTGCCCGGCCATTGTTTGACCATAAGCCTCCGCTTGCCCTCCGTATTTTTCTTGCAGCAAACCAAGCGCTTCAGTGGCCGTTGCGCCTTCTTGCAACTGAATTCCGTACCTGGTCAATATCGTGGTGTTGCCCTCGGATACTCTGCCAAGCACCTGAGCAGCTGCAAACATGTCCATGCTCTTACCGATGGCTAAATCCAGCGTTTGTGGGAGTAGTTCCAGTGCTTTGTCATAATCCCCAGTAATGGCTACCAGCTCAGCCAGCGCTTCCCGCTGTTTGTCATCCCCGATTGATGTGGACTGCTGGGTGGCATTTATGTACCCCTCGAGGTTGTCTTTGACGTCGTCATAACTAACACCTACGTTAGCAAGCGCCTGCTGGAGCCTGATTACCCCTGCCTCTTCTTCTGCTGCGGATTTGACTGATAATGCGAGGCCGCCTGTGATTGCTCCGCCAATTGCTGTCATTGCGCCGCCTATTTTTTTACTTGATTCTTGTATTACGGAGGTGGCTTCATCCCTTGCTTTAAGTAATATTTCTAACGTAGCGTTACTCATTCTTTTTGCGCTCCTTGATAAGCGTGGCTTCTATCTCAAAAACCATGTCTATTACTGGGTTGTTAGGGATATCCTCTTCCTTTTGGGCATTATCTATAATCTGTTTTGCCCTACTGTATTCCCGCAACTCGAGGATATCTTTAATCATTCCGGTCGGCGCTTCCTCCATTTCTCTCATTGCCTCGGTGGGCAAACAATTAAACTCTTCGCATATGCGGCTGATTACCCACTCCCAGAGCGGCACGCCCTTACCGTCAAGGCATAAGTGGTGCCGCTTTAGCCATTTTTTTGCTCAGTGTCCGTTCTGGGTTTAAGAGTGGCTACTACCTGCTCAAAAGCCCAATCAGCTGTCACCTCGTCTAGTGCGTCAATGTTTTCTGGGTTAACCTTGCCAGCGTATGTCCAGTTGACAATTCCAGCCCTTAATACCACGCCCTTGTCATATTTGCTTTCGATAGATACACTCTCAGCCCTCGGTATATCTTTGAGGGTGTTCAGCACGTCGCCACTAATCCGGCTCAGGTTTTCGAGTTCTGCTGTCTGGCGCACCTCGATAGCCTTAGCCCATTCTTTCCAGCTCAGGCGCCTGAAGGTGATTTTCTCTCCGGGTTCGTGCGGTATTTCAGCTTCCCATGTTTGTCCTGTGACTATCGCCATACTAAGCCTCCACCACTTCGCCACTGATTGCCATGGTGCATTCGTATTTGGTAAGTTCTCCGCGTGCTGGCAGTCGCTTGTAGTTTTTGATTAGCACATCAAAGGTGCTGGTTTTAGTGCCGCCCCACGTCACTACCATTTCAGTGGTTACCCCTTTGCGGTTTAGCAGGGCGTCGGTTCCGGTGCTGGTGGTATCATCGTAGAAACCTTTTAGCGTGATATCGGCACCTCGGTACAAACCAGTGGCCAGATATTCAGCCCAGCTCTTGCCAAAGCCGTGTGATTCCTCAGTTTCCGCTGAGATGTCAAGGCCGTTAAACTCGAGCACGTCTGCCGAGATGTCCTGCAGCTCCCCAAGGCCTCCTTCCCCATCCTTGATTTCGATTTTTAAACTGTCGCTACCATATTTAGCCATTGTCAGCCTCCTGTTTTAATTTCTTTTTATTGCTACCATTATTTTTATTGTGGATGTGGTGCCGGTGCCGGTAAATGCCCTACTTACCCTTACGTAGCGGCTCACAGCTCCGGCTACAGTCTTACGTTCTGCTGTTGGTGCATCGGTTACAGCAGTAAAGGTTGCCAGAGTTGCCCACGCCTCACCGTCATCACTATCCTCGACAGTAATAACACAATCGGTATCGAGGGCGTCGAGGGTTATTGCGCTTACCTGTAGATAGAGAGTTGCTCCGGCTGCCGTACCTGAGCCATTGTCAACATCGTCCGAACTGCCGCCAGCGGTTAACTGTGCATGCGGTTGGATGATTACGCCCTCCTCGACTATCCCGTTGCTCTGATAATCCACTTTGGCCTTGTGCAACTCGCCACGGGTAGCGATACGGTTGTAGTTAGTCTGTAGCGCCCCTGACCAGTTAACACATGATTTGCCAGCCGTATTACCAGCCAAACCGTAACTTACTATGCGGCTAACTCCGGATTTGCCAGAGAGAGCAGCGTTCATATTGGCTGAAGCGTCATCAAAATAACCACTTTGGGTTAAGGTGGCTGTCATCAGCCCTGTAGAGACTTGTTTTACCCAAGCCTCGCTGAAGCCATGTGACTCTTCTGTCGCTACCTCGATACTGTCCGATAGTTCGGTGCTTGACCCTAACAGGTCATAACCGTCTATCAGTAAAAATCCAACGTCATCACTGCCATATTTGCCCATTATGACCCTCCAAAATCAAAACCCTCATAATCCTGTATATCCAGATATGAGTTAAATCCGATGTATGCTTGCCCTGCATGGGTTAGTATCACCGGCACAGTTGGATCTCCGCCCCTCAGGGTTGACCAGGCTACAGCGCCATTAACTGTGGCGCTTTTGTCGAACGTGTCCTTAAATGCAAACCAGAGAGCTGTAGCGATGTCCGCATTTTTAGTGTTATCCGGAGAAGCCTTAGCCACCATCACCTGCAGGTTAATTCTTACCATCTGCTCACGGCTGCCAAACCCCAGTGTTCTTTCTGATTCGGTCAGAGCCCCAATTACAGCCGGTAAATCAGTTACGGCTTGGGTAGGTGCGCCCCAGAAAAACCGATTGATCTGGACTGTGGCCGGTGTGGTTATTTTGACGGCCTTAACCAAGGTTCCGAGATTTGTTTTAAAAGTTGAAAAATCCATTAGAATTTGTCCTCAATACTTTTTGCCATGTTGTTTAACAGCCGAGGCAAGTCTTCTTCTACCTTTTGTTTTGCAGCTGCCATAAAAAACCGTCCTTTTACGCCCCTCTCCCTGATACCCTCGGCAATAACTCTGGCTGGCTCTGGGTGGCCGACTGCTTTCCGCCATCTCGCAATCTGGCCAATAATCTCCTCTACAGGGGTTCCGGCTGGACGGCCAAGCTCAATTGATTCCTGTCTTGCCTTTGGCATAGCGCTGTACACTCTGGCCGACATCGGGTTTATCTCTCTTGATATCGACCTTACAGCTATGCCTGCGCCGCCATCTATGCCCATTACAGCGGTTTTAACAGCGATACTGGAAGCTTCCTCTAATACTTCTTTTAACCCCTCTGTTGTCATTCCTGAGCGGTTAAGGCGCTCCTCCAGTTCGTCCATGCCTATAATTACTTCACTCATCTGTAACCTACCAGCTGGTAATTGTCAGTTAATTGCCTGATTATTGATTGTGCGTCAGTGCTGGCCTCGATGGTTTCCCCGAGCTCCTGTATTCTTCTGGTTGCTCTGGGAGTTTCGAGCCGGAGTATTGCCGTCAGGTGTATTGTTGCCTTTTTAATTGCCTCTGGCACAGCTGGCCAGCCGTATTTAGCAGTAATCTCGACCATTTGCCCTTTTGATAGATGTGAGTCAAAGTAAATGCGTGTATATGGCTGTGGTTCCGGCTCAACAGGTGCGTTAAACGGCAATAACTTATAATTGGTTGTGGCGGTCTCATACACGCCATCGCCGTCATAATCAAATTTGACAGTTACGGGAGCCTCGGACATGTCAGTAACCCATAATGTCCTGGTAGTAGATGGCGCCATGTAGATTCGAGCCACAGCTGACGCATCTTTATTAAAAAACCGTCCAAGCTTGCCTTCGAGGTAGCGTGAGATTGCCTTCAGGTCGGACAGGATTTCAGTGTCGTCTTTAGTATCGGTTTTGTCTATTACTCCTCGGTATTCAGCGGCTGTTGCGTAGGCATCTGTTAAAGCCATCTCATCCTCCAAAATTAAAGGGCGGGTTAGTTATTCCCGCCCCAGCCAATTGTGCGTAATTGGGTTTTTGCTTTCATCCCGCTTCCCGCATAGGCTGGGGCAGGTGTATTCAGTTTTCCTTTGCTATCCGGTTGGCCCTACGACTATGAAGTCGAATTGGCCGGTTTTTGTGGCGCCTCCGTTAGCTATGGTTATGATGATTTTTTCTCCTGCCAGGTATATTGGTCCGGTGACCGGTGTGCCTTCGCTCGCGTATAACAGGGCAGCGCCTGCGGTGCTATGGAGCGCCTGTTGTGGTGCTATGGTTTTTGAGGCATTAACGTCATCCTCATCCCAAACGTCGATGCCGGTTTCGGTTACGAGGTCAAAGTCGACACCGTCTGTGTATCCTCCGGTGGTGGGTTTCGTGTAGATCACGTTCACCAGTTTTCCGGTAAATGTGCCAACTTCTACTTCGGCTGCGCCCTCGGCATCGGTGGTTACGGTTTTAGTTATTTTATAAACGTTCATGCTTTGTCCTTATTACGCAGCGATTATGCCTGCACCGCGAAGGGCGGCAAGAATATCGTTAAACTTTCCGCGTTCAGCCGCAGAAAATACTGCTTCTGTTTCGCTTATGTCTGCGATGGCTGCCGCCTGTGTACCGTTGGCTTTTATTATCCCGCCGGTTTTGACGTTGATTATCCCGCCGGATTCGACGGTTATCTTGCCGCCGGAGGCGACAACTATCTCATCTCCGCCGTCCTGTCCTGCTGGTTTATATACTTTTGGTTGTGTCATCTGTCATCCCTCCTATGCCGTGCCTGCGTCAGGGCTGATTACAATTTTGCCGCCGACAGCTGTATCTTTTGCCACTGCCTTGGTTCGGGCTTTGTATTTAATCGCATAAATACTCTCGAGGGTGGAGCTGGTGCCGCGTGTGCAATGCAATCTCAGGTAGCGCTGTTTGGGGCGGAAGATGTCAATACAAATGGTGGGTGCTGCTACTAATGCAAGCTGTTTTGTGCCTTCCAGGTCGGTTGGATTATCGCCAAAGGCTTCCTCGCTGTCATACTGCACCTTGGCATAATTAGTTGTTGCATGGCCGGTGCCGAAGGTGGTCACAAACATCACTCCGTCGAATCCAGCCATGTCTATACCGTCGGATTCGACCGCGTCGGTGCCGGCAGTTTGATGTGCTTTTATGTGTTCTACTTTTACTTCGTTTAAAAGATTTTTATACATGCGCCTTTCTCCTTTTCGCCCGGGTTGTTTGCCGGGCTGCGTTTTCAGGTTCTGGTTTTATGGCGACCTCGACGGCCTGGCCGGTTTTAATCAGCCGTATGGCCGTGGCTTTGTCGATTTCTATGATCTGCCCGGGGAGAGCAGACCATCTCTCCCCGGCGATCGAGGTTAGCATTTTAACCTGCACTATCCAGCCGCCTGCGCCAAGTATTTGATCGGGTTGGTTCCAGCGTCGAGCAGTATCGAGTCATGGCGGTGGAACATCAGGAACCATACCTGCAGATATTCTGCACCACGTTCAACCAGCCGGAGCATGGTCATGTTGTTTACATCGCGGAGTACGAATTTTGAGAAATCTCCAAAGTAAACGGTTTTTTCATTGGCTGCTGGTGCTGGCATAGATGCGGCCACAGCGTAGCGGTATCCGAGTATGGTGTCCGGCTCTTTGGTTGCTACACCAGGAACCCATAGCGGGCGGCCTTCGCCATCTTTAAGTTTCTTGATGCCTTTCAGGGCGCCGTCGGAGAGCAGAAATTCGCCATTCACACGGTAAGCTGCATTTACGCTGTGCTCGAGGTCAATCAGCTCATCATAGGTGATGGCGGTTACAGAAGCTGCGGTTACTCCAGCAGCGGCTACATTCTCGAGCCCCTCAGGCTGGTTTGAGCCGTCTCCCTCGATGTGGTAGGTGCCTTCTATGCGGCCAATTCTCTCAGCTGCCATTTTGGCTATCCAGTTTTCCATGTCGGTATAGGTGCAGTCCTGCAAAAACTGGAGGCTGGCTTTGATTATCTTGGAGCTGAAGGTATAAGCCTTGAGTACTTTGGAGCCGAACGTCATTGCGGCTGCAGCGGCGTCGCTGTTTTCACCAAGCAGTTCGCCCGAGTTGCCAGTATCGTTAGAGGTGGGCATGTTAATATCGTTGCCGGTGTTGGTGCGCATGATGGTGGCGCGGGTTTTGCGGATGCCATCATAGGGCAGCATAGCGGTTTCGATTTTGTTTACCAGCTCCTCTGCTACGAGGTACCCACCGGCGCTGTCTGAACCGGCTGCAAGCTGGCGGGTCTCAGTTCCACTTGACATACGGGTTGCCATGTATTTGCGCTGTTCAGGGTTGAGCCCTGCAGTTCCGTTTACCAGCCATGACCGGAAAGCCTCACGCTCAAACTTAATGCGCTCTTCAGGGGATATTTCGCTATTACCCCTTGACTCTCCGAACTGCTTATCACCGGCGAGGAGACCTGTTGACTGGCGCATTTCTGCGTCCAACTGTTCCTGCCGTTCGATACGGTCAATGCTTGCCTTGAGTTTATCGACCTCGGCGTGGAGATCGTCCCATGTGTGTTGTTCATCAACAGTCAGTTCCCGCTTCTCCGCGTCGGCCTGATTCAAAATGCCCCTTGCCTGTTCTACCAGATTCGCCCTTTTCTTTCTTAATTCCGTCGCATTCATTTTTGCAACCTCCGTATTTATTTTTGCTAACAAAAAAAGCGAGTGAACTTTCCTACTGTGGCTTTTCACCACTTGTAGCAAGTCACTCGCTTCCTGCAAGCACTTTTGCTATCCGTGCCGCCCCTTCCTGGTTTGGCTCGGTTCGCTTATTCAGTTGTTATTTTTATTATATCTTTTGTATTTTGGTTAGTCAAGTGTCGATAATTGCAAGCGTTTTTTACGCAGTTCACGCTGTACTGGGGGTTTATCGGCTTGTTCTGCTCTCCACTGTTCCAGAGCCTCCTGAGCGCTTCTAACTTGCGCTGTGGTTTTAATATAAGCAGGGTCAGTAACCGGCCCCAGCTCGTACAATAAAAGCTTTTTGACTTCCCTATAGATTGTTCCGTTTTCCTCCCACATCCGGGCTCCCCCCTCAGGTATAAAAAATGCAAAACTTGAACCCTTGACGTTTCCTCTTTGCAGATTAATAGACAGGTCTTTACCGTAGGAGGTTGGAGGGATTGGTGAGTTATAACTCAATCCGTCCGCACTTTCTACAATCTCGAGAGGTGGGTTGCTTTCCAGTGTGGATAATACTTGTGACGGGTCGTGGTTGAAATAGCTCTTAACCACTCCGGCTGGTTCTATCGAGCCCGGGAGGATCCTCTCTTGGAAGCCAGGGAAGATCTCCGCCCATTCGTTGAATACCACTCCAAGCCCTGCTACTCGTTGCTCTTCGTCGCCCTCTGAGCGTATTTGCGTGTTAAACGCCCTAACCTGTAACCCCTGTAATTCCTTGCCCATGTTTACCCTCCTTTTTTATCCTGGTACTACTGTACACATGCAACCCTCGTGCAACGGCGGGCCGCCGATATTATATTCTACTGTTAGTGGAGCGGTTCCTTCCGCGCTCAAACCGTCTCCCGCATTTAAAAAATACCCCTTACTGCTTACGCGTCTCCCGTCCATCTCCATGCAAATCGGACACGCTCCTGCATTAGCGCTCCAGACCATATCGACGCCTGCCTGTTGGTACACGTAGCGAGCGGCGCCAGTTGCAACAGCCACAACCTCGCGCAGGGCAATTTTGCCAGGCCTCTTTTCACCCCACTCACCAACACGAGTAAGTAAAGCCTCCTGCATTTCATCTTCTCCGGACTCTTTAATAATACTCCGTAACTGCCCAACGGATGACGACATTTCACGCATGGCAAGCGTCTCGGTGTACTGTGCGGCAAAATCTTCCAAACCATCGGGAGTGATGTTCGCCTCAGCGCCTGCTTCAGCCGCTACTACATCGGCCAGTGCGGCAACAATGGGCAACATGGTTTGATAGATGACGCGCTGTTGCCCCGGGTAGAACTCGTCTATCCAGCGATTAAGAGCAGCGGTTGGATCTTTGCCCTCTTTAAACGCCTTTTCAACGGCTCTGGTGGCGTTCTGCACGTCTCGTCTTACAAACCTATTAGCTCCATCCTCAAATAATGGTTTATGGGAATTAATATATCTGTCTCTTGCTTTTACAGACCTAGTTTCAGGCTTGGTATGACGGCTACTAGGTTGTGGGGTTGGCTCGTTTGCCGGCTGTTCAACAACATTTTGGATTGGCATCATGTTAAGCGGCAGAATATAATGGCTGCCGAGGCCGTCAGGCAGCGGGTTTTCCTCGTCCAGCTCGCGCCACTCGTCAGCATTAATCACACCGTTGCGGCGTTTAATTTCGAGTATTCTGGCCTGCATTTCTGGGTCGCCCCGCAGTAATGCGTTAACATTGTACTTGACGTACATCCTCCCGCGTTCTTCTGGCTCAAACAGATCATAATTAAATACATCTTCGTCACGTTCCAGCCATGGAGTGATAGTGAATTTAGCAAAGGCAATCAAGAACTGAGCGATACCTGAGCCCCAGGTTGTTGCTTTGCCGTAATGTTGCAGTAGTATCGGGTTAATGTTTAATATACGAGCCACTTCATCAATCTGCATTTCGCGGGTTTGTAAAAATTGAGCGTCTTCGGGTGGGATAGAGATTGATTCCCATTTTAGGCCACCTGATAAAATAGCAGTTCTCTGGGCGTTAGTAAGCCCAGTGTGATACTGTCCCCACTCATCCCTTAGTCTTTCCCTTGCGTCCGGGCTGAGTTTGCCAGGATGGCTCAAATACCCTGACGGGCGGGCGTTGTTGCCAAAAAACCGTGCGCCATATTCGTTTGCTGCCGAGGCGAACCCCAGACTTTCGCGGTGCAGCTGTATCACGCTGTAACCCCGCAACCCGTCAAACCCCATGCCCGGAACGTGCAATACTCTATCCGGTTCTAGCCTGATTCTCTTGCCGCCAATTTCTGTGTAATAACATTTTTCGCCGTTAACGAGCTCAACCCCTGTCCTGTCCGGTAACAGCGGCCACAATCCGATAATCCTGCCAGCTCCGTCCCTGTCTATTTCAGCGTAAGAGTTGCCGTGGGTGAGCAGATGAACTGCCCTAAGCTCCTTAAAAGTAAATGGGGTCATACGGCGGTTAGGCCGGATTGCCAGTAACTGGTTTATTCTATGTTCACGTGCAGGGCGGCGGCCTTTCTCCAGTCTCTCATACGCCCCCAGTGGCAGACTGGCTATTGTCTGAGAGATGATTCTAACGCCTGCCCAGAAAGCGGTTAACCCCAATGCTTTCTCGGTGGTGTTTACCCGTGTGCCAGCTGCTGATGGTTCTAACCCGAGGTATTGTAGTACTGATTCGGACGTGATTGGTACGGCAGGGTTCTCCAGCCGTGAGCGTGTCTCCATGCTAGATATTAATCCCATCCTATGCCCTCCTCAACGCAATATATATCAATAATACTCCAGTGACAACCAGCGATAATTGCCAGTAAACAAACCACAGGCCGATACTGATAAGCAGAATGCCACCATAGACGTGTATATCTCTTAAATCCAGCATATTCCTAATATATTCTACCATTTTCTTCATAAAATTGTAATACCAGCTGCGTCGTCCTCTTCTAGCGCTCCAGAGGTGATTGCATCTGTTCTTGCCTCCCATGATAATATTGACGCCATGCACAAATCTATTTTGAATGGTGAGTCTGAACGCTCTTTTCTGATCAGCCATAACGCCTCACCGCGGTCATTCCTGTTGGGTAGATTGTGGCGGTGAGCATTGGCTACGTGGCGTGATAATGTTTCATCGCCGTCATGACTGATTGCGCTGGTTTTTATGGCGGTATCGTAGGCCTCCAGCGCAGCTGCCATTTGGTTTCGTCGGTTTGTCCACCATTCAATTATTTTATCTTTACCGTACGTAGCCGACCATTGCGCTACCCATGCCTGCCAGTACGGGGGATCAATGTACATCCGCCACACATCGTATGATTCAAAAGCGTTATCTATAACTTCGTTGACTTCGTTTTCCGGTACTCTCCAGTCGATTGCATTAAGCGGCTGCTCCCAAACACCCAGCACCCATTGATAACCTGTTGCAATATGAGTAGCAACAGCGCCCGTCGAGTCATTAAATATAGCGCCATCAAAGCCGATGGTTATCAGGTCTCCGGGCTGCACTGGGCATTCAGGGTTGGCAAGCTTTTTCCATTTCTCTGAGTCAAAGGCTTTTCTCGATGATTTTACCAGCCGGTTGCAATATACCCGCTCCCAGAATGCGCGGTCTGTGGTTGGATCTCTCCATGACTCCACGATTGCGTCAATGTCTCTCCATGAGGCAGCCTCCCCTGAAGCTTCAATCACAGCTGCGCGTGCTCCCTCTTCTGTGCTCAGGTCGTGTTCATCTGAAGCTTGTCGGTGAAAATAAAACAATCTGGAGTTTTTGATACGGCCTTCGTTTACAGCTTGTGCATATTCCATTGTCGCTTCTGCCACTGAGCCAGTGCCTGGTTCCGGTGCTGTGGTGACTTCCAATGCCCACGCGTCTGCCATTTTCCTTTTGGGTAGGTTAGCCATCATGGTTTGGTGTGCTTGTTTTAATCTGGGTAAAGTCCACCAATGAGTTTCGTCCGCAATAAACAGCGTGGTTCTTGCGCCGTCTCTGGCACTGGGGGAGGTGGAAAGAGAGACCGCCTTGCCATCGCCCCTGCGCCTTGTTATTCTCTCGATCCCAATGTCGAAATCATCTGCCAGTTGTCCTTCTTCTAAAACAACTTTGAGCGTGCCATAACACAACTCGTCTGATTGCTCTTCGGTGTAGGCCACCATTGGGATATACGGGTCTGTTACTCCAGCGCCAATGGGGTTGCCCTGTTTGTCCCAGCCTATACACCTGACTGGCGCGTCCGGGTGCAGCTCGCATGCGGCTATCCACGCGGCGAGCTCCGTTTTTGCCAGCCCTTTAGCTAGCGACAACCCAACACGTTTAAACCTGCGCCGTCCGGCCTGCGGGTGGCCTTGTGGGTATATCTCATACATGCGGTAGATGAGCGCCCGTTTTTCGTTGTCTATAATTGCCGGCTGCCCTCTCAGGTCACCCGGACCAAACACGAGATACTGCTCGATAAATTGGCAGACTTGCGGCCCGAGAGTCGGCCAGGCTTCCCCGCCGTCATTCGGCACCATTAAAATCATTTCCCCTCCAGTAGGTAACGAGGATCCTCTATTGTTATTTTTGGCAGCGGTCTAATAGCCTCTGGCGTAGACTGTTTCACTGGTAATCTCGCCCTGGACGCCGGAGTCATTCCAAGCTC
>JAQUQL010000037.1 GCA_028716145.1 Dehalococcoidales bacterium
GAGTGGCTTCATGTATGCTTTCCAGGCTGTGATTTCTGCGGATGGCTGCCATTAACGCCCATAAGCGTAAATCATTGGGATAGAGTGGGTACGCTTCTAGCCCTTCCTCCTGTTTCCACTCGTTATCCTCCCAGAGCAGGGTTTTCTTGCCGAATTCAAGGCAGCGCACTGCTTTTTGAAATGCAGCCTCGAATGTTCTGTCGATGGCCATCACTTCTCCGGTTGCCTTCATCTGGGTGCCGATGATACGATCTCCGCTGGCGAATTTATCAAATGGCCATCGAGGTATTTTTACTACCATATAATCCAGTGTTGGCTCAAAGGAAGCCATGGTTTTACCGGTGACTGCATTGGGGATTTCATCCAGGCGTTTGCCCAGCGCAATTTTTGCAGCAACCCTGGCTATAGGGTAGCCGGTAGCCTTGCTTGCCAGTGCGGACGAACGACTGAGGCGCGGATTTACCTCTATAACATAATACTGGCTGCTTTTTGGGTCGAGCGCCATCTGTATATTGCATCCACCTTCAACACCGAGCGCACGGACGATCTTGAGGCTGGCAGTACGAAGCATCTGGTGTTCCTTGTTGGTAAGTGTCTGGGAGGGAGCTACTACTATGCTGTCGCCGGTGTGGACTCCCATCGGATCGAGGTTTTCCATGTTGCAGATAGAGATGCAGTTGTTGGCCGCGTCCCGCATCACCTCGTATTCAATTTCCTTCCAGCCTTTTACCGAGGTTTCTACCAAAACCTGGTGAATCGGGCTGGCTGCCAGGCCTGACAGGGCAACTCTATCCAGCTCTTCCCAGTTCTCGGCAAACCCCCCTCCGGTTCCACCCAGTGTATATGCCGGGCGGATGACCACCGGAAAACCGATCTCCTCTACTATTTTTCTAACCTGTTCGATACCGGTTACGATTGCTGAAGGGGGTACCGGTTCTCCGATATCCATAAGCATCTTTTTAAACAGTTCGCGGTCTTCGCCTTTTCGTATAGCGCTGATAGGTGTACCCAGTACCCGTACGTTGTATTTTTCCAAAACGCCCTGGTCGGCAAGCTCCATGGCAAGATTGAGCCCGGTTTGTCCACCAAGTGTAGGCAGTAACCCGTCAGGGCGCTCACGCTCGATGATTCTGGTTATCATTTCAACCGTCAGTGGCTCGATATAGACTATGTCAGCAATATCTTCATCGGTCATGATGGTTGCCGGATTGGAGTTGATCAGCACCGAGGTAATGCCTTCTTCCCGCATCGCCTTGCAGGCTTGAGTGCCAGCGTAATCGAACTCAGCCGCCTGGCCGATCACTATCGGGCCGGAACCCAGTATCAACACTTTTTTCGGTTTTTCAAGCATTTAGTTTTGCTTCCTTTGCTAAATTATATAAACACAATCATTATTAAATCTGCCAGGGTTTTTCAGCTTTTTGTATTCAGGCATTTTGCCTTTCATTTTTTTGGATAATACTTATAAATTTTTTGAACAGGTAAGTGCTGTCCAGCGGGCCGGGAGAAGCTTCAGAGTGGTATTGAATTGAAAATATGGGAAGGGTTTTATGTTTTAGCCCTTCAACCGTGCCATCGTTTACGTTGATGAAACTCACCTCAAGTCCGTCCTTTAAAGTATCAGGATCAACGGCAAAACCGTGGTTTTGTGCGGTGATATGCACGTGTCCATTCTCCAGTTCCAGCACCGGCTGGTTTCCGCCGCGGTGGCCAAACTTCATCTTGTAGGTTTTTGCACCAAAAGCACGGGCTATCAACTGGTTTCCCAGGCAAATACCCATCATGGGGACTTTATCTGCCAGTTCCCGGACGGTATCAACGATGCTTGTTTGCAACTCGGGGTTGCCCGGACCGGGGGACAGGATTAAACCGTCCGGCTTGAGGCTTAGAATCTGGCGGGGGCTGAGGCTGTGAGGTATCACGCTGACATTTGTGCCCAGGGCGGACATGATTCTCAAGATTGAGTATTTCATCCCGCAATCCAGAACCAGGATGCGCAGCGCTTCCTCATTAGTATGGTTTCCCTGCCAGCTGTAAGGCTGGAGGGTACTTACTCTGGAGATAAAATCCTGCTCTTCGTACCGCGGTGAAGACTTTAGCTTTTCCAGAGCCTGGTCAGTATTCAGGCTGGAGGTGATGATTCCCATCATCACCCCGCTCGAGCGGAGCTTGCGGGTGATAGCTCTGGTATCAAGCCCGGCTACTGCCGGAACTTCATAGGAGGAGAGATATTCATCAAGAGTAGCCGTGCACCGGTAATGGCTCGGTTGGTTGCAGCATTCGCGAACTACCAGTCCACTCAGCTGGATGCGGCTGGATTCAACATCTTCTTCGTTGACTCCATAATTGCCGATAAGCGGATAGGTGGGTATAACGATTTGCCCGGCATAGGACGGGTCTGTAAGTATTTCCTGGTAACCGGTCATACTGGTATTAAATACCACTTCACCGATGGAGTCCCGGTTCGAGCCGAAACCCGTTCCCTCGTAAGTTGTGCCATCCTCCAGCACCAGCAGTGTTTTATTTTTCATGTGTACTTCCCCGGTTGTTAAAAAGTTTAATTTTTACCAATTTCATTAAATACAAATTTTCCACCAGCAATAGTCGCTTTAACCTTGCCTTTGAGCCTGGTGCCATGGAAGGGGCTGTTTTTACCCTTGGAAAGAAATACGCTCGAATCAACCGTCCATTCATGGTCAGGATCGATTATGGCAATATCTGCAACCGCTCGTTTTTCAAGCGTGCCCAGCTTAAGCCCGGTACTGGAAAGCATTGCAGCCGGCCCAGCACTCATCTTGTAAAGAAGGTCTGCCATTTTAATTTTTCCGGCATGGACAAGGCTTAACAGCACTGCCAGGGCGGTTTCAAACCCGCTTATGCCGGGAAGAGCCAGCCCGAATTCCTGGGCTTTGTCATCTGCGGTATGGGGAGCATGGTCGGTGGCGATTATGTCTATAGTTCCGTCATTAAGCCCTTCAATAAGTGCTTCTATATCCGCCTGAGTGCGAAGAGGCGGGTTAACCCTGGCCATAGAATCGTAATCCATTACTGCATATTCGGTAAGACAAAGGTGATGTGGCGTAGCTTCGGCAGTAACCCTTACACCCCGGCGCTTGGCTTGCCTGACAATCTCCACCCCGCCCGCGGTTGAAATATGGGCTATATGGACCCAGGCTCCGGTATACTCAGCTAGTATCGTATCCCGAGCAATCATTACTTCTTCGCTTATCGATGGGTTTCCCGGGATACCAAGTAGCGTAGATATTTTTCCTTCGTTCATTTGCCCGTTTGCCACCAGGGAAAGATCCTCGCAGTGGTTGATAATGGGCAGCCCAAGCGGTTTGGAATACTCCAGCGCTCTTAGCATTATCCACGCGTCACCAACCGGTGAGCCATCATCACTGAAGCCAACTGCTCCGGCCCCGGCAAGCTCTATCATAGGTGCGAGTTCCCTGCCTGCCCGGCCGGCAGTAACACAACCGATAGGAAGTACCCGCACCAGGGAATCTCTGGTTGAGGTTTGGGCGATAAAGCTCAGAGTTGATGCGCTGTCTGCCGGTGGCTGGGTATTTGGCATAGCGCAAATGGTGGTAAATCCTCCAGCAGCTGCTGCCAGAGAGCCAGTTTTTATGGTTTCTTTATCCTCAAACCCCGGTTCTCGCAAGTGGCAGTGCATATCGATAAAACCGGGAGTAATTATCATGCCGTTAAGTTCAACTACGTCTGCGTTTTCACTGTGGGAAGCGGCGGCACCAGGGCCGCTGTCAATTATTTTACCCCCCTCTATTACCACATCCCCCCGAACCTCTATGGATCTTGCCGGATCGATTATAAGGCCATCTTTAAGAATGAGTTTAGATTTCATCATTTTTACCACCGATTACCAGATACAGAAGCGCCATTCTGACGGCTATACCGTTGGCAACCTGCCGGTCTATAACCGAAGCGGGGCAGCGGATCAGTTCTGGTTCAATTTCCACATTTTCGTTAACCGGCCCGGGGTGCATCAGCATCGCATCCGGTTTGGCAAGGGCAAACCTTTGCCGGTTTAGCTGATAGTGGTTTTTGTATTCACGTATATCCGGCATTAACCCCGAGTGCTGCCTTTCCTTTTGCAGCCTGAGCACCATGACGACGTCAGCCCCGTTTAGAGCTTTTTGGATATCGGGCTCAATTTCGATTCCGGGATAAGGATGGTATTTGTAATTTATACTCGGGGGTAGAAGTGTCAACGGCCCGCAAAGAGTAACCTTTGCGCCTACACCGGTAAAACCCAGGATGTTTGATCTGGCTACACGGCTGTGGCGGCTGTCGCCCAGTATTACTACCTTGAGGTCTTTGAGGCGTTTCTTTTGCTCATATACGGTATACATATCCAGCAATGCCTGGGTAGGATGGGCGTGCCATCCATCGCCGGCATTTATGATCGATGCGCGGGCATGTTTTGCTGCCAGGTAGGGAGCTCCTGCCATTGAATGGCGTATCACTACAGCGTTTACACCCATGGCCTGCAGGGTGTGAAGGGTGTCAATAAGGCTTTCCCCCTTTACGATACTGCTGGAGGCTGGAGTTAGATTGATAACATCCGCGCTTAAGTTTTTGGCTGCTAGTTCAAATGATCCCCTGGTGCGGGTGCTTGGCTCATAGAAAAGGGTTGCTATTGTTTTTCCCCTGAGCGCCGGGACTTTTTTGATCGGGCGGGAGAGTATTTCCTTCATGGCACTGGCAGTTTTGAGAACCAGGTCAAATTCTGCCTTGGAAAAGTCATCTATATCCAAGAGGTGTTTTTTTGTCCAGTTGATCTGTTCGGATTCTTCTGTGAGCAATTCAGACCGTTCTTTTTCCATGTTGCTCATTCTCCCTGAGCTCCTCCCGGATTGTAGATGGATACTTCATCTACCCCGTCTGTTTCTATCAGTTGTACTCTTACATCTTCATTGCGGGAGCTGGGGATATTTTTACCAACATAGTCTGCGCGTATGGGCAGTTCCCTATGGCCCCGGTCTATCATAACAGCAAGTTTTATCGAGCTCGGCCTGCCCATATCGATCAGTGCGTCCATTGCCGAACGAGCGCTGCGGCCGGTGTAGAGAACGTCGTCTACCAATATTACAACCTTGCCGTCAATGCTTACGGGAATCGAAGTACTTTTTACGACTGGTTGAATGTTTCTTGAGGCAAGGTCATCCCGATACAGACTGAAGTCCAGCACTCCGACCGGAATAGCGGTACCTTCGTACCTTTTGATGTTTTCAGCTAGGCGGTGGGCTATGGGAACGCCGCGGGTGCGCATCCCTACCATTACCAGGTTGGCCAAATCCCGATTATGTTCGATAATTTCGTGGGACATCCGCCCCAGGGTGCGGCGGATGTCTTCGGATGTCAGTACTATTTTAGTTGTCATAAAAAAACCTCTCACCGGCTGGCAAGAGGTTAAACACCACTAATCAGGTATTTTGCTTAACTTCCTTACCAGCCTCACTGGACTGGTTTAAAGGGCACCTTTAACAGGTGAAATCTTCTTTAATTGTCGTGAGATTATAGCACCTGCAAGCACTATGATACAAGTTTTTTCATGTTCTTTTTCTTAAGAACCAAATAAAATTTCACGAAATGAACTCAAGCTCTCAGAATGTTATAATTATACTATGACAAAAACCGATCTCCTCTCCAACCTTAACCCTCCCCAGAAAAAAGCAGTTGAAACCGTCGATGGGCCTGTGCTTATTCTTGCCGGGCCAGGATCCGGGAAAACCAGAGTTATCACCCACAGGATAGCCTATCTCGTGGGTGTGCTTGGAGTTCGTCCGCATCATATCATGGCGGTTACTTTTACCAACAAAGCTGCCCGGGAAATGAGCTCGCGGCTGGAAGCGCTGGCAGGGAGTGCAGTAAAAGATCTAACCCTTGGCACCTTTCATGCTATTTGTGTACGCATTTTACGCCGGGAAGGAAAAGAGCTGGGAATCAATCCAGGTTTTACAATTTATGATGGTGATGACCAGTTAAAACTGGTTAAGGCAGCCATTAAACAGGCCGGGCTTGATCCAAAGAACTACACGCCTGGAGCGATACTTTCTGCTATCAGCGCAGCCAAGAGCGAGCTTTTAACCCCAGAGGAGCTTTCACAGCGTGTAACAGGCCATTTTGATGAAGTTGTGGTCAAGGTTTATGAGATTTACCGCTCAAGCCTTGCTCGCAATAATGCACTTGATTTTGATGACCTGCTGATGAAAACCGTAAAGGGTCTGGCAGCTAACGAAGCCATATTAAAGAGGTACCAGGAGAAATATCGCCACATTCTGGTTGATGAGTTCCAGGATACAAATTTGGTCCAATACGAATTGGTAAAAATGCTTTCGGCAAAATATCGAAATATCTGCGTTGTGGGCGATCCGGATCAGTCAATATACTCATGGCGTTCAGCAGATATACGAAACATTTTAAACTTTGAAAAAGACTTTCCGGATGTCACAACCATATATCTTGAGCAAAATTACCGTTCTACCCGCAATATTATCGGAGCTGCGCAGGCGGTAATAGACTCCAACAAAGCCCGCAAGAAAAAGACTCTCTGGACTGAAAATGAAGAAGGCGCCAGGGTTAAACTCATAGAAGCCTACGATCAGCAGGAAGAAGCCAGGCTGGTCATAAACGAGATATCCAAACTAACTGATAGCCACGCAGTTAAAGCTGGTGATATTGCAGTGTTGTTTCGCACTAATGCCCAGTCACGTGCGCTTGAAGAGGCGTTTGTACGCTATGGAATACCATACAGGCTGGCAGCCGGTACAAAATTCTATGAACGCCGCGAAATCAGGGATATACTGGCTTATCTGAAGATGATTTTTAATCCGGCAGACTCGGTTAGCCTGCTCAGGGTTATTAATGTCCCCGCAAGAGGTATAGGCCGCCAAACTCTGGAAGAGCTGATGCATTTTGCTGTTTCAAGAGGTGTGAAGGAAGCAGAAGCCTTGAGCATGATACCCTCTGCTGAGGAGGCCGAACTGCTTGAGTATTTTTCGCTCCGATCGTTAAAAATACTCAAGGCTTTTGCTGAGTTTGTTATAGAAGTACAGAAAATGGCGGGTGAGGTTAGAACGCTGGAGCTGTTTGACCGTCTTATTAGCCGTATCGAATATAAAAATTACATAATAAGCCAGCCTGAGGGCGAAGATCGCTGGCAGAACGTGCTTGAACTAAGAAGCGTTGCCCAGCAGTACAATGAACTTGCTCCGGAAGAAGGCCTGGCAGCCTTCCTGGAATCAGTATCCCTGGTTGCCGATACCGATTCCCTCGGGGAGGTGGCCGATTCCGTAAACCTTATCACCCTGCATCAGGCCAAGGGGCTGGAATTTCCGGTGGTGTTTATTGTGGGTATGGAAGAAAATGTTCTGCCGCACTACCGCTCTATCGATGACCCGGCTCAAATGGAAGAAGAGCGACGCCTTTGTTATGTGGGCATCACCCGTGCCAAAACACGGGTTTATCTATGCCGGGCTTACCGTAGAATGCTTATGGGAAACACCCAGGTTAATGATCCGTCCAGGTTCATTGCTGACATTCCGCAAGAATTGTTCGACGAGAAACAAGAAGTAAAACAGCCAAGAACAACTTCGGCTTTTTCAAATTATTTTCGTAGCGGTAATTCTTTTGGCAGTGAGGCCTCCATACCGATTAAAGAAAAGCGGCCAGCAAGAGAGGAACCTCTTCCTCTGATGGAAATGCCACTGCTGAAGGCCGGCAACCGGGTGCGCCATGCTCAGTTTGGAGAGGGGATAGTGGTTTCGGTGAAGCCATCCGGAACTGATCAGGAAGTTGTTGTGGCTTTCGATGGTAATGACGTGCAGATAAAGAGGCTGATGCTCAGTTTTGCCCGGTTGGAAAAGATCCAGAACAGTTAAAAATTATCAGACAGTAATTGCTCGTCATTTTGTGGAAACCCGGCACTTTCTCTGCCGTTTCGCTCCAGGAGCTCCCAGCGGACCATTCCATCCTCAACCAGTTTTTGAATTTTGCGTTCAACCGGGGTCAGCTGGGCGCTGGGTCCATTTTTGATTTCCATAATAACGATTTCAGAAGGGCTCCCCTGGCTTAAACCGGGGAACACCAGCATATCAATAGGGCTGCCTATGAAACGAGCTTCGGTGGGATCATATTTAAATTCCGGCAGATAAGGAGACATCTGTTCGGTAAAACGCCCTCCCAGTACTGCCCGGCTCTGGCTGATGGCCTGCTTGCGGATAGAGCTTCTTTCAATTTCCAGACTTCTCTTTCCTGCTGCTGCCAGAGCAGAAAACGGCGCTCAAAACGTTCCCTCATAAGGTAAAAAGTAATGGAAACAAGTGCTATTGAGATGATGGCCGATACGGCAATAATAAGAGCCGGCTCCATCATTTAACCACCTGAGCTAGCTGAAGCGGCCGTCACACTTTTTGTTTTCTGCTTCATCTGATATCGGTGAGAGCCACCCCTCCCTTTCGGTTTGAAAAATATCAAAAGTTGTAACGTAGGGTTTGATGTCCAGAAGAGGCGTTCCGTTGAGGATATCAACATTTTCGATTTCGAGTATATTGTCTCTGATGGTGTTTAGACGAACAACTGAAATACCGATGTGGTTTGGCCGACCCGGCATCCGAACAGAAAAAACTCCTCTCGGTTTGTTTTCCATGTAAGGAGTGACTATCATTGGTCCGTCTTCGGCCAGATGGAAGTAATAAAGAAGGATAATATGGCTGAAACCATCGAGATCCTTAAGCCCGGGAACATACTCCGGGAAAAGCTCTATGGTGCCTTTGATACCCTTCGCTCCTATTGGCTGGATTGGGGTCCCCTTTGGGCTGGTATGGGGTGAATAAATGGTTCCTATGGATTTGACTTTGAACTCCTGCAATTTTTAAACCTCGCTACTTCCTGGTTTTACAAGTGGGATGCCTTCAGCGCAAAGCGGGCAGTTTTCCGGACGGTAGGTTATGGTTTCGGAACGGATACAACTATATAGTGGGGCGTCCACATCAAGCGCTTTCTCCGAACGGTCAACCAGCACACCTATGCCAACAAGCTTCCCCTGCGCGCGATTTATAACATCAACTACTTCCATAATGGATTTTCCGGTGGTCAGAACGTCATCAACCAGCAGTACTCTTTCCCCGGTTTTGATTTCAAAACCGCGCTTAAGAGCGCGATTGCCGGCGTGGGTTTTTTCGGCAAAAATACCTCTTGTACCCAGATACCGCGCAACTTCGTAAGACAAAATAATTCCGCCGGTTGTAGGGCCTATTACCACTTCAACTTCGTCGTTGGAAAAATTTCCAGCAATCATCTGGCAAAGCCGGGAAGTGTATTCCGGATACTGGAGGATGCGGAATTTTTCCCAGTAGACCGGGGAATGCAAGCCGGATGTAAGTAAAAAGTGCCCGTTTAGAATTGCACCCGAGCTGGTAAAAAGGTTTTCAGCGTAATTGTTGTTTGCCATAATTTATTCAGGTAAAGAGTAGTGCGGCGCACCGCCAAATTCACTGAAAGGCCAGTATGTAAACCAGGCCTTGCCGGTAATGTCTTCCTCAGATACGGTCCAGCCACCCCTGGAATCACTGCTGTTATTGCGGTTATCCCCCATAACGAAATAGTGGTTTTCAGGAATAATACTGCCTTCATAATTAAACATTGCCAACTCTGCGGTGTAAGGTTCATCCAGCACAAAAGTGTGGCCGCCTGCTTTAGTAATACGCACGATGCCATCGCTAATGCTTACTCTTTCTCCCGGCAAGCCGATGATACGTTTAATATAATCGCTAACGGCTCCGGTTTGAGCAGGGGGTGTGAAGATGATTACATCACCTCTTTGCGGTTCGGAAAACTTGTAGGCCATTTTGTTTATCATTATCTGCTGGCCTTCATGCAGGTTTGGCTCCATGCTTTCCCCGATCACTTCAGCTTTGACAAAAGCCATCTGCAACAATAAAAAAATGGCAAGGGATGCGGCAAGAATGATACCTATTTCACGTAGCCAGTACTTTACTGTTTGTTTCATACCTTTTCCATTATACTCCAAAAACGCTTTCTGCCAAAATAGTTTATGTTTTACTTCTGTTCAGGCCGGGAGTCTTATAAAGATGTGGTTGGTTGTGGTGGACCAAGCCGGGGTACCGGGGAAAAATATTTTTTAAATTGATGCTAACTAAACACATAAGGCCTCGTTTTATTTAACGCAATCTCTTAAATTAGAGGAGGGATATATGCAAAATATACATAGAGGTACAATTCTCACGGTCTTGCTGGTAATCGCCCTGGCGGCGGCGGTTGGCTTTGGTGTTAAAGCGCTTACTCCAAATCCAGCTGCTGCTGAAGGTGATACCAACTACATGAATTTCTCCAGCCAGAATACCGGAATATGGGTAAATGGGCAGGGGAAGGTTACTGTAACTCCTGATATTGCTGTTATCAGCATGGGGGTGGAAGCCCAGTCACCAACTGTTGAGGAGGCTCAGCAGCAAGCTGCCCAGTCGATGGATGCCCTGATGCAGGTCCTTGAAGATGCGGGTGTGACGGAAAGGGACATCACAACCCAGTATTTCAACGTAAATGCTATTTACAACTGGGACGAAGTTACAAGGAATTCGGTTATAACCGGATACAGGGTTTCCAATACTGTCAGTGTGAAGATCCGCAATATTCAAAGCACTGGTGGAGTTATTGATGATGTTGTGGCAGCAGCCGGCAAGAATGCTCGCATTAACGGAATCTACTTTACGGTAGAAAATCCTGAGCAGTACTACGACCTGGCGCGGGAAAAGGCAATGAATGATGCCAAACACAAGGCAGAGCAGATGGCTTCCCTGGGTGGAGCCCAGCTTGGCAAACCTATCTACATTACTGAGGGGAACTCCTATTACCCGCCGGTAGTGCGCTATGACAAAGCATATGCTGAGAGTGACGGCAGTGCACCTGCTACCCAGATTTCTGCTGGTGAGCAGGAGATAGTAATAAACGTACAGGTTGTTTATTCCATCCAGTAAGTACATCAGGGCAGGGGGTGACCCGGGGTCGGGTCATTCCCTACCCGCAGG
>JAQUQL010000038.1 GCA_028716145.1 Dehalococcoidales bacterium
TTTGTTTAGTACATTAGCCAACTATATAAATGTATTAAAACCGCGGGAAACCCTATTGCTGGCCTTTATCGGCGCGGCGACTTTATTTATCGCCGCCAGAGGCGTGCCACCGTGGGACACGCTGCTACTGACAACACTTGCCATACTCATTGCCAGTGCAGCGGCAAACGGGTTTACCAACTACCTCGACCGTAATCTCGATTGCCTCATGCCCCGTACCCGCAATCGGGCTCTGGCTGCCAGAAGAATCAAACCGGCTGAAAAAGTGCTGCCCATGCTCTTCATACTGGCTGCCATCGGTCTTGGGCTGGCATGGTTGATTCACCCTTATGTTTTTCTGGCTGATTTGGTAGGGACTCTGGTAGCAGTTACCTTCCGCAAAAAAGTAACCTGTGTTTTCCCCCAGGGGGCAATCGCCGGGTGCGCTCCGGTACTTATGGGCTGGTTCGCAGTTGAACCCTCTCTCAACTGGCAGATAGGCCTCATATGCTTGCTCATAATAGTATGGCTCCCCTCACACGTCTGGGGAGTAATGATCGCCCGGCGGGAGGAGTATATCAACGCCGGTATTACCTTCTTTCCGATGAGTGCCTCCCCTGCTGCCGGAATCAGGCTGATGGTGTTTTCCGGTGTCGTATTATTTGCAACTTCAATAGCGCTGTATTTTGTGGCTGATTTTGGATGGCTTTATCTCTCCGGCGCTGTTCTGTTGGGATTGCTATTGCTTGCATCAAGTTTCAAGCTGCTTAAAACATCCGATTCTAACCGCGCCTGGCGCGTCTACAAGATTTCCAGCTTTCCTTATTTGGGCTTACTATTCCTTGTAATGGTGCTTGATCTGCTGCTGCTATGAAAACAGGTTTTACCATGCTCAGTCAGTCTGCTTCCTCCCCTGCCAGGACAGGTGTGCTTGCAACAGCTCATGGTGAAGTACACACACCTGTTTTCTGCCCGGTGGGAAGCCAGGCCTCTGTAAAAACCCTCACTCCTCAGGAGGTTAGAGATACAGGGGCTGAAATGATCCTGTCCAACACCTATCACCTTTACCTTAGACCCGGCATAGAACTGGTAGAAAGCATGGGAGGGCTCCATCGCTTCATGGGATGGGAAGGCCCGATCCTTACCGATTCCGGGGGCTTCCAGGTATTCAGCCTTTCTCCTCTGGCAAAAATCACCGACGAGGGCGTGACTTTTAAAAGCCATATAGACGGCTCCAGCCATTTCCTGACACCGGAAGGCGTGGTATCTTACCAGCAATCACTCGGCTCGGATATCATGATGGTACTGGACGACGTGCCGCCTCACGACGGGAGCGAGGCAAGAGTTACAGCGGCGGTTGAAAGAACCAGCGCATGGGCAGAACGGTGCCTAAAGGCCAGAACCAGTAAAACTCAGCAGCTGTTTTGCATCATCCAGGGGGCAGTTAACCCTGAGCTGAGAATAAAATCAGCTACCGAGCTTGCCCGGCTCGATTTTGATGGATTTGCTATAGGCGGGCTGAGCCTTGGGGAAGACAAGCAAACCACCTGGAATATGCTGGATGTAACAATCCCTCATATTCCTTTGAATAAACCCCGCTACCTGATGGGCGTGGGCTCTCCGGAAGATATCGTTGAAGCTGTTGCCCGCGGGATCGATATATTTGACTCCGTACTGCCAACCAGAGTTGCCAGAAATGGAGGGCTCTACACTGCAAGCGGCCGGATCAACATCCACAATTCTGCCTTTAAAACACAGGACCGCCCGATAGAAGAAAAGTGTTCCTGCTATACCTGCCGGAATTTCTCCGCCGGCTATCTGGCCCATCTGTTCAGAAGCTCAGAACTGCTGGGCCTCAGGCTGGCCAGCATCCATAATATCTATTTCCTCCAAAGCCTCACCAGGTGTATCAGAGAGTCCATAGCAAACGGAATCTTTGAGGGGTTCAAAAATGAGTTTCTTGCCATTTATCGTACTGTAAGCGAAGAAACCCGCAAACAGCAAAAACAAAAATGGCTGGCAAAAAAATCAGGGCTCTAGTCAGGCTGGTATTCAACCCAGCTTTCAGGTGATTCCCAAACAGTGATCGCATCAACGTGCATGCCTTCAGGCAACTTTCCAAGTTGATCTTTAAGTTCAAAATAAATCGTACGGGCGATATTCTCTGCTGACGGGTTTATTTCGTCAAACGGAGGCACTTCATTAAGGCAACGGTGGTCAAACCTTTCCAGGATGCCGGCCAGCTGTTTCTTGAGAATGGTAAAATCGTAAGCCATGCCTGCATTTTGGTTGGAAAAGGCCTTTAGACGTGCTACCACCCGGTAGCGATGTCCGTGAAGGTTTTCGCATTTGCCCTGATACCCTCTCAGGTAATGAGCTGCATCAAAATGTCTTTCTACATTAACCAGATACATCTTAACAACCTCCCAGTTTCAAAACGCCCTGTTTTGCTGCCTGTATCTCCCTGAGCAGTTCAGCAACCGTCTTGCCGGTTGAAGGATCAACAAAATCCGGGGCGATCTCATTCATTGGTATCAGCACAAACGCTCTCTTCGAAAGACGCGGATGCGGTATAATCAGGTTCGGGTCACTGAGCACCTGATCACCATAAAAAAGGATGTCGATATCCATAGTGCGGGGTGAATCTTTGGGATGGTTTGGCATCCTGCCCATCTTCTTTTCAATCCCTTTGGCAAGCACCAGCAAAGATTCGGGGGTAAGTGCAGTTCTAACTTCACATACCATGTTTAAAAACTTGGGCTGGTTGGTATTGCCTACCGGCTCAGTTTCATAAACTGACGATTTTGTCACAACACGCATACGTTGCGCAATGTATCCCAGCGCTTTCTCCAGGTTTTCCATGCGTTTGCCAACATTGGAGCCAAACCCAAGGTAAACAGTTACCAGGTTACTCATCATCACAATCTCCTGACGATGGCATCGCTCATACGGGCTACCCGTTTCATGGCTCTGACATCATGAACCCTTATAATATCTGCCCCGGTTGCTATCCCGATAGCAACAGTAGCAGCTGTACCCTCCAGCCGGTCGTCTTCTGCCACCCCCAGAGTAAGCCCTATCACCGATTTGCGGGAAGTGCCCAATAGAACCGGTTTACCCAGACGTTTTATTTCACCAAGACGATAAATTATCTCCAAATTCTGTTCAACCGTTTTACCAAAACCGATACCGGGGTCAATTATAATATCACTTTCAGAAACACCAGCTAAGATGGCTTTTTCAATCCCAGATTCCAGATCAGCAAGAACTGCCGGTATTATGCTTGAAGCCGGTTCCTCCCTTTGGTTGGACATCAATATAATAGAGGCGCCATATTCTGCTGCTACATGCGCTATCTCAATGCCCCTCTTCAGGCCCCAGATATCGTTTACCATGTTCGCTCCTGCTTCAAGGGCACAGCTTGCAACTGCGGGTTTGTATGTATCTATACTTAAAGGCACGCCAACTTCAGCAGAAATCGCCCTGATAACTGGAACAACCCGCTGGATCTCTTCTTCCTCGCTGACCGGTTTTGATCCTGGCCGGGTAGATTCACCGCCGATATCCAGGATATCAGCCCCTTCTGCCACAAACCGCTTTGCCTGTTCAACAGCAGCCTCAACACCACAAACTCCATCGCCGGAGAAGGAATCAGGGCTAACGTTGATTATACCCATTACGTATGTACGTTCACCCCAGCGGAAATCAAATTCTCCGATTCTCGTAAGCTTATTTAGCGGCTTATATCCAAACATTTTTCAACCATTATTTCTTATGCTTATCACACCAGATATTATAGCCACTCAAGGCTGCAAATCAAATATACTTCTCCTTTGTGTAAATTGACATCATTTTATTGTTAGTGTATCATTGAAAATTGATTACCGGTTTGTTTTAAGCTCCAATTTAACCCCCTCAACGACGGTAACCAAGAGTAAGTTATACAAACAATCATAGGAGGAGATAGATATGCGACCACCAGGTCCACTCGAAATAGGTCTTATTGTACTCATCATCTTAATAGTATTCGGTGTCGGCAAACTTCCCCAGGTTGGAGCAGCGCTCGGAAAGGGCATTAACGCATTCAAGCGCGGCACCCGGGGCGAAGATATTGACGATGATGGCACTGCAACAACCAAGAAAAAAGCCAAACGCAAGACCAAGAAAACGGTAAAAAAGGTAGCGCCGGCAGCTGAAGAAAAGCCCGCAGCCGAAGAGAAACCGGCTGAAGAAAAGCCCGCAGCCGAAGAGAAACCGGCTGAAGAAAAGCCCGCAGCTGCAGAAAAACCGGCTGAGAGCCAGGCAGACACTCCCTCAGCCGAGGCTTAAACCGTTATTCGTAGGGCTTGCTGGTTCCCCAATCAGAGATGCAGGATTGCTACCTCAAGACAGACATTTCTAACCGGTTAGCACGCTAACCGGTTAGATTGCAAGCCTAGAAAAGCCGCTTCTTGCGCAAGGGAGGAGATATATATGCGACCACCAGGTCCACTGGAAATAGGTCTTGTAGTACTCATCATTCTGATCGTCTTCGGCGTCGGAAAGCTCCCGCAGGTGACGGAGGCCGTAGGTAAAGGCGCCGGCAAACTGGCATCCGTATTTCGCCGCAAAAAGGCGGGCGGGGCTGAAGATGATGATACAAAAACCGTAAAGAAAAAAAAGAAGGTTATAAAAAAGCTGGATTGATAAGGTATTGTACTCCTCGCTGGAACACCTGATGTATGCAACCACCACAGAGACTATTCAAGTGCAGGATAATTCCTTTAAGGTGTATTTGATATGGGCATAATGGAAATAATAATGATCCTGCTGGTTACGCTTATAGTTGTTGGGCCAGACAAGCTGCCGGAATATGCCCGTAAATTTGGCCGTTATTACCGTGAATTCAGAAAAATAGCCTCCGGGGCCACCGGCGAGATGAGCAAAGCGCTCGGCCTGGATGAGGACGAAGATATAAAAAGCTTCACGGACGAACTTAAGTCTATGCGCGATGACATGTCTTCGCTGAGAAAATCCTTAAACGAAGATGCTGATGAACTCAAGGAAGCCGTCGCCAATGAAGCCAAGCAGATGAAGGAATCTGTTGAACAGGAAACCGGCGAACTGATATCCGATTTGAAAAACGAAACCAGTGAAATAAGCAAGGACGTGAGCGAAAGCTTCCAGGATGTTGGACAGCAGGTCACCCAGGAAGCCAGTGAATTGAAAGAATCTCTCAGTGAGGACGCCCAGCAGATCGCCAGCGACCTTTCCGAGAGCCGCCAGGAACTGGAAGAAGGTTTAAAACAGGAAGCCCAGGAACTCCAAAAGGCAGTAGAGGCTCCCGTGCAGGAGCCGCAAAATGCCCCGGCTGACAAACCGGCAACTCCGAAGACAAAGCCGGCCAGGCCAGAACCTGCTACCGATTCCACTACGACCCCGCCGGATGCCAAAGAGGTAGATAATGGCTAAGGGCAGACAAACAGCCGAAGCCGCACAGGCAGTAGAACCCCCAAGTATGCCCATCATGGTGCATCTCAAGGAAATGCGGGACCGGCTGATAAAATCGGTTATCGCAGTAGTGGCAACTACCGCCGTAGCCTTTTATTTTGCCGAGGATATCGTCGGCATCCTTAAAAGACCAGCCGGAAATATCGAACTGATCGCTATCGAAATGATCGAGAACCTCAGCGTTTTCTTTAAGGTCAGTCTGGCAGGTGGCGTAGTGATGGCAATGCCAATACTGGTTTACCAGCTTTTTGCCTTTGTTGTCCCGGCGCTTACGTCCAAGGAAAAGCGCTACATTCTAACCATGATGCCATTCATAGTTTTCATGTTTCTTTGCGGCATCGCCTTTGCCTATTGGGTAGCCCTTCCTCCTGCACTGCGGTTTCTTACCGACTTTTTTACCGAGCAGGCCGAAACCCAGATACGCATCTCTAACTATATTGAATTCGTAACCAGGTTGATTGTGGGGCTGGGGCTGGTATTTGAGACTCCGGTAATAATCATGTTTTTAGCCCGAATAGGGGTGGTTTCTCCCCAATGGCTGGCCAGCAAGCGCAAGATCTGGATAATACTGGCATTTGTTATAGCGGCCATCGTTACGCCAACGCCGGACCCCGGCAACCAGTTGATAGTTGCCATTCCACTCATCCTGCTGCTTGAGCTTTCTATCTTCCTGTCCCGCTTTGTATACAAAAAGCGTACCCCTCCTGCCCAGCAGGAAGCTGAAGCCTAGCCTTACAGCCAAAATGCCCGGACGGGACGGCATTCATGCCCGCTGGCATATTCACCAGGCTGCTTAAAACCTGCATCCTCCGATTGACAAACTCCGGTACGGAATATAACATTTTACTATCCTGACTCTCGGTTATCTTCAGCGTGCCTGGAAATAACCTGAAAGGGGAAAGCAAATGGAAAAACCTGTTTATCTGGATTACTCTGCCACTACTCCGGTTGACCCGGAAGTACTTGATACCATGCTGCCCTATTTCAGTGAGAAGTTCGGTAACGCCTCATCTATCCACGTCAAAGGTAAAGAAGCCCGCCTGGCAGTAGAAGAAGCCAGGGAAAAGGTTGCTGGGCTGATAAATGCCAGCAGCGCTGAAGAAATAATCTTTACCAGCGGCGGAACCGAGGCAGACAATATGGCCATCTCCGGTACCGCAGCTTTCTCCAAAGACTTTGGCAACCATATCGTTGTCACCAATATCGAACACCATGCAGTTTTTGAAACCTGCCATCATCTTGAAAAACAGGGGTTTGAGGTTACTTTTGTGCCGGCTGAGCCGGATGGAATAGTTGATGCTGAAAAAATCCGTCAGGCAGTAACTGACGAGACGATCCTGATATCAACCATCTATGCCAATAATGAAATAGGCACTATACAGCCTGTAAAGGATATAGCTGCCATAGCCATGGAATACGGGATATATTCCCATACTGATGCAGTACAGGCCATAAGCCGGGAAAATATCGATGTAAAAGAACTGGGTGTGGATATGCTTTCTCTTACTGCCCATAAATTCTATGGCCCCAAGGGAATCGGAGCTCTTTACATACGCCAGGGCTCCCAGTTGACCCCTATCATATACGGAGGAGGGCAAGAAAGAGGCCTCCGCTCCGGCACCGAAAGCGTGCCTCTTATAGTTGGTTTCGGTAAAGCCGCCGAAATTGCCAAACGGGATATGGAGGCTGAAATAAAACGCCTCAAACCACTCAGAGACCGGCTGGTAGAAGGCGTCATGCAAAGCATTGAAGGCGTTCTGTTAAATGGCAGTATGGAAAAAAGGCTGCCCAACAACGCCAACTTCTGCTTCGAAGGTTGCGCAATAGAAAAAACCGGGCCAAAGGAAAAGCCGGAGGATTACTTTTCCATGAGCTGGGAACTTAACAAGCATGGAATCTGTGCTTCCGCCGGAGCCGCCTGCACTGCTGCCGGAGTTACTCCCTCCCATGTGCTTATCGCTCTTGGCAGAACCGTAGAACAGGCACAGGGCGCGCTTCGTTTCTCACTGGGCAAATGGACAACCGAAGCGGATATAGACAAAGCCCTTGAGGAATTGCCAAAGCTGATTAACAGGCTCAGGGAAGAGAAAAAGGCTCAAGCTTAACAACCCTCAACCACCCTAACTTACTCAGGGCGAACTCGTTCTGTGAGGGCGGTCTGACTATCCAGATAAAAAGCAAAGGGGAGAATCATTCATGGCAGAAATACCGGAAATAGGCAAGGTATCGGCAGATATCTTCAGTGAAATCATTTTTCCCCGGCTGGGTGCAAAAAACAGCGATGTTCTTGTAGGCCCGGCGCATGGAACCGATGTAGGAATAACCAGAATCGGTGATATGGCAGTTTCAATAACCACCGATCCGGTGTTTATCGTACCCGAATACGGCTGGGAAAGAGCAGCCTGGTTTGCCATACACATCCTGGCTTCTGATTCGGCAACTTCGGGGCTCAAACCACGCTATATCAGTATCGATATGAACCTGCCGATGAGCATGACCAAAGACCAGCTGGCAATCATGTGGAATACCATGCACCAGGAGTGTGAAAAACTGGGGATAAACGTCATAACCGGCCATACCGGCCGGTACGAAAACTGCCACTACCCCATGGTAGGCGGGGCAACCGTAATCGGTACCGGCGGGCTGGATGAATACGTAACCCCGCGCTTTGCCCGCCCCGGTGATAAGGTCATAATAACCAAAGGCCCTGCTATTGAAGCGGTAGGTATTTTTGCGGCTGTTTTTGCCGACATGCTGGAAGAAAAGTTCGGGCACGAGTTTCGCCTCAAAGCCGAGAGTATATTTTATAAGATGACAACCGTTGAAGATGCGATGACAGCAGTAGAGGTCGGCGTGCGTGATGATGGGGTCTCTGCAATGCACGATGCTACCGAGTGCGGCATCTGGGGAGGCCTCTACGAACTGGCTGCAGCTGCCAAGCTGGGGGTAAGGGTTGAACTGGAAAAAATCGTGGTAGAGGATACCGTTAAAGAGATCTGTGATCACTTTGGTATAGACCCCTACGCTTCGATATCGGAAGGCACGTTGATAATTCTGTGCCGGCCGCACAAGGCAGATGCAGTGGTACAGGCTCTGGCTGCAAGGGGAATCCGCTCATCGGTTGCCGGAGAGATGACCGAGGCTTCCAAAGGAATGGTGCTTGTAAAAGAAGGCAGGGAAACCAAACTCGAGCACCCGATTGTTGACCCTTTCTGGCGGGCATTCTACAATGCTTTACCGGGAGATAAATCAGGCGGGTAAAATTGGAAGAAAAAACCCAGCAAACCACAACCGTTCCTGCTTCATCCTTTACTGAGGATGGACGGGCAGAGGCAGAAGAAATAATATGCCGCGAAATTGCCCTTTCCATATCTGTAAACGGCACCGAGACCGCTACCGTTCTTTGCAGCCCTGAGGATCTGGAAGACCTGGTATTCGGCCTTCTCTATTCAGAAGGGGCTATAGAAAAAAGCGCAGATGTCACAAGTATCAATCTGGATGCTGCCCGGGCATTGGCTCAGGTTGAAATTAAAAAGCAGTTTAAGCCCAAATCATGGACAAAACCTCTGATAGCTACCGGCGGCGGGAAGGGCAACTCCCCGGGAGAAATAAATATCAAACCCGTCACCTCGAAACTGATGGTTTCTACAAACCAGATCATTGCTCTTATGCAAAGCTTCTTAAAAGCCTCACCGGTATATTGTGCTACCCGCGGGATTCATTCCGCCGCTGTTGCCAGCCCGGACGCCATCATAGTCCGCCGGGATGATATCGGCCGGCACAATGCACTGGATAAAGTATTTGGCAGCTGCCTGCGAAGCGGCATCCGCCCGGATGAAAAGCTGGTTATAATATCCGGCCGGGTTTCTTCAGAGATGCTTTTAAAGGTTGCCGCAAGGGGTTCGCCCCTTCTGCTCACCAAAGCGGTGCCGACCGATATGGGCATCTCGCTGGCAAAGGAAATGGGTATAACCCTGGTAAGATGCTCGCGCGATTACGCCGTAACAGCCTACTGTAACGACTGGAGGATTGCTGGTTAATGGTTTGCGATGATTCTGTTTTTCAAAGGATAAAAAAACTCAAAAAGAAGCGCGATGCAGTTATTCTGGTGCACAACTACCAGCCGGGAGAGATCCACCAGATAGCCGACTTTGTGGGTGATTCACTGGAACTGGCACGTCTTGCAGCCAAAACACCGGCTGAGGTCATCGTATTCTGTGGCGTACACTTCATGGCAGAAACAGCTTCAATACTTTCTCCGGATAAAAAGGTTCTTCTTCCTGCAGTAAATGCCGGCTGCCCGATGGCCGATATGGTAACCCCGGAAGCGCTGGCAGACCTGAAGCAGGAACTCCCCGGGTATGCAGTTGTTACTTATGTAAACTCCACCGCTGCTGTTAAAGCCCTTTCTGATATCTGCTGCACCTCAGCCAACGCAGTCAGGGTGGTATCCAGCCTTGAGAGCAACAACATCCTGTTTGTGCCGGACCGGAATCTGGGTAAATATGTGCAGTCCAAAACCGGTAAAAACTTCCGGCTGTGGCCGGGATACTGCCCGGTGCACGATGGTATAACCCCTGCCCACATACTGGAATGTAAAAACAGTTACCCGCAGGCAAAAGTCATCGCCCACCCGGAATGCAGGATGGAAGTTCTTGAACTTGCCGATGAGGTGCTCAGCACCGGTGGAATGGTAAAATACTGCCGGGATAAAACCGGCGTAGATATAATAGTTGCCACCGATGCCGGTATGCTTTACCGGCTTAAAAAAGAAAACCCTTCGGTAAACTTTATACCGGCAAGCATTAAGGCAACATGCAAAGATATGCAGATGACCCGCCTCTTAGATGTAGAGCACTCTTTACAGGAGATGTCCGGAGAGGTTAAAGTACCGGAAGCGGTCAGGCTCCAGGCATACCGTGCGGTTGAACGCATGGTCGAGCTGGGTTAAGGAGGATCAAGGTGGCAAGAGACGGTTTCGCCTTAATCTTAATCACTACCTCCCAGGATGAGGAATCCCAGCTCATAGCCCGGGTTCTGCTGGAACAGAAAGTAGCTGCCTGTGTCAATATAATCCCGCAGGTGAGTTCGCTTTTCTGGTGGAAGAAATCCATAGAACAGGAATCAGAAAGCCTGCTTGTGGTCAAAACCCGCATCGAGCTTATCGAAGAGATAATCCGGCTGGTTAAAGAGGTCCACAGCTATGACGTGCCGGAAATCATAGCCCTTCCGATTATTGGTGGCAGCCATGACTTTCTGGAGTGGATCGATGGGGAAGTAGCCCCCGAGGAAATTCAGTAGCCTCTCATAAAAACTTTCGCCCTCAAGCACCCCTAAACATGTGCCACACTGGAGCACCCATAAACAAATGTCACCCTGGAGCGTAAGCGAAGGGTCTCACGCGGATTGTGCCCGCCCTCTAAAAAAATGTGTCACCCTGGAGCGCCAGCGAAGGGTCTTTTAAGATTAGAGCCCGTACATACGGAAAAAGTAAAAAAAGACTAAAAAACCTGAAGATGATAGAATAATCCCTGCATACCA
>JAQUQL010000039.1 GCA_028716145.1 Dehalococcoidales bacterium
GGCATTGCCAGAAGGAAAAAGATAATCGATGCTATCAAAGCATGCTTACGATGGATCAAGCCTTTGACCAGCACACGGGTGCCGCCAGTACTGGTTATACTCTGATTATCACCACCAAGACGGGCTGCATTGGTTCTGTCGGTCTCATAATCAAAGTATTCATTAGAAATAAAAGAACCATCAGCGATAAAAAATACTGAAAGCAGTGTCAGGGCAAATATCGCCCAATCGAAGCTGCCGGTCGCATACCAGGCCAACACACCGCCAAGGACTATGCGAAACAATGGCGCTATGTGCTTTGGAAGTTCCTGGATTTCTATCCATGCACGCAGTATAGTGGCTGAGCCGGTATTGGAGTTTTCTTGTTTCATTGCGCAAATAACCGGCTTTAAAGCACGGGTTACAGTTTAATATTAGCAAAAACTCTCCATACTCGTCATGAGTCCCCGGGGCCCAAAAATATTTTTAGCACTAGCCCGGTTAAAGATGTAAAATGTTCCTGAATGCAGGAATTGCCGGGAAGGAAAAGTGAACCGAACAGAGCAACACATAGCTGAAACTAAAAGACTGGGAAGAGTCCTTATCTTTCTGCGTTGGCTTTATATCCCTGCCATCCTTCTGACTGCCTGGCTTTATGGCTGGCTGGCTGAACCGCTTATATTGACAGCAGTACTCGGTTTAGCAGCCATTAATTTGATTGCGCTCTATCTTAACCCCCGCATCAACAAGTACCGCCATCAGCAGGTTCTGGGCATGACCATGTTGGGTGCAGATTTCCTGGCCGGCTGGGCGCTCATTTTTACCGGCATTAATGACGGCCACTCTTTTATATACATAGCATTTACCCCAATTGTAGTTGAAACCGCAATGCTCCTGGGACTCTGGGGAGCGCTGGTAATGGATATTATTTTTGGCGGCATTATGCGACTGGGGTGGGTATATCTTTATGCCAGAGATGGCACACAATTTGATTTGCCTGACTTTCTGCTAATCCTGGGGGTTATGTCTTTTATTTCGCTCATGGTCGGCATGGTTGCCAGGGAATGGCGCAAACAGCGCCGGTGGGCAGAAAAACTCGCCAGTGAACAGGCACTGCTCCTGGAGAGGCGGCGCATATCCAGCGAGCTCCATGACAGCGTATTAAAGAGCCTGCATGGCCTTTCCCTGGAAGCCTATGCATTAAATCAGGATAATAATCAAAAGAAAGAAATGCTGGCAGAAAAATCGCGCTATATCCAGGATGTCTGCCAATTGCTTAGCTCCCAGATACGCGGCCTTATAATGGACCTCAGAGATGAAGGTGGGACATCTGATATTTTACCGGGTGTTAAAAACATGGTTGATTCATGGAGCCAGAGCAGGGGAGTTCCAGTTAACATAATACTGTACAATACAGAGATTCAGGCTGGGCTAAAAACCAGCCAGGACATTAATAAAATTATCGCAGAAGCCCTTCTCAATATAGAGCGTCATTCCGAAGCTTCGCAGGTAGGGCTGGCCATAAAAACCGAAAACGGCCAGATGAAGCTCGAAATATCTGATAACGGACACGGGTTCGACCTGCCCTCCGGCGACCTGTATCAACTGCTCGGAAAAGGTAAACTGGGTCTATTATCCATGAAGGAGAGGGTAGAGCTTGCCGGAGGCAATTTACAGATTGAAAGTTCCCCTCAAGGTACCCGGTTAAGTATAAGAATACCTATTGAAGAGGGCGCTCCGTGAAACCTCTCAGGGTGTTAATTGTAGATGATAATTTTGTAGCCCGCCGGGGGCTTCGCAGTGTACTTGAAGCCGAAAATAACATCATTATTGCCGGTGAATCTTCCAGCGGAGCTCAAGCCATAAGCCAGGTTTCCAAAACCGAAGTTGATTTGATCCTCATGGATATACGCATGCCGGAAATGGACGGCATTCAAGCCATTATGAAAATGTCGAAGACCGACAGTCAAGTTAAAATTCTCATGCTAACCGTAGTAGATGATCCCCTGGTACTGGCAAACGCCCTCAAGGCTGGAGCTTCAGGTTACCTGGTTTATGGCCATTTCAGCCCGGACGGGTTAATACAGGCAATCAAAGCTGTTTCCGAGGGTAAAAAAGTAACCGTTCCGCCGTTGGCTTCATTTTTCCCTCAGCACTCATCATCACGACCTGAGCAAACTGCCCTGGCCTTGAATACACTCACACCCAGGGAGAACGAGGTTTTAAACTTGATTGCTGCTGGAAAAGAGAACCGGGAAATTGCCCAAAACCTTTTGATAGAAGAGAAAACAGTCAAAAACCATATAAACAGCATATATTCAAAACTGGGAGTCAGTAGCCGCAGTGAAGCAATAGCTCAGGTGATAAACCGGGGTTTTACAAACCGGTGACAGCATTCAATATAAAGGTTAAAGTAAGTGTTATCGGTATGAGCAGCAAGCCTTTAAAACCGTCCCGGCAGCTTTTTGAAAGAGGCCCGGTTTCATTCCAGAGCCCTCGAGCAATGGGTATCGCACTGGATATTAAAAAATATGCTGGAATGATATTGAGCAGAATAAATATTGACCCGGTGACGACGATTGCGGGGATAAACGTCGCAACTGAGACAGCAATAAGCCCAACATAGAGCCTGCCGGCTCTGGCTTTACCAATCATTATTACCAGCGTTCTTTTTCCTGCCAGGGAATCTGCAGCGGCATCCGGAATGTTTCGAAGCAGTTTCAGAGCAGGGACCGAAAGTATACGCGGAAGACATACTACAAGCGGAAACCATGACGGGCCACTTTGAATATAATATGCAGTAAACACCAAAGCGGCATATCCAAGCATCATGAAAAGTTCGCCCATTCCCCTGTAACTGGCTTTTATGGGAGGATTTGAATAACCGTAAGTAAAAAACAAACCGACGATGCCAAGAGGGATTGTCCAGGGTCCGGTATGAAACCCAAACTGGATCAATAACCCAAGAGGTATACACAGGACAAAAAAGGCCATCCCCGCCAGATATACATGGCGGCGGTTTAATCTTCCATTTACCAGCACCCGTGTCCCGCCGGTGGTATCCATACCCATTCCACTGTTTACACCACCTATACGTTCCGAGTTGCGGGAATCACTTTCATAATCCTGGTATTCGTTGGTCAGATAAATACCATTGGCCATGAAAAAAACCGCCATCAGGCCGGCAATAAACACACCCCAGTGAAACGCACCGGTTGCATACCACGCCAGCACCGAGCCTAATACAAACGAAAATACGTCATTGGAATGGCGCGGAAATTTCTGCACTTCTATCCAGGCTCTTAGTTGATCATTTATCATGAAACTATTCTGTTTTTATTTTTTACCAAACAGCGCTTTCTTTACCGCGTTCCAATAGCGCAACCTCACCAATCCTACAGGGATCTCCAGTTCCAGCCTCTCAGCTGCTTTAAAGCCGTTGATCTCGTCCATTTCCGGTTTAAGCTTGGCTATAGCTTCGGTGTCTCCCGCTTCAACAAGCCTGTCAAGTTTTTCTTCCAGTTGGATGGCTCTCTTTATACGCTCGGATTGTTCATCTGCCATTTTTTGTGGCAGCTGCCCATAGCGTGCTTTCAATTGAGCCAGGCGGGAAATGGCTTCATAGGTAACCTCAGTAATCTCTTTTTTGGAAAGCCACTGGGTTTCATAATTGAGCTGGTATTTCCAGCTCGGCAAAGTTAAAGCCTGGCGATGCTCCTCAAAAGTTTTGTACAAAAGACGAAAACCGTAGCGTTCCGGATTTTCAAATGCCGGGCAGCCCGGTGCCATAAAGGGTGCCTGGTGCCCCATGAATAAAAACAACCGTTTATCCGCCTTGAACTTTTTGAGCAGTTCTTCACAGTAATCCACGGTATCCAAAACAGATTGCTTATCCTGTTTGTGCAGGCCTATCATAAAAAATATTTCCACCCGGCTGGCACCGTTATCAAGAGCGGCCTGAATCATATCTTCCATGGCCTGGTTGGTAAAATCTCTCCCCAGAGAAACCTTGCGTACTTCGGGGTCATGTGATTCTGGCGACATATCGAGAGAGAAGCCGGGAGTCGCTTCCGCCATTTCTTTGATGAAATCAGGACTCATGGGGTTGAAGGCTTCATACATAATGGTATTTTTAACCCTGCCTTTTTTCATCCTCTCGAGCAGTTCATGTGCCCGGGCATTACCTCCCTCCCGGATATCTCCTACGATAAGTATAGGCCCACGTGTTATCTGGCTTATGTTGTAGATGTCTTTTGCGATATCCTCAGCTGTTCTGCGAGCCGGCTCGGTTCGATTGGCAAATCCGGCCATGCCGGTTTTTGAGCCGCTGCAAAAAATACATTCGTATTTGCATCCTCGAGTTGTGAAAACTGCTGTTACCGGATATTTAAGCCAGCCCTTGAAAGGTACTACGCTGGCCAGATCCCGGTAGCGAAGAACCTGGCGCACCATCAGGCCGTAATGGTTACCCATGACGTTGGAGATATCTTTGGGCACATAACTGAAAGGGTTTTCCTGAACAACTCCATCCACATCCTTCCAGACAAGGTTGGGCACACTGGCAAAATCACCAGTTTTCAGCGCACCCATAAACAGCCGCATCGGCTCTTCAGTCGAATCCCCCCGCATAACAAAATCGACCTCGGGGTACTTGATAACATCCTTATAAAAACGGGAGGCTGAGTATCCTCCGATGATAACCTTGGAATCCGGGTGATATTTTTTTACGATACGGGCAATTTCAATAGAACCATGTGCATGTACCATCCAGTGCAAATCGATACCAAAAAGCGGCGCGTCCAGTTTGGAGATAAATTTTTCTGCATCAAATTTAACACTGCGAAGCATCCTCCAGGCGATATTAACGATACGGGTGCGGTACCCCGATTTTTCGAGGTGCTCAGCAATAGTAGAAAGGCCAACTGGATACATCTCAAAAGCAGGTGTTGCCAGAACAAGATCGCTAACAGGGCCGTAAAGCTGGGGAATCTTACGAAAGTCATACACATGCGGAGCATGTAAAAGGACAAGATCAGTTTTTGGCATTACAACTTTTCCTTCTATGGCGATATTAAAATACCGGCTATGCTTGATTAACAGCCGGCATGTTAACTGCCAAATCGCTAATTAATAACAAATAAGTATCAGTGAAATTATAACCTTTGCCTGCGTTTAAGGCAATTTAACAGCTTTATTTCCCAAACAAAAAAATCCTTTTAATACTCAAACCATCAACCAAATCACCATGCACTAAATCACAGAATCGTGTATATTGTAGTTATCTGTATAACCGCAAGACACCCTTGTATCAAATAGTTTAAAACCAGGCGGAGAAAATACCCCATAGATGAAATTTTTTCTTAAACCCAAGACTGATATAGTTCTGCTTCATCCTCCTCACGTATATGATTTCCGTAAAAAACCACAACTGTATGGTCCGGTTAGTGACCTGGTGCCATCCACTCCGGTGTTCGAGATGTACCCGGTTGGTTTTACCAGCATCGCTGAACACCTTGAAAAAGCTGGTTATCGTACCCGAATAGTAAACCTGGCCTGGCGAATGTTAAAGGACATCCACTTTGATGCGGAGAATTTTATTTCAAAACTCGAAGCCCCCATATTCGGCATCGACCTTCACTGGATGGTCCATGCACATGGCGCCATCGAAATTGCAAGGCTGGTTAAAAAGGTACACCCTCAGGCACGGGTTTTAATCGGCGGATTCTCCGCTTCACGGTTTTACAAAGAGGTGATGGATTACCCTGAAGTTGACTTTATCATGCGGGGGGACTCCACCGAAGAACCAATGCGGCTGTTTATGGCCGCGCTGGAAACGAATAATTTTACCGTCGTCCCCAACCTTGTTTGGAAGGATGAGGAGGGGAATGTCAGGGAAAATGATTTTTCCTATGTGCCTGACAGTATTTCCAACGTCATGGGTAACCATTACAGCCTGATGGTGCGCCAGGTTCTTCGCTACCGGGACTTGACCAGCATAATACCATTCAAAGGATGGCTGAAGTACCCGATAACCGCCGTCTTTACCTGCCGCGGCTGTAATCGCAACTGCCTGTTCTGCGGAGGTTCAGCCCACGCAATGCAGGTGGTAGTCAACCGAAAAAAAACCGTATTTCGCACTCCTGAAGATATTCATAAAGACGTATTAAACATTTCCAAGATATCGCGCGGGACTATATCCGTTCTCGGCGACATCCGCCAATCTGGGCAGGACAACGCCGATAGACTGCTTCATTTACTTACCCAAAAACCGGTAAAAAACACACTGATGTTTGAAATATACGAACCCGTACCGGATGAAATGATGCGCCGCATGGCTGCTGCCGCCCCGGGATTCCATCTGGATATGTCTCCCCACTCTCACGATGAAGAAGTCAGAAAAGCTCTTAATATCGGCTACACTAACCAGGGAATGGAGGATACCATTGAAAGCGCATTAAACCTGGGCGCCGGCAAGGTAGAGATCTTCTTTATGACCGGCCTGCCTCTACAGGATAAGGCATCCGTTGAGGGCACCATAGATTACTGCCATTACCTGTTGAAGAAGTTCAAAGGAGATAAGCGCCTCTCTCTCTACATCGGTCCGCTGGGACCATTTCTGGATCCGGGTTCCGAAGCCTTCGAAAATCCGCAAAAACATGGATATCGCCTTCTCTTAAGAACTTTTGATGAGCACCGGCAGGCATTGACGCAAGCTACATGGAAACATACTCTGAACTACGAGACAAACTGGCTCACACGAGAGCAGATTATGGACGAAACCTATAAGGCGATAGCCAGATTAACCCGGTTGAAAGCAGATTTCGGCCAGATTCCTGCCAGTCTGGCCGAAGCGCAAATTGAGCGTATCAACCGGGCTGTACAAATCGAAGTTGAAATTGACAAACTGCTCCAAAGCGGCAGAGAGGATGAAATTGAGAAATTAAAACCGGAAATAGCGAGAGTTAATAATTTTTCTACTGTGGAACATCTGCAGATGCAGGGGAAACCACGCTTGGTAGGATTAAGATACATGAGTGCCCTGTGGCAAATAATAAAAGGAAACTGATTAAACGCTGAAAATATAACGTTGGGGAGTGTTTACATAACCATTGTGTGAACAACTGAAAAATCGGGGTGGACGGATTTGAACCGTCGACCACCTGAACCCCATTCAGGTGCGCTACCAGGCTGCGCTACACCCCGAGATGATGAAATATACTAGCATAATCAGCCTGTTAACGGCAATACGGATACCAACAATCGCTCACCCGTCCTCGTCAACAAATGCATTTTGTGATAAAATACTTCAAATGGCAGCACTAAAAGTATTAACAGTTCCAGATCCTGTATTAAGAAACAGATCGGTAAGGGTGCCTGAGGTCGATCGCAGTATTACCCGTTTGATCAAAGATATGATTGAAACTATGCAATTAGAAGGCGGAGTAGGTCTTGCCGCGCCTCAGATCGGCAAAAACATAAGGCTTATCGTACTGCACATGCCTGATGAAGAGCCATTCGGCCTTGTGAACCCCGAAATAACTAAAAGGGAAGGGGACAGGGAGATATTAGAAGCCTGTCTGAGCATTCCTGGTTATGAGGGGCTTGTGCACCGCTCAGTTACGGTTACGGCCAAAGGAATAGACCATAACGGCAAACACTTGAGGATAAAAGCCTCCGGCCTGCTGGCTCAAGCACTGGAGCACGAAATAGACCACCTCGACGGGATTCTTTATCCAGACCACATAGAAGATGACAACAAACTCTTTGTAATCGATTGCGCCAGCGATCAAATTTCTTCAAGAGGCAATATTGACACTCAATAACCCCCGCAAGCTGCTTTTCCAGTCGGATTTCGATGGCACCATAACTGTTGGGGATATAAGTTTCCTCATACTTGACAGATTTGCCCGTGGTGACTGGAGAAGCATCCTGGAAGACTATAAAAACTCCCGAATCACGGTCGGCGAATTCAACAAGAGGGCATTTGCCCTGGTCAGCGAAGAAAGAAGCGTTCTTGAAGACTACGTAATTGCCAATTATGAGTTGCGCCCTGGATTTAAAGAGCTTGTATCTTTTTGTGATGAGGCAGGGATTCGTTTCGTAATCATCAGCAACGGCCTGGATTTTTACATCCGAACCATCTTAAAACATATTTCAATGGATAACATCAAAGTCTTTTCAGCCCGAACTACATTTGGTTCCAGCCACCTGGAGACAGAGTATTTCGGGCCTGACGGAAACCCCTTAAACGATGGCTTCAAAGAAGCTTTTTCCCGTTATTTTATCGCCAGCGGTTATGACATTATCTATGCCGGCAACGGGGCTTCCGATGCCCCTGCAGCCCACCTGGCACACAAGACCTTTGCAACTGAAAGCCTAGTTGCCAAGTTGAAGGAGACGGGCAAAGATTTTCACGCTTTTGAAGATATGCACGAAATTATCGCTCAATTAAAGAAGTTGCTCTAACAGCTTCACCTGGGCCCGAAAATCTTGCTGCCGATACGTACAATATTTGCCCCTTCTTCGATCGCTACTCGATAAGAATCTGTCATCCCCATCGAAAGATATTTCATCTGCACTCCCGGCAGGTTTAATGCATCAATATGCTCAAACAGCTTTCGTGTAATGCTAAAGTAAGGGCGATAATATTCCGGTTCAATAGAAAGCGGGCCCATGGTCATCAACCCCATAACCTTGATCCGATCATAAGAAACGAGACGTTTGATAAAGCTTTCAAGTTCCTCCGGTAAAACACCGGATTTTTGTGCCTCTCTTCCACTGTTTACTTCAACCAGAACAGGCATTTTCCTGCCCATCTCACTGCACTCATGGTTTACAAGCGATGCCATTTCCAGTGAGTCCAGAGTTTCGATCATATCAAACATTGATATGATCCTTGTGATCTTGTTGCGCTGGAGCCGCCCTATAAAATGCCAGGTAGCCTCCTCGCCGATGATTTGATAAGCCCGCCTGGCATCCTGCAGGTAGTTTTGGCCAATTATCTTTGCCCCTGCACTTATACATTCGCTAACTTCAGCCGGTGTACGGTTTTTGGCAGCAACTACCAGTTGAACTTCCGGTCCTAATTCACTCAGCAACTTTTTTACATTCTGTTCGATACTCATGATTTTTCATTAACCTCCGGGAATGTTGTTGATTAAGTCTTCTTTCTTCTGGGTTTAGGCCGGGCAAGGAGTTTATCCAATTTTCCATTTCTTATCGCCCTGGTTAATTGCTCCTGGCTGATAAGCCTGGAAGCCAGTTCATCTTTAATTTCTTCAGCTACCTCAAAATCCTCAAGACAATAAGGGCAGGACATGTATTGTTTTTTTGAATATTCGAAAGTGGGCACCAGATAAAGGGTAAACTTTTTTCGTTCCTGCTCTACCGTAAACAACCCCCGCATTCCACACTCAGGACAAGTGGTAGCCACATAACCCAACCGATCTTTATAATCCCTGCTCCCGGCTAGAAAGAAAAACATTTCAAGCAATTTATTATCCCGCGTATTCGCTTATCTTGCTTTTTACTTCACTTACAGGAATCGCCAGGCCTATACCTTCTATATCAACATCAACATACTTAGCAACGTTGATGCCGATCAATTCACCACTAAAATTAACAAGTGCCCCGCCACTGTTGCCTGGATTGATAGCGGTGTCAGTTTGTACATAAGTGAAACCATCAATCTTTCTTATCGCCGATACGATACCGCGAGTGACTGAAGCTCTGCCTGGTACAATATCTCCCAGCGGAGACGGGTAGCCTACTGCAAGGACGCCGGAACCGACCAGCAAATTATCTGAATCCCCCAGCGGGGCAAATGGAAAGTCGTTTCTTTCGGTAACAAGCTTAATAATGGCAAAGTCTCTTCCGATATCATAATCCAGCATTTCCGCAGTGAAAGTTTCACCTGTGCTTATAACAACATCTATAGTTTTCAGCCCTTCAACAACGTGATAATTTGTCACCACGTGCCCCTTTGCAGAAACCAGGACACCAGAACCTGAAACCTGATAGCCAAAATATGTCCCTTCAATATAGACTACAAAGGGTTCAAAATTATCCATAATCTGGGAAGCATCAACGATTTCCAACGACGATAGTTGTTGTTTGATTTCAGTGATCGATCTGTCCAATTCACCCAAGCCCTCGCCAAGGCTTGAAATATCCCCGAATGATAAACGCAGCTCTTCAAGGCAGGAGTCTATCTCTTCAAGACTTACTTCAATTGAATCCAAGCGGTTATGAAATCCATCCGCCCGAGTACCGCCTTCATCCAGCTGTTCGCGTATACTCTGATTCTCTTGTTGTAGTAGAGCAACTTGCTTGCTGATGCCTTCCAGTTCATTTGCCTGAGAGAGATAAAAAAACAGATTTATGGCGGAAATAATTATCGCCAGCATGACTGAAACTGAAATCGCGATCCACTTTTTCATCTTTCCAAACCCCCAGATTCAAATACACGACAGAATGCTAACAGATTATATCACGTGTCAAGTCGAAACAAATTTTAAACTCTTGAGGCTTTTGATGTTATAATACGACCGTTTGGGGGAGTGCTGGAACTGGCAGACAGGCATGACTTAGGATCATGTGCCGAAAGGCGTGAGGGTTCAAGTCCCTCCTTCCCCATATTACTTATAGTGTTCGCGCCGCCAGAATACGTCCGGCAGCCTGGGAAGGTTACTCCTTTATCAGTATGCAATCTAATGGAAGATCCCCGGTGCCGGCAACTTTTTTCACCACCATCACAAAAGCATCCGCTTCATCGCTGGCACTTACAGTCTCATGTCCACGCATACGCACAAAACGCTGCAGACTTCGAGAGGCGGTTTTATCACCAGTAACCTCGATCAAAGCGCCTATCGGCAAACCTTCAAGCGCATCCTTCAACATCATATTTGGCGCAGGTGGCTG
>JAQUQL010000040.1 GCA_028716145.1 Dehalococcoidales bacterium
ACACTATAAGAGTAGTGTGTAAAAACGGAAGATTAGATTATTAAGTTGGCTCAAGTTCTTCGTTCAGGTTACTTATAACTGTGGCTGAACTGCGGTTGTTCTACCAACAACTAGTAATAAATAAATCTAAGTCAGGGTTGATACTGTTTTTAGGGGAATGTCATTTATCTTGCGGTATCCATAAGGTACCACACCCCTGACAAAGAGATTGGGCAAACCCTTTGTATGGAACCGGATGGATTGACCGGTGGGCTACTTGCGACTGGGCATTATTATGGGGTCACTATCCCAATTCAATTCCCCGCCGGGTATAAACCTGTCGGTACCTGGCACACTCATCCAAGCTGGGTTCCCGAGCCATCTGACCAAGACTGGCGTATGACCAGAAAGCATAACCTTAGATATTGCTGTATTACCGTGCCCGAGAGTGGTGACACAAGGTGCTTTTCAGAGACTGCAAAGTGATTATTTTAGGAGCGATGTATTTCAATTGATAACAAAAGATCTGACCCTGGATTTTACCGGTGCTGATAAACCTCATTGTTTACTGTTGTGCCGTCTTCGCTGAGCAAGTATTTTGTTCCAGTTTTCTATCAATTCTTCACTGTAATGAGGTTTTGCTTTGTTACCCCAAAGTGCCTTGTGAGCTTTTTTTATTATGAACATGCTTACATCATCCGGGTGAATGATTCTGCCCCCAGTCTTTGGGTCTATAAGGACAAGGCTTGTGTTGCCTTGCCACAGCCCAAAGTTATTTCGTATACATGTACCAAGACCATGGTGATATTTAGCCAGATGCACTTCATCTGTATTCTTCAAGAGTTCTTTGTCTTCCTCAGATAAGTTATCAAGAAGTCTTTGCGCTGCTTCTTTTAATGTTGTCGGCCATTGATATTCTAAAGGCGTTACTATTTTTCTTAAATGAAGCAATCCGTTTATTGTATTTAAAAAGTTGTCATTAACAGGTAATCTCACAGACTTTATTTGACTGTATAGTAACAGTGCCTGAGTTGATTTCAGAAGGCTCCTTCTATCGGTAATCATAAAAACTACCTTACGGTATAACAGGTGTTTGCTTGCTGACTTTATGGCTTTGATAAATTTAGATACATCCATTCCAGGTATTTCATAATCATAAATTATAAGGTCATAATAAGTTGATAATGCTTGGCTGCAGGCTGTTTTAGCATCACCTGCGGTATCTATCTCGCAGCCTTGGGAAGATAACAACCGAGTGACTTGCTGAAGCCTGCGCGGTCTACTACTTGCTACAAGTAATTTGTTATTCCCCAACTGCTCGGTTGAACTATCAGGGGTCTTTTGAATAAGGTTCTCTTTATCTTTTCTTTCCATTACGTTTTTCCGCCTTATTGTTTGATTGTTACAGTACTTTAAACGATGATCGATGGGTTGTTCTGAGGTGCGCCCCATTGTTATGACCTTACCCCGGTCTTATTATCACCTGCTCTTAGAATCCGCCAGCTGCTTCAGCATACTACCTTGGCGTGTTTCCACGTTTCGAGATTCAATGAAGGTATCATTGCAAAACTTCAAACTATAAACCCAGTTATTAGACGGAAAAACTTGATCATTTAATCTCAAACTGCCCGTTTATCTTCTCTGCAAGTTTATCTGTGATGACATCTATTTTTTTAACGGCATCATCAAAGGCTTTGTCCCCACATGGTTCCGGAAACACCAAGCCCTGTTTTTCGTTGGCATACTCTTGTATGGTATATACTATTACATAATCCGGATAAGCGTTCATCAATTGATCAAACACCTCATCGTTCAAAGTCAGTATTATATCTGCCCAAAACATCGTAACCGGGTGAAACTGCAGAGGCTCGCAATCAGACATATCGATTCCTCTTTCCTGCATGGCTTGTATCGCTCTTTTGGATAACGGCTGCTTAGCCTCGCAGAGCCCGCCAAAGTCCACTTCATAATTTGCCAAAGGGTTTAGCGCTGTCAGCTTCGTCTGGAGCAAATCAGCTATCATCGGACCCCAACAGGTATTTTCATAGCTTACTATCCCTATTTGAGTGATTAGCGGGTGGGTTAAAGCTCTATGGTTGGTCAGCTCATCCATGTTTGGCGGCAAATCAGGCCAGTAAATCCACTTGCAGAGATGATCAAGCGCTACTCCCATCCCCCAAAAACGCTCATATGCCCGTTTTGCCCAAATAAGCTCGGGGCACCAGGGCTTTCCGGGCTCTTGTATATTGGCTTCTATCGCCAGATCATACAGGGTTTCGGGGCTGTAAGCACCGGTGAATGGATCCGGATCATATTCATTTTCCTTGTGGGCCTTAGTTTCCATTAATTCCAGGACGTCATGTATGTAATCGGATGACGGGCAGAATTCTTTCCAGAGCTTCAATAAAGGGGCTTCATTCCGTTTCATCCACGCTCTTAATGCCCGGTAGTGGGCATCCTCGGCCTCCCCTGGAACCATGCCGGAGTTAGGCACAAAATTGTATGGTATCAACCGGTTGACCATTGAAGCAAGCTCGTTCCAATGTAGCACCCAATCATAGACAAGCTTTTTACTGATAGGATCATGTTCTTTCGTTAAAATATACCTTTCCATCGTTTGTGCCACTCTTTTTTCTTATTATTCTAATAGTTCAATGCGGCAGTGACGTGCGTGGTAAACGGGAGAGAAGGCTGGGCAACCAAGATTTCCTGTATATTTTTACTGGCTGGTTTTATCGTTTTGTATAGCTTCATCACTTCAGTGGCATCGTTAGATGCCTTCGCATTAGCAGCATAAAAGCCAGCCGAATCAACTAAGCAACTATTATGCAACACGCCTGTTGCAAGCTTGTGGTTTAGCAAAGCCATAGCCACCGGGCTTCGGCAAATGTTGCCGGTGCATACTATCAATATCCTGTTAATCATATTTTACTCACATGCTTTGAAAGAGATACTATGCCTGTATTTCCGACCCAACCGCTTTCGTGGCTTTATTAATAGGCATTAGATGGCCTTACTACTCTCATGCCCCGCCTTTTGTTGTTAGGGTCACCGAAAGCTATCTGCCAACCAGCATTTTTAAAGCTATCTACTGCGCTCTTATTTGCCCAACCGGTATAACCTGTGGTCTTTAGATCTCCTATTTCTGCTCTCCAGCACGCCGTGGAACTAGGATATCGCACTAAATGAGAACCATCTTGGTTTACAGCTTCACAAAATGCCCAATACCGGGTCTTCGTATCCCGCTTGCTCATAGCTTTTGGGTGTAGATTTTGCACGCTATTTCTTGATACGTCTGGAATATAAACTTGACCTGACGATGAGCTAGGTGTTATCAAGTCAACACACGCTAAAATCTCATTCTTAGGAAATCTATGATTAATCATACTTACAACAAGAGCTCTACATCGATCACTCATTGGTACGATCTCTAATACTTTCAAATTGACCTCGTCTGATAAGCCTATATCAAACAAGTTCTTTAAAAATATTAGCCACTCTTCAGTAATATGCCTGTTTTCCATATCAAACCTCCTCAAATGGATTTCCTTTCCGTTTTCAACCAAGGCTCAATCTCGCCAAAGTATTTGAAGCCTAAATTACAATAGATAATAGGGAAAACCTAGGTGATTAGCTCTGGCTGGCCCTAAATTGGTATATCTATCTGTGAAGTGTCATTAATGATCTCTTCGTCTAGTTGACCAAATTTAAGTAAAATATTCTTGATAAGATTGTAGATATCACTGAAAGTATATTTCCCTTTGAAGCCATGGTAGAATCGATCGTTCGTATTGTAGGGAATAATTGGTCTTTTAAGATTTAAAGGTGTGCCATTGCCTCCACCAATAACTAAATCTGTGCGGGTCTTACGGTGTTTAACTACTAACGGATGGTCAAGTTCAAAAATTCTTAATAACAATATTTGCGGCCGCCTAACAGTCTTCTTTCCTGTTTTTTGTAGATCGAAATTTCCAGTAAGTCTGTGAAATGGGGCGACCGGATCCCAAATATCGAAGATGCCATTATTGCAAAGTTCCTGCCACAGGTCCATCCCCTTGAAGTCATGGAATTCCTTTTTAATATAGAATATTCTATCGAGTATGGCCACATATCTGGGGTTAAGTCTAAATGGCTGACTATAATCGGAAACACCCATTAGAGATCCTAATTTGCTAATCGGATACTGCTCATCTCGACTTCTTGTACAAACCAGAATTCGAGGAATGAACCTACCTCTGGCATCAAAGTTATTCCTCAAAAACAACGCATTTTCCGCAGCAGTAAAAATAGAGACATAGTATAGATCGCCGTCTTTTTGAAAACCACTGGTCATTGCCCAAGCATTTTCCCTCTCAATCTTGGGAACCTCCGAAGGTATCTGCACCACTTTGCTTTGACGACCTTTTAAAGGAATCGAGCACTCAACAGTATTGTATTGTGAACGTGGAACAAATACTATTGAAGGTTCTGTACTTATCTCCTGTACTTGACTTTTAATAGAAGGTTTATCGATCGAGTCAATTATTCTTTCGAATTCAATCGCCTGTTCCGGCTGTAAAGCAAAGTATAGTTTGATCACACAATTTAATCCTTTTATATCTGCAGGTTTTTGCGGCTTAACTGATGTAATGGAATTAGACTCAGATGGATTTATTATTTGATTGAAAAAATCTCGATCGTTATCATTCAGATTCAGATATGCCCTTAGTAATTCACCAAGTTCTGATCTCATATTTCGTCTCCTTTACTAAATACGTTCCAATGTGAACAATCCAATTGTCTACTCTATCAGACTCATCATGTGACCGAAATCAATTATCTTGGATAATTGCTCATATAAAGGTCTTGTTTCAGGCATTTTGGAAATTGACGTTATAGCCAGGATCTTTGTTAACATTTGTTTGTAACTTTCATTGGACAAATCGTATGGTACGGCCTCTAAAATCTTAAAAAAACGATTCGTAACGTCGATATCTGGCATCGCGATTTTTGCCGGAATAACATCCAAATATTTTTTAGAAGAATCTATTCTCGTTATTGCTTCAGTCTGCGATTTTTTAGTAAAGTAACCATGGTCTTTTTCAATTTCTGCCAGCTCTGCATACCATAGCTTGCAGAATTCACTGAACTTTACAACATATTTTTCCCCGACTTTAGTTATATCCAAGAGTGTACAATTACCTTGGCTTTTTATATTTTTTTCTATGTAGTAATTCTTACTACTTGCATAAATGATCGTAACCTTTTCTTTTTTCCCCTCCTCTTCATCAACGATATTGAAGGTTATTTCTTTTTTATCTTCATCCACATTTAATATGTTTTCACCTTTTGGCGGTTCACTCTTCGGCTGGGCCCATAGTTCCCCTATTATATCCAGGCTACTTTTGCCATTATGGTATGGATAGTTAAATTCACATAATGCAAGATCAATAATCACTTCGCTCACAAGCCTTTCAATCCCTTGGTTTCTAAGAATACTATCTAAAACATCAGTATAAGGGCCTCGATATTGGTTCTCCCATTCGTCAAGAAAACCTTTCTCTTTGGCCAGATAACGATATTTTTGATTTTGGTTGCCTGGTACTAGACCGAAGAGAAATTTATCGGCTTTTCGTACCCACCCTTCAATTCTCTTCCATTTTTCAGTTATCTGATCCGTCACCATATGTTCACCTCCAATAAATACCAAATTTTTCTTTTGAAAATATTATGATGCTACTTAAACATTCAATTGTTGATGTTGTTATTAATTTTTACTATTCCTTCGGCCAGTTACTTTTGAGCTGCCAACCCATTGCACTTGGATCGGTAATTAGAACTGTAGGTCAATGTTTATAAGTACCTTTTTTAATACCTCGATATTTTTTCCGGTTTTCTCTGACCTTTTGCCTACTTTTAGGCATAGTGTTACCTTCTTAATCTCTGGCAATCATTCGGACATCAGAGACTGATTCCAGCGAAAAGCAACTACTCTCATCCCATTTCCATCCTCCTTCAACTTAAATATGAACTGATGCGTTCGATAGATAATTGACCAATTATAAACATTAATGAATAATTTGTCAATAACCTCATTATGTGCGTGGCGTTTCTTTTTCACTATCACTACATGCGGTTATTCAAATGATATATCTGCTGGTAAAAGTTGTTAAATACTATTAGCGCACGCTTAAAACAAACTATATTTAGTATAGTCAGCGCGTGCGTTCAATATTAGCCTTGTGAACTTAATGAGTAATATGGGTACTATGAACACTACAAACACTCAAAACCAAGTACCATCAACAACATCATCAATCCTGGACTGGATACTTGAACCATCATCAGACGACAAGAAAGCCAATTGTGGGCGGCTTACCCAGATCACGATCTTTACACCCAACGGAACAGTGAGCGTAAAGGCATTCTATTGCCACCGCTACGATTGCCCAAGGTGTGTGGCTGAGCGCAAGAAGCAGGTGGTGGATAAGATCCTTGGGCATTCAACGTTCTGGTATGCGAATTTCCAAAAATGGTCGAGTCTTGAGCTTGGGTAATTACGCTTGAACTTAGATATTTTCTGCAGGCATATGTTTTTAGGCGGTAACATTTCTACTTCCACCGTGATATTTTTGAATATCAAGTAAATACCAGACCATCCTTGTTATATTTCAGGTCCAAGTTTGTATATATTTTGTGGGGTTAATCATTTATAGATAGTCATATCATGGGTCTTTATTGGTATTGACAAGCACATCTCATTATAGTACTAATAGTACTATTAGTATTTGGAGGGATAGAGATGATCAAGATTGATTGTGATTCAGAGGTATGGGAAGCGCTTAAGAAAAATGCTGACCCCTTCGTTGATACTCCTAACGATGTGCTCCGCAGGCTTTTGGGGTTACCTAAGATCGAACCTTCAGGCAACGAGAACACTGAAAACTTAATTCGACCTCGTCAACTGATCCTACAAAAACCGACCCGTGACATTGAGTTTAGAAGGCCGATACTCGAGACGTTGGTAGAATTTGGCGGGCAAGCCCGGGTGCCTCAGGTTATAGATGCTGTTGGTCGCAAAATGAAGGGTAAATTAAAGCCCATTGATTATGAACGGCTAAGTAGCGGGCCGGTGCGATGGGAGAGCGCAGCCAAGTGGGAAAGGCAACACTGTGTGCAAGAAGGATTGATAGAAAAATTTCAGCCAGGGATCTGGAAAATTTCAACTAAAGGAATTGAGTGGTTGAAACAAGCTCAGAAGGAGGATGCCGATGGAAAGGATTAAACAACAAGCCACGACTCTGGAGCAGCTGACGTTTTTGAAGTCGCTTTCCAGCGATATTGAATTGAACATGTATAGATTCCAGAACGCGAGAAAATTTCTTTATGAGTATGAGGAAACTCCTAAAGAAATGGAAGAAGAAGAATGGCATTATTGTGTAGGTGAGCTTCGAGATTGTTATGCGTCTGTGAGGTTTATACACAGACTGGCTTTAATGGTGCAGGCCGGCATCTTAACCACTGAAGCCCTTTATATTTGGGCGTACGAAGAGATCACTGATGACCTTCTAGAGAAGCTTGAAGTTCTTGTACGCTGGGCAGGAACCGGCCTAGACCTTGCAGCGTATTACGATTCTTTCTATTTGGCGCGGATATACTCAAGCCTCATAAACCTTTTAGAGCAGCTTAATGCAATTCATACCTCGGGCGGAGCAGACCTGGAAATTGAAGGCTACGACCTTGTATACGACAATTTTAAAGACAGAACACATGAATTTATCTCTGACCCGAGCCGGTACAGTATTGGTTCTGATAACTATATAGAACGCTATGTGTATATAATCCCCGATGAAAATAATAAAGAGACGGAGGATACGAAAGTGGAAAAGAGGGTGCTGGATATACCGATTGATGAAGAAATCTGCCAGAGGTTTGAAACGTTCTGTGCCAAGACCAAATCCCGCAAGCAATCACATACAGATAACAAAGAAAGTCAATTAGAGAACGCACTGGTAAAATACATGGATTATGTTGAAACAGATGTCTACTAAACTATAAGGGAGGATGCTTAATGGCTGTTTTCGCAACATATGAATGTGATGTCTGCCGTCATCGAGTTTCGATAAACGGCCCTCATGAGTTCTATAGGGATTCAGCAGGCAACCGTAAGCACTACGGCCATCCCGTGCCTGTTTCTGTTGAAGCAAAAAACGCCGGTATCAAGGGTTTCTATTTCAATTTCTACTGTCCTGTATGCGATGCGACGAAAGAAGCGGTCATTGCTGAATTTAAGAAGCCTTTAGACGACATCAAATGCTGGAAAGCCCTCAAAAAGCACTTCATAGAACCATTCTGCGATGATTGTGGTGGCAAGCTGTATGATAGCACTGCCGAGGGATTAAAATGCCCCAGATGCGAGGGCGGCCATTTAAGGCGAGATCGCTCCATGCATGTATGGACGTGACCAAGGCAGTTTGTGGCCTGTTGAAGTTGGTTTAAAGGCGCATTAAAACAGCATTGGCTGTTACTTCGGCTACTTTCATGGAAGCAATATAAAATAAAACAAAGGAGTATTAAAGTGAAATATCCATATTACAATAGTTTCACGGAATTCTATGAAAAATTTATAATTCCAAGGGATTATAAGAAGGGTGAACGCCTTGACCAACGAGATGAACATGGAAATCCGGTGCCTGGACGTGCTCCTAAAGGCAATCCTGGTACTGCTGCTATATTTGAGTACGATGAAAAATTTTGGGATATTCACCTTGACACGGTTGTTGACCCTCTCATGGTTGCTTACAAAGAATTCAACCGACACCATTCTGATCCATTCTGCCAAAATAAAACAAAGAGAAAAAGTAAAGACGGTAAGAGTGGGCGATGTTTGCTCCTTAGAGAAGATCTTTGGCCACCTAAGGATGATCCAAAGATAACAAACAAAGGCAAACTGATGTATATTTTCCAGCTTAAAGCGCTAGGTTCTCCTGAACATCTGTTGTGTTAGACCATTTGTCAATTTCACGGATCAGTTGATTTTGATTTGCATCATCTATCTAGTGAATAACTATATCTGCCATTTATATAGTTCACCCACTTTTTAACAAATGTACTCTTGCTATCACGAATAAATTCCACCAAATCTTGGTGAGTAAAGCAATGAAATCTCACCTCAGTATTAAACAGTTTAGGCCATCCTTCTCTGAAATCATTAATGCCAACACGTTTCAAGCAGCTTATCAACTCATTGTTTCTGCCGTCATAAGCAACCCCGGAATAAACGAAATCAAACAATCCCGAATCAGCTATGCCTTGAGCAAGTGCTTGCTGCCTTAAAAGCTGGTAGCCGTCTCTCATTGCTGGGCAATAGTTCAATTCTTTTAACACCTGTTCATTTACTGTTTTTATTAATATTTGCCAGTATTGCCTACCCCATACTGCTTGATGGCATGTGCCTGCAACGTTGCTGACTAGAGAATCTTTGTCTTCACACCTCTTTGGGTTCGGGTTTGGCTCTAGACCTCTATCAATATATGCTTTATCCAAAGTTTTCCTTGTTGCCGAACAACCATAAAAATGATGCTCGGTATACTTGTTTTCAATCAAGTAGATGCCACATTGACCATCACTACAGGTAAAGAAAATTGCCACATCAGGCGATGTTTGTCCGCTACCACGCATTCCGTTGGCTTCACCCAGCAGTTGGCTTGGCGACAGCTTACCGTCGGCTGCATACTCCAATTCAACACCATCGATGGTTTTAACATCGATGCCCAGCTGCCTTGACAAAAAGCTGGCCAGCATTCTCCTTGCATTGCCGTCTATTCGGAAAGGAAAGAAAATGTTGGCGCACTGCGTCCAGGAGCTTTTTAGGTTGTGCTTGCCGGTATTTGCTTGAATCCCACTAGAATCCAAGTAGCAACATAATGGTTCTCTTATGCAAGCCCAAACCCCACCGAGCCATTCTTCTGTTGGCAAGATATGGTTGTAGGTAACTCTATTCTGCATACCACATTTATCTGTCAGGTCAGTCTGCTTTTCGCGCCAGGATAGCTGATGTAGTCGAGCCTGTTCAGAGAATTTAAGGCAGTTTTGTTTTTCCATGTCACCCTCCCATTTAATAGTCCTATCTTAACGGTACTATTATACACTCTCCACATGACGACAAACGGCATGAATTATCTATTGAAAAATTCCACTCGTTTATTTCTTAAACCGTTACAATTGACGTGCTGATTGGCAATATAGGCTGACCAACCCCTAAGCAATACATAGCATATAGA
>JAQUQL010000041.1:0-5345 GCA_028716145.1 Dehalococcoidales bacterium
TGCTTTTATAAAAGCAATCCGGTTTCTTTGTTACAGGGAATATCTGTAATTGGAAAATACCGGGTTAAAAAAAGTGAGGAAACAAAAGTGCCAAGGAAAAAAACTCTGTCAGTTATCACAGCAATAACCATTATGATATCGGGCCTACTTCTTACCTCCTGCTCCAGCGATGAGGTTACAACCACACCGCAAAATCCTCCTGCCAGCTCCACAAAACCTGCCGCTACAACTTCCGTTGAGGTAGAAGACAGTGCTTCCTTCACCATCAAAAATCCCGGCCGGGAAAACGTTGTTAGCCTCAACGACAGGGTCTCGGTAGTTATTCCGCCCAACGTATTGCTTGAAGGCACCAAAGTGGAAATCAACCAAATCAACGAATCGATGGAACATGATTTTAATGGTTTTAAACCTGCCGGTCTTTTTGAAATCACTTCATCCGGCGGCAGCCAACTGGGCGGAGAGATAACCCTTGAGTTTAGCTATGACCAATCCTCCCTGGATAAAGAGCTGGAAGTATCAGACCAGCTGGCTGTAGCATTCTATGATGAAGAATACGAAGCCTGGCAGGAAGTTGATTTTGAAGTCAGCAAGTCAAATTCCAGCGTTTCTGTGAAAACCAGTCACCTGAGCCTCTGGTCTATTTTTGGATTTGAGGACGACTACGTAACTTCAACACTCCCCGGTTTTACCATCTACTTCAACAAGGAAATCAATGCACCGGCCATAGGCTCGGTATCCTCAGGTGAACCGATTTACGAATACGCCGCCATCGTCAGAACCGGTTTATATGATGCCAGCAAGGCTTACAGTGGACTGAACCTCAAAATGCCGGACCACACCCGGGTTTACATTGACCAGTGGGATTCAGACAAGGAAGCTGAATGGGGTTGGTTTTCCAAGAATATCGAGATACCGGTAACCTATATTGATGAGCAGGAACTACACATGGTTTCAGCCCACGAACTTTTCCACGCCGTGCAAAACCAGTATGTTACTTTTGCCACCATGGCAGCCAACCGCTGGTTTATGGAAGCTACAGCCGATTATGCCGCGGCGCACGTAGCCACCTCGTATGGCCTGAAGGAATCACTGCCTTACAGCTACCTCAGGACTGGAATATCCAGCAGTTCAACTTTTCATATGTACCAGACTGCCCATTTCATCAAATTCCTGGTAGATAACGGGTACAGCTTCAAAGGCCTGTTCGAGGGCGTGATGAATGGCAGTGGCAACGCGTTGGCAAACCTTAATACGTATATCAGCTCCAAAGGCGGGTCTCTACCGGAGCTCTATAACAAATTCGCCTACAACGTGCTCTTTACCAGCAGTGTAAAAACAGAAGCCCTGAAAACAGATCTTTTTACAGATGTTGCCGCAATCACCCATGAAATGGATATAGATGCTGGCGGAACTATCAGCCAGATGATAAACACGGCGCAGAGCTACACTTCAAGTTTGTTCGCAGTTAAATTGAACAGCCAGAAAGATGAAGCCTCGCCTGTAAATATAAGCGCAATAGAGCCTACCTCGGGCATTACGGTTCAGTATGTTATCACCAGTGATGCAGAAAAGCACAGTGTTATAGCAAGCGGAACTCTGACTCACGACCCACTGGAAATTACGGTTGAGGATGGCAATTATCTGTATTTTATCGTAACCAATTCAGCCCCTTCCAACGGGTATGTAACCATAGTTATAGGCAAGGAGGCTCAAACAGAACCTTATACCAATACCAGAACAGCCAAAATTTATAACGACGACTTTCTGGTAGATGTAGATTTTAAACTTAACTCCAGCCAACCCTTTGTGATAACCAGGGAACTGGTTCACGGTGATCTGCTTAAACTGGATATCGAGTTTGAAGATAAAGGAAAACCGATAGTACTGGACGGCGAAGCAATTGTAACCAACCTCAGATTTGCCGAACCTGACAGCTGGAGCGACCATCATGAACCGGTATTTAAGGAGACGTACTGGTCTTATGGTGGCGAACAGCTAAACAGCAGCACTGTTACGGTTACCATAAACCCGGAAACCGAATGGATGGTATCGTTTACATACGCACTTGTTATGGATATCCACAATACGGAAGATGATATTTATTCCTGGGGTGGAGGGTCGACAGTCATATATGTAACCGCTGTGGTTGCTAATTAGGAGCCTTAAGATATTTATTGTGAATTTTTGCCGGCACAGAGACGAAGTGCGGAAGCCAACCGGTAAAAATTCACTGTAAGCGAAAAACGTTTATGCTATACTGTAAACCACATCTCATCCGGAGGTATATTTGAGCGGTAAAAATCTGTTATCGGTGCTTGATTTAAACCCTGAAACCGTAAAAATGCTATTGAGCGATGCTCTTGCATTAAAAAATGGCAGGGGCCACGGTATACCGCGCGGTAAAATCCTGGCATTGCTTTTTGAAAAACCTTCGCTAAGAACAAGGGTCAGTTTTGAAGTTGCCATGATGCGCCTGGGCGGAAAAGCGATATACCTCTCTCCGCCCGAAGTAGGCCTGGGAAAACGGGAACCAGTGGCAGATGTAGCCAGGGTTCTTGAACGCTATGTTGATATAATTGCCGCCCGGGTATTTAGCCATAACAGCCTGGTTGAACTTGCCGAAACCGGTTCTGCGCCGGTAATAAACGCCCTTTCTGACCGGGAACACCCCTGCCAGGCACTAGCTGATATGCTTACAATAATGGAACACAAAGGTGGGGTTAAAGGTGTAAAAATTGCCTACATTGGCGATGGGAACAATGTTGCCAACAGCCTTATGCTTATGTCGGCCATGCTGGGTGCTGACTTTTTCATTGCTTCCCCCAACGGTTATGAAATCCAGCCTGACACGGCAGAGAAAGCTTTCGCGTTTTCAATACAGTCCGGTTCAAACATTGAGTGCCTGAGGGACCCGGTTGAAGCCGTAAGCGAAGCTGATGTTATCTACACCGATACCTGGACGAGCATGGGGCAGGAAGCCGAGGCAGAAAAACGCCTGGCTGATTTTTCCGGTTACCAGGTCAATTCAGATCTCTTGTGCCATGCCCCGGAAAGGGTCATGGTTATGCATTGCCTGCCAGCCCACCGCGGAGAAGAAATAACCGGAGACATCCTGGACGGGCCTCATTCCGTGGTATTTGACCAGGCAGAAAACAGAGCGCACGTTGCCGGAGCGGTAATTACCTACCTTCTTGGAGGGCTGGAGATTTCGATCGGCAGTTGAAGCCGGAAAAGGAGAGGGTATGAATGCGTTAAAAGCAGTATTTACCCGCGGTTGGGCAGCCATACTTATTGCCGCACTGGCAATAGCAGGCTATTTCCTGAACTGGCCAATTGAAGCCTTCATCGCAAGCATCGCAAGCGTCCTTATTATTTTCATCGCTCTTCTGGCGGTAGGAGCCAGGGAAAAAATGCTAGACGAATCAGCTGAAAGTCTAAAAGAGCTTTCCGGATATTTTTACCGGCGCTTTATGGGCGAATCTTCGCTATCTATCTTTGCCATCATCAACAGCCTGTTCAGGACCGACAATACCAAATTATGGGAATGGGCGCGCTCGTGTGATAATGCGCAACGAGTTTTTAATACCTGGTGCGACAGTTTCAATACCCGCCAGGAAACCGACCACCGGACACGACGTTATAGCGCCTACCTGAGAGTTTCCGTTAAAGAGTTGTGGATGATGGTTAACATGTACCAGGAATATATCGAGCAGTTTGCCGAGATCGCCAATCGTATGGAAGTACCCATTGAATCGCTGGAACAGTATCGCAAGTTCAGTGTGGAATACAATACGTTTGTCAGCCAGTTTCGCGATCTTTTGGCAGCACTAAGACGGGTTGCCCGTATCGAAATAGAACCGCCTTCAGTTAAGTTGGCACCAGAAATAAACAGGGTAATTTAGCTCGGATACCCAAGCCCGGGGATTAAACACCTAAATAAGCAGGAAGGTATAACTGTTGTCAGAAGAAAATTCATTCATACAACCAGCCGTCACCGGTTCCAGACCGGTGGTTGCCATTATCGGGCGTCATAATGTGGGCAAGTCAACACTTTTAAACCGGCTTACCGGAAAACGCATGGCGATCGTTGCTGATATGCCTGGAACCACGCGGGATCGAATAATATCTACCGTTGTGTGGCAGGACAGAGAGTTTACTATTATTGATACCGGCGGGCTGATTGCCGAACCATCTTCCAGCATAGACGAGGGCGTAAACCTCCAGGTGAAGGAAGCTGTGGGTGAAGCCGATCTGGTGCTCTTTCTGGTCAGCGCGGCAGATGGAGTGATTCCGTCTGACCTTGAAGTAGCAGAGTGGCTGCGCAAAACCGGCAAGAAGGCTGTGCTGGTAGCAAATAAAGCCGATAACCCTAAACGGGAAACGGCAGCAGTTGATTTTTATTCCCTGGGGATGGGAGACCCCATCATAATCAGTGCTTATCACGACCTCGGTATCGACGACCTTCTCGACCATATAATTGCGCTGATACCAGAAACTGCTTCTACCGGCCAAGAAGAAGAGAATCTGCTTAAAATCGCCCTGGTGGGCCGCCCCAATGTGGGCAAATCAATGCTTTTAAACCGCCTCCTGGGAGAAGACCGCGTAATCGTCAGCCAGGTACCGGGGACTACCCGTGACGCGATAGATACCGTCCTCAATTTTGATGGTGATCCGGTGATACTTATAGATACTGCAGGAGTAAAACGAAGGGGAAGGGTAGGAAAAGGAGTAGATAAATTCAGCGTTGTGCGCAGCCTTAGAGCGATAGATCGTGCAGACGTAGCTTTGCTGTTACTGGACGCCACCGAACCGGCTACTGCCCAGGATACCCACATTGCAAGTTTCGTCCAGCAGGCTGGCAAAGGTGTCATCCTGGTAGTAAATAAATGGGACCTCATCAGCCATACAGAACAGCACGAATACAACCAGCTTGTCGGAGAACGGTTCAAGTTCATGCCGTACGCTAAAATTATGTATACCTCCGCCAAGACAGGCAAAGGAGTCAACAAGCTGGTTCCCGAAGCAAGAAGAATCAGAGAAGAAAGAAGAAAACGCATCAGCACCGGCGAACTCAACGGTTTTATCGGCAGGGTGGTAGCTGGCCAGACGCCTCCTCATAAATGTTCAAAATTCCTCAAGGTGTTTTATGCTACCCAGGCTGAAGTAGAGCCACCAACCTTTGTATTGTTCGTTAACGATGCCTCGCTGGTGCATTTTTCTTACCAGCGTTATATTGAAAACCGCCTGAGAGAGCAATATGGCTTTGAAGGCACTCCCATCAAAATGGTATTCAGAAACCGCGGAGAAGACTAGTTGATAGTATTCAAGTTTTTCCTGGTTGCCCT
>JAQUQL010000041.1:5445-10174 GCA_028716145.1 Dehalococcoidales bacterium
GTCTATCTGTGGGCGCGAACCCCCCAGGAAGCCGAAAAACTGTCGCAGGAAGGTTTTAATTCCGGTAAAATTCAGGGAATTTCCTTTCCCCGCAACCTTACGGTCACTGCAGATACCGAGCAAGCCCTGGACAAAGCCGAAGCGGTAGTCCTGGCAGTTCCCTCCCAAACCATGCGAACTAACATCAATGCTATCAAGAAACATCTTAAAGGGCGCACTCTGGTGATAAGCGCCGCCAAAGGTTTTGAACTGGGTTCAAACAAACGCATGAGCGAAGTCATAGCTGAAGAAATAGACAGGTCTTTCACCAAACAGATATGCGTTTTATCCGGCCCTAACCTTTACCGGGAAATTCTTAAAGGCCTCCCGGCTTCTTCGGTTATAGCAGCCGAAAAGGACGATACAGCCCGCCAGGCACAAAAGCTACTTTCGGCTCATAACTTCAGTGTTTTTATCCAGCATGATATTATCGGGGTTGAGTTGGGCGGAGCCTTAAAAAATATAATCGCTATCGGCGCCGGTATGATAGATGGCTTCAATTATGGAGACAATGCCAAAGCAGCATTTATCACCCGCGGCTTAACTGAAATGAGCGCGCTCAGCCTGGCGATGGGCGCCAGCCCATTTACATTATCCGGCCTTTCCGGCCTGGGAGACTTGATAGCAACCTGTGCCAGCCCGCTCAGCCGAAATCATTTTACAGGTTATGAACTGAGCCGTGGCAAAACCATTGATGAGATCAGGAAAGCACTCGGTTCAGAGGTATCCGAAGGAGTCACAACTACTGCCGCGGTATGGGACATAGCCCAAAGCCTGAAACTTGAAATGCCGATCACTGAAAAGCTTTACGATATCCTCTACCGCGGCGCCAAGCCTGAGCGTATAATTGACGGTATACTGGGAATAGAAGGGCGCCACGAACTTGCCGGAAAACGCTGGAATCTGTTTTCCCTATTGAAACGCAGCCACAAAGGCTAGCGCTTGGCCTTTTTCCTGGCTGGTTTGCCTCCATTGAAACTTTCCAATAGATCTTCGAACAGTTGTTTCTGTTCCTTGGTGAGCTTTTCCGGAGTTAGTACCCGCAGGTTAACCAGCTGATCCCCCTGGCCGCTTCTCTGCAGCCGACGAATACCTTTATTTTTAAGCTTGAAAATGGCGCCAGACTGGGTTCCAGCCGGGACTTTTACTTTTTCTTCCCCGTAGAGAGTGGGCACTGCTATTTCACAACCGAGTGCCGCCTGGGCAAAGTTAATTTCCAGCTTATAATGAACGTCAAAGCCCTCACGCTGGAAATACTCGTGAGGCTGAACCTGAGCAGTAATATATACGTTACCGGGCGGCCCTCCATGTTCTCCCACATCCCCTTCTCCGCTAAGACGAATCGCATTTCCGTTATCTATGCCTGCCGGGACATTAACATTTATGGTATGTTTACGGCGCTCTTTTCCTGACCCTCGACATTCACTGCAGGGCTGCTCGATTATGCGCCCTTCACCTGAACACCGGGGGCAGGTAACTATATTGGTAAAACGGCCAAACAGGCTTTGCTGTACTCGCTGTACCCTCCCACGTCCATCGCATTCCGGACAACGAGGGGTTTTTGAACCGGGCTCACTTCGCGAACCGTGGCAGCGAGAGCAGCTTACCACCCGGTTTACTGTTACTTCTTTTTCACAGCCAAGAGCTGCTTCTTCAAATGTAAGCGTTATCCGGGTATGAATATCAGAGCCGGGCCGGGCTGATGTCTCAGATTCGGCAGAGGCTCCAAAAAAAGCGTCAAAAATATCTCCAAACCCGTTAAAACCAAAACCGCCGAACCCGTTAAAATCCTGGGAGCCGTTACCGGCGTGGCCGAACCGGTCGTAAGCATTGCGCTTGTTTTCGTCCGAAAGCACTTCATAAGCTTCGTTGATTTCTTTAAAACGCTCAGCGGAGCCATCTTCGTGATTTCTATCCGGATGGTGCTCTTTTGCCAAACCTCTGAAGGCTTTTTTTATCTCTTCAGGCGTTGCGTTTCTTGATATTCCCAGAACTTCGTAATAGTCTCTTTTTACTGCCATAATCATTCAGCCATCAATAGCCCCTCTCGCACAAATCTGCAAGAGGGGCTATGAAGATTGTATCCTGTAATGTTATTTTAAACTAAAAGGGGTTCGCCCCTCAAGCTTTATACCTCCCGGTATTCTCCTTCAACAGTACCTTCATCAGATTTGCCGTCGCCGCCTTCGGCAGCCGGCTCTTCTGCGGCCTGGCCAGATTCGGTTGACCCTTCGGGCTGTTGTTGATACACGCTTGAGCCTACCTTCTGCATCACATCAGACAGTTCCTGCTGGGCGGTCTTTATCGCTTCAACATCCTGGCCATTAAGAGCGGTCTTGACAGCTCCAATCTTGGTTTCAAGCTCCCCGGCAAGATCTGCCGGAATCTTTTCCTTTTGCTCTTTCAAGGTCTTTTCGGCAGTATATGCCATATTGTCGGCAATATTGCGGGTTTCGATTTCTTCCTTGCGCTTGGTGTCCTCATTGGCGTGCAGCTCGGCTTCCTTTTTCATCTTTTCAACTTCTTCCTTGGAAAGCCCGGAGGAGGAAGTGATAGTTATTTTCTGCTGTTTGCCAGTACCCTTATCTACTGCGCCGACATTCAAAATGCCGTTAGCATCGATATCAAATGTAACCTCAACCTGAGGAACACCTCTGGGGGCAGGGAGTATCCCGTCCAGCATGAACCGGCCAAGGGTACGGTTATCATTTGCCATGGGTCTTTCACCCTGAAGAACATGGATCTCTACACCAGGCTGGTTATCAGAAGCGGTAGAGAATACCTGGCTCTTGGAAGTTGGTATGGTGGTATTTCTGGGGATAAGAGGTGTCATTACTCCTCCCAGAGTTTCTATGCCAAGAGTAAGCGGAGTTACATCCAGCAGCAGTACGTCTTTTACATCCCCCTTAAGCACGCCAGCCTGAATGGCAGCTCCCACAGCTACTACCTCGTCTGGATTAACACCTTTATTGGGCTCCTTGCCGAAGAACTCGGTTACCTTCTGCTGAACCAGCGGCATGCGGGTCTGGCCGCCAACCAGTATTACTTCATCAACCTGAGCATTGGTTTTCCCGGCATCTTTCAATGCCTGTTTGCAGGGCTCCATAGACTTTTCTACCAGGTCCGCTACCATCTGCTCCAGCTTAGCCCGGGACAAATTGAAGTTGAGATGCTTGGGGCCGGAAGCATCGGCGGTGATAAACGGCAGGTTTATATCAGTTTGCTGAGTTGTTGAAAGCTCACATTTTGCCTTTTCTGCCGCCTCACGCAGGCGCTGGAGAGCCATTTTATCCTTGCTGAGGTCTATCCCCTGGTCTTTTTTAAACTCTTCAATCAACCAGTCAACGATCCTCTGGTCGAAGTCGTCTCCACCCAGGTGGGTGTCACCAGCGGTAGATTTAACCTGAAAGGTGCCATCTCCGATTTCAAGAATGGAGATATCAAACGTGCCGCCGCCCAGATCATAAACCGCGATTGTCTCATCACCTTTCTTATCCAGGCCGTAAGCCAACGATGCAGCGGTTGGCTCGTTAATGATTCTTAATACCTTCAAACCGGCAATTTCGCCAGCATCTTTGGTTGCCTGACGCTGGGAATCGTTAAAATAAGCCGGAACTGTGATTACTGCCTCGGTAACCTTTTCCCCAAGGTAGGCCTCTGCATCTGTCTTTAACTTCTGTAAAATCATCGCTGAGACTTCGGGCGGAGAATACTCCTTCCCTCCCATGGTAACTCTTACATCACCATTTTCAGCCTGCGATATCTTGTAGGTTTTGCGCTTTGCGTCTTCCTCAACCGGTAATTCCCTGCCAGCAGGATCATTCCATTTGCGCCCCATAAAACGCTTTATGGAATAAATAGTATTATCCGGATTGGTGGTCGCCTGTCGTTTGGCAACCTGGCCTACCAACCTTTCTCCATTCTTGGACACTGCCACTACAGAAGGAGTGGTGCGATTACCTTCTGCATTTGGAATAACAGTTGGCTCCCCGCCTTCCATTACTGCCATGCAGGAGAAAGTAGTACCCAGGTCTATTCCGATTGCTTTTGCCACTTATTTATTTTCCTCCTCAAATAAAATCTGTGCGTATATTAAATAATTTATGTTTTTTAAATTATGTCCTCACGGAGTTGTTTATTCTTCCCCACTACCAACCACAACGCTGCAAGGCCGCAGGATACGGTCATATAGCCTGTAGCCAGGCTTGACTTCTTCCACTACTACATCTTCCTTTCCTTTGGCCAAGGCCACCGACTCGTGGATATTGGGGTCAAAAGTCTGCCCCCTGGATTCAATTTTCTCTAAACCTCTGGCTTCAAGCTCAGAATGCAGCTTGCGGCTGATATGTCTTACTCCATCAACCCAGGAATGATCTTTTATATCAGCGGGTACTGATTCAAGTGCCCGATCGATATCATCAAGCACCGGGAGTATTCCCAGGATAACATCAGCGCCAGCCTGGCGTACGAATTCGGAACGTTCCTGCTCCACGCGACGCTTGTAATTGATGTAGTCAGCCTGCGCTCTCTGAAGGCGGGCAAGATACTGGCTTGCTTTTTCTTCACATGCCGCCAGCGCTTCTTCTGCTGAAACCGGGGGTTTATCTGCCGCTAAATCAGCCTCTTGTGCCTCTGCGTTCTGAACCTCATCATTGCCGATATCCAGGTTTTCTTTATCATGCTTCAAAAC
>JAQUQL010000042.1 GCA_028716145.1 Dehalococcoidales bacterium
TATCCTGATATCTTCAAAGATCTGAATCCGGATGAGATCAACAGAGAGTACTTCGAGAAGTGGCTTGGCGCATCTTATAAGGGAGTATGGGCCTATCCACAGGCGAGCTGAAAGCCGAAAAATGAGCACATAATAGGAGGCATTCAGTGATCGACTGGAACTCCGTCTGGAAGCTCACCCTCCTCTCCTCCCGCCAGGGAAACCTTGAAAACGGCTATGAGAAGGAGGAAACTGCAGAGCGATATGATCGGTCTGAGATAGCAAGGCGAGACGGCGAGAGAAGGGCTGCAGGCCTGGAGATAGATCCCTCCTGGTCGGTCCTGGACATCGGCGCGGGGCCTGGAACCCTGGCCCTGCCTTTATCCCGGAGGGCAAGACAGGTTACGGCAGTTGAACCCTCCTCAGCTATGGTGAAACGGCTTGAGATGCACATCGCTGAGGAGGGGATCTCTAACATCCGGATTCTGCCAAAGAGGTGGGAGGACCTTTCCGACGAAGAGGTAGGAGAGCACGACCTTGTCATCGCCTCCTACTCCCTTTCCTTTCTGGATATGCGAGAGGCGCTGCTCAAGATGGACCGGCTGGCCAAAGGCAGGTCATTCTCTACTGGTTTGCTGGCGTGCTCTCCTGGGAGAGGATCAGGGTTGATCTGTATCCCCGGATCTTCGGTCGGGAGCACGTCCGTCGTGCTCTCAGGCCAGATCCTTCGATAGATCTATTTATGAATTAAATGTTATTTCTTCGACTGAAGGTGTTACTTTGCCTATAATATTCTAAATTATATTAATATTTAAAATTTTATAATTGAACAATAATTCTTATTTAGTATTACTATTTTAGATAGATTTATCTATTATAACAGGTACTCATCCTATCTTGGTAGCATTAGCTGCATCAAGAGGAATGTTAAATGCGTCACGAATTTGAGGAAAGCGCTGATTTGACAAAAATGGTTGTTGGCCACGAACTCTGGCTAGGCCAAGCTAAACAAGAAGGAGATCAAAGAGAGGTATCCCTGCTCTTTGGCCATAATATGCGTACTGATGGTGTTTTAAATCCGGCGAGGGTCAAACCCTTGATTTATAGACCCGATGGCAGTACCATACAACCCACGATGTCCTCCGAGAGCGATAGATATCGGCTCAGATTCCCATTTGCAGGTGATGGTTGTTATACTGCTATAGTGGACCTTGTTCCCATTGTCGTCAGTCAGAATAGCGAAGGATATCATATCGGACCCAAGTTTCAATTTAAAGATGTGACATATTCAGGCGCTATAATTTCGATGGCCAAGAGAATAATGCCCTTAGGAAATGATCAGCTAGAGCTGAAAGATCCTATGCATGGAATTTTTGAAATAGTGCCTAGCGAAGCCAGATTCCGCAAAGGCGAGGATGCTGAAATGAGGGTTTTCTATGAGGGGCGACCTCTGGCAGGAGCTGAGCTGCGAGTAGTCTCCGAGAAGGAAGGAAAGGAGATGGCCCAAATAAAGACTGATGACAATGGATGGGCGAAGACACCTATGACTGAGGATGGGGATTGGATGTTCTTGGCAAAACACAGGGATCCAACTAAAAAAGTTAATGAGGAGTTTGATATGACAAATTTCGTCACGACACTCGTAATGGAGGTCCAATAGAGCAAGTTACTGTAATATGTTAAATTCAAAGATATTAGCAGGGATTTGGTAATATGAAATGGCAAGTTTTTGCATTAGTCCTGGCGCTGTTTGTATCAAGTGCAATTGCGCCAGCGTTTGCTAAGGAAATTGAAGTTCCCGGTGACAGCAACGGCGATAAGATTGTTTCCGCTGATGAGGTGGCAGCAGCTGAGAAGCTCGCAAATGATGGGAAGCTCTCAACGGATGAGTTGCAGGAGATCAAACATATTCACGAGAAGTATCCGATCAACATTACCGATTCGGCCGACCGGACGGTTACAATATACAAGCCGGTGGAGAGGATAATCAGTCAGGGTACTTATGCCCATGAGGCGATTTGCCTGCTTAATGCTCAGGATAGACTTTCTGCTGTGACTAACACTGCTCAGCGAGTCTATGGATTCATACCTGGAATAAAAGAGAAACCCCAAGTAGGCGAGTATCGAGAGATAGATTATGAAAAAGTGATTGAAAATCGGCCGGATGTATATATCATTGGAAGCAATACAACTTTGCCGGATGTAGAAAAGAAATTAGAGCCATTGGGGACAGCCGTTGTAGTTTTAGGCTTCTCAAAGATGAACATGTTCGAGAAAGAGTTTCGTGCCCTTGCCAGATTGCTGGAAGAGGACGAAAAGGTGGAAGAGTATCTTGGATGGAGAGAGGGATATCTTAAGATGATTCAAGAGAAGACAGAAGATATTTCTCAAAAACCGCGCGTTTACGTCGAGTATTCTGACCTGCCCTGGAAAACGCCGATCAATAGCGAAGTGACAACGATGGCAGGAGGCTTCAACATCGCTAGCCCACTCAGCAAAACTACCACTACTAGCTCTGTGGAGGTGAGTCCCGAATGGGTAATGACGCAAAATCCAGAGGTGATAGTCATACCGGCCTTCCTCGATTATGCACCCACCGATCTCACTGGATATCACCTCAATAGCACAGATAATGCCGAGAAGTTCATTGCGGATATGTCAAACAGAACTGGATGGGCGGATATTGATGCTGTAAAGGACAGCAGAGTCTATGTTTTGGATGGTGAGACTGGTGCCAGCTGCCGGGGTGTAGTGGGCGTATGCTACTGCGCCAAATGGTTTTATCCTGAGATATTCAAGGATCTGAATCCGGATGGGATCAACAGAGAGTACTTCGAGAAGTGGCTGGGCGCTTCTTATGAGGGAATATGGGCTTATCCGCCTGCCAGCTAGATGGTTATATTTGGGCTATTTGATGTAGGAGGAACGAACATGAGATGGAGCACTTTTGCTCTGATGACATCATGCGTGGTGCTGATGATCGGATCAGCGTTCGCACAGGGAACGGATGTTCCAGGGGACAGCAACGGCGACAAGATAGTCTCTGCCGAGGAGGTGGCTGCGGCGGAGAAGCTCGCAAAGGAGGGGAAGATCACCTCAAATCAGTTTGAAGAGATAAAAATTATTCATGAAAATTATCCTAAGACCATAACCGATTCGGCCAACAATTCTGTAACGATATACAAGCCGATTAAGAGAGCAGTTATTGCCTACTGGATTGGTGGAGCAATAACTCTGCAGGCACTAAATGCTGAAGACTCAGTAGTTGGCGTTTCAGATTCTATTGCAGCGGATGATTCCAGCCTATTTCCAAAGCTCAGTAAGTTGCCTTCCGTTGGAAAGATACCTGATTCTCTAGATTTTGAGGCAATATTGGGATTAAGGCCAGATGCAGTAATCCTTGGAGGTGCAGATCCCACCTGGGATGAGATTCAGAAGAAAATTCAGTCCCTTGATCCCAATATTGCGGTTCTTCGTTTCAATTATTGTCAGCCATCAAATTATTTGGACGAAGTTAACAAAACCGGATATCTCTTCGATAAAGAGGATGAAGCTAAGGAATTGATAGATTTCATTGATGGTCAATTAAGTCAAATTGAGGAGAGGGTAAATAAAATACCCAGTGATAAGAGAATAAATGTCTATAGTGAGGTCTTTAAGGACTATATGACCGGCGGCACAGGAAGCTATTATCCTAATGACTACATAGTGATGGCAGGAGGAAATAATGTTTTTGGAGACACAACTCAAGGTCTCTTCGCTGTTGATCCAGAAGAAGTGATAAAACGCAATCCAGAGATCATACTTCATCATGTAGGATCAAAGTATGCTGGAAAGAAGGGATGGGGAACAGATAACGTAACAGCGCTGCATGACAAGAGAGAAGAAATCCTCAATCGCACGGGATTTAGCAATATCTCTGCAGTGAAAGATGGAAAGGTCTACATTTTGGATGCGAATATTATAATTGAGGCCTTTTATCCAGTTGGATTATCCTATTATGCAAAGTGGTTCTATCCAGATCTCTTCAAAGACCTGGATCCCATTGCGATTCATCAGGAGTATTTGAGCAAAGTGCTGCACGTAGACTACGATCCAAGCAAGCATGGCGTATTTATATATCACCCGGATGAGCATCCCGATGGCAGATAATTTCGCTAGAGGAGGATTGAAGATGAGAATAGGCATTTTTACCCTAATTATAACATGCACAATGCTGATGTCAGGGTCAGCGTTTGCCCAGGGAATTGAAGTTCCAGGCGACAGCAACGGCGATAATATAGTCTCTGCAGAAGAGGTGGCAGCAGCGGAGAAGCTCGCACAGGAGGGTAGGCTGTCTGCGGAGGTGCTGCAGGAGATCAAGCAAATCCACGAGAAGTATCCTATCAACATCACCGACTCGGCCAACCGAACGGTGACCATCTACAAGCCGGTAGAGAGAATAGTGCTTCTGAACACATACTCCTACGAGCCCTATACATTCTGGGACTAGAGAATAAGCTGGTTGGGGTTACCACTAGTGCCAAAAGCCTTTATCCGTGGCTGAATGGGATGGAGGAAAAACCTGAGGTAGGGACCTATCTAGAATTTGATTATGAAAGGATGGTGGAACTAAAGCCGGACCTGATCATTGCTTCAGCAAAGGTTGCCAACGACCTGGAGGCGAAGGTTCCTGGGGCTAAAGTAGCAGTATTGCGCTTTGTTAATCAATCTTTATTTGAAAAGGAGCTGAAGACCATTGCTGAAATTACAGGATGTAAAGAGCGGTGCGAAGAGTATTTGGCCTGGAGGCAGGATAAATTGGATTTGCTCAAGACGAAGGTAGACGGCCTGGACCCCGAAGCTGAGACTCGGGTCTACTGTGAGTGGGCAGAGTGGCCCTTGCATTCAGGTGGAAAGGGATCTCCCAAGGATCTCACCATAAGCCAGGCGGGAGGAAAGAGCATTGCAGGCGATCTTGGCCCTGATGGTCAGTATGAGATCTCTCCAGAATGGCTCAGAACCCTCAGGCCATACTCCTCGATAACTCCCAGGATGCCTACTACAATCCAACAACTCTCGTTCAGTATAACATGACCAGCACGGAAAAGGCTGAGAAGTTCCTGAAAGAGGTCGTTAAGAGAAAAGAGGTAGCAGGGACAGATGCGGCAAAAAATGGAAGGATTCATATCCTGGAAGAGCTGATGGTTGATGGCACCAGAAGCTATATCGGATCTCTTTATCTAGCCAAGTGGCTTTATCCGGATCTTTTCGAGGATCTTAATCCTGAAGAAGTTCATGAGGAGTACTTTGAGAAATGGCTGGGTGTGCCTTATAAGGGAATATGGGCATATCCCCGGGTGAGATAAAGCACTGAATTGCTCATCCATTGTCTTTTTAAGGCCGCATATTTGATGGGAGATGTAATCGATATCTGCAGATCAGATGATCCAGCCACATTTAAGAAATGAATCATAAATTTCTAAATTCCAAGCCCGTGATTTTGGCAACAGAAAACCGATTCTGCTATCAACTGATGACGTATGTAAACTACATCGGCCTTAAATAGTTAAATTCTTCATGCATTATCCTTGAAAATAATAGATGCTCACGCTCCTTCTCTAATTCTTCACGTAATAATTGAGTAGTCTCAGGATTATCTAAGAGTTTATAACATGCATCACATGAATTGGAAACATAAGTTGGTATTAAATCATCTCTACCAAATTTTTTTAATAAAGATATTAGATATTTCGGCCCCATATATGCAATAAGCGAATTTATGATGGGATCGACAGATGCGCGCTGCACTATTTTATCAATACCTTCTGATTTTATATTACCAATTGATAATTCTCGTGACACTAATCCGGCGCCACAACAAGGCTTTATATCCCCATTTGGCTGAATATTTAATATAGAACCTGCTGAGCAACCACCATAAGGCAGTTTTTCTATATTTATTGTCGGTATTAACGAATTATCAAGCATCGAGCCAAAACCTACAGGCACACAAGGACTATCTATCCAATTAATTATCCTGATATCACATAATCCCTTAAGCTCTCTGCGAATAGATTCGATTCGCAATTTTGAGTTGTTAGTATATATATTTTGCAAAGTAGGTTTTATATTTAATTCTGAACATACATTTATTGTATTTGCTATTTGTTCAATTTGTCCAAATTGCGCATGAAAGTCATCCCAACTTAAGAGAATCCATCTAAGCCCAGAGTTGTATAGGGGTATGAGCTTCTCTCTTGTTGAACTTAATTCATTTGCCCAATAAGAATTGGTTGATACGCCAGATGCCATCCGGTATTTTTTCCATGCATAATCTGCAATTTTTAGCATCAAATCGTAAACTAAGAAAGGCTCCCCTCCAACAAATGATAAAATATTTATTGAACATAGGTTAAGCATAGAATCGATAATTTTTATTGCATCATTATAATTTATACTATCTGATTTTTTAAGATCATTCCCTAATAGGCACGAAGAGCAACGATAATTGCACCTGTAAAGCAATGTAAATGCAAGATCTGTGAAATTAATAACCCCAGAAGGATTTGATGGAATAACAATCACCTATTCAATCAGTAATTTTTATCTAATTTTAGCTTCTCCCGTCTGCGGAATAAGGTTCTCTATATTTTTGTCATTCAGCAAATTAACGATTTTCGCATTGGAATTAAATAAATATAAAATTATTGTTAATAATATTAGCAAATCAGCAAAAGCCTTTGTCGATTTTTGCACTAAATATATGAAACCACACAGAGATATTAGGCGCATATCTTTATTATTCATCTGTCTAACCTACCTTCTGAAATCATTTTATCTGCAATCGGGCAATATGGATCAGGGCAGAAATAATTATCTCTCAAAAAATAAGAAAGCCCTCTGCAACCACCTCGACATCCTTCTTTAAATCGACATGTTGCGCAGCTACCACCTAATAGATTAATATTACGCAAATCAGCCAAAATTGTAGAGCTTGTCCAGATATCAGCCAATGTATCATTATTTATATTCCCTAGCGTAACATCCATCATAAAAGGACACGGAAAAACATCTCCATTCGGTGCAATTCCAAGATAAAGATATCCTGCCATACAAGGACTGGGTATATTATTAGATGATCCAACGAGAAATTCTAGGGGAGAATCCATTAAAATGAACATTTTAAATTCTTTTTCAAAGGATTTTCTATTCTCCATAAGGTTCCACCATTCTTGTTTATCTAATATATAATTCTTTAATTTTCTTGCACGTCCCATCGAAATTAACGGAAGTACTTTAACTAATTTTATATCCATCGACTTAAGAAAAGTTAGTAAATCATGAAAATAATTAATATTATCCTTGTGAATGACTGTATTCACTCCAACAAGGACATTATACTTTTTCAAGTTTGTAATTGCATTAATTGCAATATCATAAGTCCCTTTTCCCCTAAAAAAATCGTGCTTGGATGGGGTGGCCCCATCAAGGCTGACTTGAATACTTAAATAATTAATTCTATTTAAATTACTCAGCGACCGTGCCATCTTTTCATTAATACATGATCCATTTGTTAATATACTTAGTTTAAATTTATCTAAAAATGACTCAATTATTTGCAGAAAATTGGGATATAAGAATGGCTCCCCGCCGCTAATGGTAACTTCGCGTATCCCTTGTTCATAGGCTTCATTTAAAATAGAATGCAAGCAACTATTGGGCAATTCTATATGATTATCTCCGCCGCATACAATACAGTAATCGCATTTTAAATTACACCGACTAGTGATATTTATGCCTAATTGGACCGGGAATCTTGGGACAAACATATAGTATACCTACCAACTTTTTTTTTAACTGATTAGCTCTTTAATTATCATTTTACATTAATTTTATTCCATTTGCTCGATCTCTTATCTCTTACATATTTCCATACTACGTGTTACTAATTTATAAATTTTTCTGCTACATCGAACGATAAATATATATTAATAATACTATAAACTATATAAGTAACTGTAGTTTCCAAGTTTTTGATTTTGCATACGCAATGCAGTAAAGAGGTAAAGCAAATATTATTAAATAGCATGATATTAGCACAAAAAGGATATCTATTACTGGTCAATTATGTGGGAATTAGATTCAGTTTATAAAGTTGGTGGTTGAAATGAAAAACTTGGAAAGTACAGTAAGTAATACAAAATCACAAATTTACCGAAATATTTATATCCTATAAAGCTACTATATCAATCTAACATATGATGAAGACAAAACATAACTTGTGGGGTAAAGTCAAAAGGAGGATAGTGTGAATAGTCTCAGCGTATGTGATTATTAAAATCATATATAATTAATGATTTTATGATTATATTCCTACACATTCAAATGTAGGATAAAATAGTTCAGGAGGTGACATAAGATATGGAAGAAAAAAAGGAAATGGAGTGGAAGCTCGAATTGGAGGAATTTGCCTTTGCAGGCTGCATGAATAATCATGTCGCCGGCATATACGTCTGATCTGTGATCAGAAGCGTGAAAGGCAGTGTTGGGAACAAGGTTAGGTAAAGAGATAGGTTCTTTACCTAACCTAATTTAAAAGGGGATTAATATGGATATACCGAAGATATATATTCCGAAGAGTCCACTAGTATTATCTCTAGACTTAACAAGCCGATGCAATCTGAATTGTGCTCATTGTCTGGCCGATGCGTCTCCAAATGGAGCGAGTATCCCCCAAGACATGGCAATATCCATTATTGATGAAGCAAAGCGTATAGGCGTTAAGGAACTAGTTCTAGGCGGCGGAGAGGTTTTGCTTTATAATAACTTTTTTGATATATGTAAATATATCGTTTCAAAAGATTTGGAATTTGCATTTACAACTAATGGCACACTGGTATCCCATAATATAGACCGTTTTATTGAGCTAAGAAAGCATACTAAATCTTTTAAGGTCGGTATAAGTCTTGACGGCCATACACCTGAATTACACGGTTATTTTCGCCCTAAAGATACATTTGAGCCAATAATAAATGCTATTGAATTATTAAGTAGTATAAATATAAATCCGCATGTAATATGTGTATTAAATAGAGAAAATATAAAGCAAATTCCAGAGATTTTGAATTTTTTATCAGATTTGAAAATCACTAATATAAGGCTGATACCCTTTATGCCTGTTGGAAGAGGGACACGATATAAATGCGAAATGCTCTCTGCAAAAGAGTTTCATACAATACTTAAACAAAAAAATATATGGATGGAAAAAAGTGGTGTTAACATTGCCATACATATGCCATGGGAATTTCTCTTTCAACCACCCAAAGATCGCTGTCCTACCCCATGTGAAGCAGGATATGTGCGCCTATGGATTGATTTTAAGGGAGATATTTTACCGTGTGCATATCTAACAGATTCAATTATTGGTAATATTTATAGAGATAAAATAGAAGACATTTGGATTAATTCACCGATACTTAATGAGCTGCGAGACTCTACCATGCTAAAAGGTGCCTGCTCAACTTGCGAATTCCGTGAAGGTTGTCGCGGAGGTTGTCGTGGTTTAGCACAGTTTTTGAAAGGTGATTACCTATGTACCGACCCATATTGCCCGATTGTAAACCAAGAACAATAAGAATAATGGAGCGAAAGGAAGATGACAAGCTTGTTCTTTACCGGGGACATCGTCTATTTGTAATGGGACCACATGCAGCCGAAATATGGCAAATGTGCAATGGAGAACATACAATAGATGAGATGATAAGATTGGTGGCAGATAGATATGATGTTTCCAAAGAAAAGGCATCTGATGAGATTATATCGTTTATTAATCGATTGGTTGATATGAACCTAGT
>JAQUQL010000043.1 GCA_028716145.1 Dehalococcoidales bacterium
CTGGTGTATAATGGAACAACTTTTCTTATCTTTTACTTGGGGGAGGTTTAATGGTTAACGCAGTTCTTGTGATCGACATGCTTAAAGGCTTTTGCAAGGAGGGATATCCGCTATATTGCGGCCAAAGCGCTGTCGATATCATCCCTTCTGTCAGACAGTTGCTGGAAAAAGAGCAGGGGAAAGGCAGTAAAATTTTTTTCATAGCTGATTCGCATGCTGCCGATGATCTTGAGTTTAAAATGTTCCCGCCCCACTGTATCAAAGGTACCCCGGAAAGCGAAGTCATTGATGAGCTTTCGCATTTCTCTGGTGAAAAAATAGAAAAACGGCGATACAGCGCATTTTATGATACCGATCTGGATTCCAGGCTGGCAGATATTATGCCGGATAAGCTTATTGTTTGCGGAGTATGCACTGATATCTGTGTGATGCATACGGTGGCTGACGGGCGCAATCGTGATTATCAGGTAGAAGTTCCGGCTGACTGTGTCGCCTCTTTTGACGCTAACGCCCACCGATGGGCGCTTGAGCACATGGAAAAGGTACTCGGAGCCCAAATCACTGGCAAGGAGAATGACTGATGACTGGTTTACCCGCAAAGGATATTTTAAACGGCTATACTGCCGATATATATTTCAAGCGAACCATCGACATCCTTAAAGCAGAAGGTTTGGACCCGGTAGTGACCATGGAAGTATTCCCCAACCGTAAGGGAGTTTTGTGTGGCATTAACGAAGCTCTGGGACTACTAAAGGCTGTATTGCCCTGCCCCGCCAGCGAAGTTTGGGCTTTACCGGAGGGTAAGGCCATGGAAAGTAAGGAAGTGGTTCTTCGCATTAAAGCTCCTTATCAGAGTTTTGGGTTATATGAAACGGCTTTATGTGGCATGCTTGCACACGGCAGTGGCTGGGCGACTGCCGCCAGGGAGTGTGTAGAGGCTGCGGGAGACATTCCGGTTATTAGTTTTGGAGCAAGGCATGTTCACCCCAATGTTGCCGGGGTTATGGATTATGCGGCTATAAAAGGCGGGTGTCAGACCTGTTCCAGTATATCAGGAGCAGAAATGACCGGCACATCGCCCAGCGGTACCATGCCGCACTCACTGATACTCATCATGGGCGATACCGTAAAAGCAACGCTTGCTTTCGATGCACACATGCCCAAAAACATCAACCGGGTAGCTCTTGTGGATACTTTCAAGGATGAAGCTGAAGAGAGTCTGAGAGTGGCTGAAGCACTTGGAGAGCGCCTGGCCAGCGTTCGTCTTGATACCCCGGTTGAAAGAGGGAGGGTTACCGTTGAGCTGGTGAAGGAAGTGCGTGCCAGGCTGGATCAGGCAGGGTTTAGTCATGTTAACATATTCGTCAGCGGCGGCCTGGATGCAGAGCGCATCAAGATGTTTGTTGACTTCGGTGCTCCGGTAGATGGATTCGGGGTTGGTAGCTTTATAAGTGGCGCTAGACCTATAGACTTTACCGCAGATATTCATGAGATCAATAGCCGTCCGATAGCCAAGCGGGGGCGGATACCCGGAATAACTCCCAGCCCCAGGCTTATTAGAGTAATATAGGCATGCTGACACTGGTTTTAGTGGGTGCCGGGGGATTTCTGGGCGCAATAGCGCGTTATCTGGTTTCCGGATGGGTGCAAAACTCTACCAGCAGTTTTCCCTGGGGAACGCTGGCAGTTAACTTTATTGGCTGTATTTTAATTGGCCTTCTTATGGGCATTACTGAAAATCGCCAGTGGTTTAGTCCAGAAATTCGGGCTCTTGCTTTGATAGGTGTCCTTGGCGGGTTTACCACCTTTTCTACCTTTGGATACGAAACATTTTCATTGCTCAAAAGCGGCCAGTTATTATCTGCAGCTGCAAATATAATGATTCAGATGAGTTTGGGTATCGGTGGTGCCGGTATGGGATACTTCACAGGCAGGTGGATATAATGGAACTTCCTGAAGAAGGCGCATTGCTGCGGATATTTATCGGTGAATCGGATAAATTTGAAGGACGGCCGTTATATGAATGGTTAACCAGAAAAGCCCGTTCGGACGGGCTTGCCGGCGCCACTGTGATTCGGGGGCTTATGGGATATGGGGCAAACAGCCGCATCCATGGAAGCACGATCCTTCGCCTGTCTTTGGACCAACCCATTATAGTTGAGATAATCGACAGGCCGGAGAAGGTTGAAGCATTCCTTTCTACAATTGGTGAAGCGGTAAAAGAAGGTTTGATTACGATGGAAAAGGCAACCATTCGCTTTTACAAGCCCGCAAATCAGGGCGGTGAAACCGTAACTTAAACCGATTGTGATATATCTATTATTGTAACCAAAGAAACCTTTTCTTTATAATGAGGCATCTGATTACCGGGGGTGATGATTGAGAGTATTTGCGATTGTTGGAATGGCTGGTGCCGGCAAGTCTGAGGCAGCTCTTATTTTTAAGCAAGAAGGTTACGCCATGGTGCGCTTTGGTGATGTTACTGATGAGGAGATAGTAAAACGCGGCTTGGTTATAAATGAAGAAAATGAGCGTTTGACGCGGGAAGCTCTCAGAAAAGAATATGGGATGGCAGCTTATGCTATCCTCAACCGGCCGAAGATTGACCGGGCGCTTGAGAGGGGTCCGGTAGTGATAGACGGTCTCTATTCCTGGGAAGAGTACAAGAGCTTAAAAAGCTATTATGAAAAAAAACTGGCGATAGTTGCAATACTGACATCCCCGCAAACCAGACACTTCAGGCTGGCGTCAAGAAAAATCCGTCCGCTTAACGCCGATGAAGCTATGAGTCGGGATTCTGCCGAGATAGAGAATCTCAACAAAGGTGGGCCGATAGCAATGGCAGATTACAATGTCATCAACGAGGGCTCCCTCGCGGAACTTGCCCGGCAGATCAAACAAATTCTAAGCACAGCCGGCAGGGAATAGATGAAACGCCCTTGCGCAGACGAGTACTTTCTTAAGTTAGCAGCGGTAGTAGCAGAGAGGTCGACCTGCCTTCGGCGTCACGTGGGTGCGGTTGCAGTGAGAGATAAACACATTCTGGCCACTGGCTACAATGGCGCACCAGCGGGCGCATCAGATTGCCTGGAACTGGGCTGCCTCAGGAACGAAAATAACATCCCATCCGGCCAGAGGCATGAAGTATGCCGGGCTATACATGCTGAACAAAATGTGATTATCCAGGCTGCATTGCATGGTGTAAGCCTGGAAGGTGCTACTATATATGCAACTCATTCGCCGTGTGTGCTGTGCGCCAAAATGCTGGTCAATGCCCGAATCAAGGGTTATGTCAGTTTTGGCGATTACAGTGATGATACTTTCATGCAGCTTTTTAAAGAGGCTGGCATTGGTTATCGCAAGGCTGAAAGGCCGCCGGATGTGATCGGCTTTCTTGACTGATAACGTGTAGAGCAGGCAGGTAAAATTGGCAAAGAATTATGTCATGGTTATTGTTAATCCGGTTGCAGGTCGTGGAGCAACCGAGCGCAAGTGGGCTGAGTTGAGAGAACAGCTTACCCTGAGCGGGCTAAGCTATGATTATGAACTTACCCGTTACAAAGGGCATGCAATCGAAATCGCCCGTGCAGCCTGCATTGACGGATACAGTTTTATCATTGCTGTTGGCGGTGACGGCACTGTTAATGAGGCAACCAATGGGATTCTTACTTCCCCTAACCGGGAGAACGTTACGCTCGGGGTAATAAACACCGGCACCGGCAGTGATTTTGTCCGCACAGTGGGCACTCCCAGGGACTCTTTTGAAGCCTGCAGATTTCTGGCAAGGCAGGAGCGCTTCCTGATAGATGTTGGGCAGGTGGAATTCTATTCGAACGGTGAAAGAGTCAGTCGTTACTTTGTGAACTATTGCGGTACGGGGTTTGATTCGGAAGTGGCTGAAACAACCAACCGCATGCCCCGACCTTCTTTTATTTCCAACACTATCCCCTACGTTATTTCCCTGGTTTGTACCCTGTTTCGTTATCGTAATCGAGAGGTTAGGCTCAATGTTGACGGCAACATACGGAAGGGGCGCTTTCTGACCATTGTTGCTGCCAACGGGCGATACTTTGGCGGCGGGATGAAAATCGCCCCCAATGCCGATTTAAGCGACGGAAAACTGGATGTTATTACCGTAGATGATGTTGGTAAACTCGAGCTGTTGAAGGCTTTCCCGCGGATCTACAAAGGAACACATACCACTCATCCTAAAGTAACCGTTTCCCTGGCTACCAATGTGCAGGTTCATTCTGAAAAGCGCATGCCGGTAAGTGCTGATGGGGAGCTGCTTGGTGAAGGTCCGATTACCATCCGTCTGGTTCCTCAGGCTCTAGCCATTGCCCGCTAAAGAAACTATCGGATACCGGGTATCACAGATTCTCGCCCTGGTAAATCCCGCTGTAGCCCTGGGAGGTCTCCTCAAGAACATAAAAGACCATTTGTGACAGCCTGGCATCTTTCTCCAGGATTAAGCCTTCCGTATTGTAAACTGTAAGCAGTGACTGGCCTTTACCTGAATAACCAGGGTCCCATACAGCGGTGTGTATGGTTGCCCCGCTTCTGAGCAGGCTGCTTCTCGGCAGTACAAGAGCTGTCAGGTTGAGAGGAAGGTTCACAGTTTCATTGTAGGTAATGAGATAGGCTCCCGCGCCGAGTTGTGCCTGCCCGTTGGCATCAAATTGAACCGGACGAGTTTCAGAAACCCGGCGGTCCCGGTTGGAACGGGTTATTTTACCTGCCGAAATAAATGAGGTTACCTGGCTCACGGTGAGGTCTATTCCGCAAGGCTGGATCTGCTCAGAGAAATCTATACATCCACAAATCAGAGCCGGCTCGTGGCTGGAAAGTTCCATTATTTGTTTGGCGTTAAGTACTCCGTACAAATCAATCTCCTTTAACAGGTCAAAACCCGGCATACTTTAGCCCCAACAGGCGGGTCGAGTCAAAACTTAAACGGGCATTACAAACCTTTTATGTTGACCGCTGGGGCGCTTGTAGTTAAACTCTATACTGCTAAGCAGGGTGATTAAAGATGAAACTGGTAACCGTATCTGAAATGTTGGCTATCGAGCGGGAATCTGGCCTGAGAGGGGTTCCGCCTGCTCGATTGATGGAGAACGCTGGACTAGTTTTGGCAGAAAAAGTAACTGCTTTGGCAGGAGGGGTCGAGCGAAAGAGTCTCATAATACTCGTTGGCCCCGGTAACAATGGTGGTGATGGTTTGGTAGCCGCCAGGCATCTTTCCGGTCAGGGGGCAGCTGTCAGGCTGGTCATCCCGGTAAAAAACTCTACTAACGAAGCAAATTTACGTTTGGCTGTCGAGTTCGGATGTGTGGAGATGTCCAGCCCCCAGGAGTTGGAAGCGCAGCTAAAAAGTGCTGATATCTGCATGGACGGGTTTTTTGGAACCGGTCGCAGTCGACCGATTGATGGGGACTTCAAAGCAGTTCTTAAGGCTGTCAATTGTGCTAAAAAGCGCAATCCATCTCTGCTGACAATAGCAATAGACCTTCCTTCCGGTTTAGATGGGGACACAGGTGCACTGGATCCAGCTGTTTTTATTGCAGACCACACTCTGACCCTTGGATACCCTAAAACCGGTTTATTTAGTCGTGACGATTCGATTCCGGTAATCGGTAAAATAACCGTGCTGGACATTGGTATCCCGCCCGTTGAAGTGCCTGAGTCCGGAATCCAAATTATAGATACCAAAATGGCTCACGGGGTAATTCCCCGCCGGCCTGCCAATGCTCATAAGGGCACTTCAGGCAAGCTGATGGTAATTGCCGGGTCAGCAAATTATCCGGGAGCAGCTTTACTTTCATCAGCAGGAGCAGCCAGGTCCGGAGCGGGACTGGTTACACTGGCAGTCCCGCGCAGCCTTCAAGCCACAGTCGTATCAAATTTACCAGAGGTCACTTATATACCTCTTGAAGAGTCAAGCCCCGGAAATGTTAGCAAACAGGCTGGTAAAAAAATAATCCAAAACATGGAAGGGTATAACGCGATCCTGCTTGGTTGTGGTCTGGGCCAGACACAGGAATCCAGTGAGTTGGTAAAGTCTGTGTTAAACCAGGCAAAAAAATCAAACACTTCGGTTGTGCTGGATGCAGATGCACTCAACCTTCTGGCGGCTTCTTCAGAGTGGGCAGAAACTCTTCCCTCCCGCTGTATACTGACACCCCATCCCGGTGAAATGGAACGATTGAGCGGGTTAAGCGTCTCGCAGGTTCAGTCTGAGCGGATTGAAATCTCTCGTAAAAAAGCCGCGGAATGGAACCAGGTAGTGGTGCTCAAGGGAGCCTATACTGTCATCTCCAGCCCTGACGGGCGGACCATGGTTAATAATTGTTTGAACCCGGCTCTTGCTTCGGCTGGAACGGGAGATGTGCTGGCAGGTATTATTGCAGGGTTGCTTGCCCAGGGGCTTGAAGTGTTTGAAGCAGGCTGGCTCGGGGTCTATCTGCACTCCCTGGCCGGCATTGAAGCATCCCGGGAGCGTGGGCCTCAGGGTGTACTGGCAAGCGACCTTCTTCCTCTTTTGCCCGGGGTGATTAAATCTCTGGCCAGGGCCAGTGAAACGGAGAAATAAGTATGCTTCTTGTAATCGATATCGGTAACACAGAAACCAACTGGGGGGTGTTTGAAGGGGAGATTCTTAAAGCCCGCTGGAGCAGCGCTACGGTGATTAACCGGACTGTAGATGAGTACCGGATATTACTCAACCATCTTCTTGCAGACCGCAGTATAAACCCCGGGCAAATTAAAAATGCAGTCATGTGCAGTGTGGTTCCTCCCTTAACCGGAATATTTGAAGAAATGCTGCTCCAGGCAACCGGCACCCAGCCTTTGATTGTTGGTGCCGGGGTTAAGACAGGAATCAGAATTCGCATGGATAATCCCAGAGAAGTCGGCGCAGACCGTATTGTAAATGCAGTAGCAGCCCATTCTCTCTACTCCGGAGCAGTAATCGTCATAGATATGGGCACTACCACCACATTTGATGTGATATCACCCGAGGGTGATTATCTTGGCGGAGCAATCGCTCCAGGGCTTAAAACCGGGATTGAAGCTCTCTACAGCCGCACCGCAGTTTTACCGCGTGTTGAGCTTTCAAAACCTGAGAGAGCTATAGGAACCAACACTGCTGCTGCTATGCGTTCCGGTCTGGTTTATGGCCATGCAGCTATGGTGGAAGGGCTGGTAAGCCGTATAAAAAATGAGCTGAAACATGATGTTACCGTGGTAGCAACCGGTGGTTTGTCTCCGGTAATCGAGCAGGAAACCACTTCGATAGATATAATTAACACAGATCTGACTCTGACCGGCCTCAAGCTGATTTATAAATTGAACCGGGACTGATTCAGCCGGTTATAATATGTTTGCAAGGAGAAATTAATGCTGGCAGGCAAAGAAGTTGTATTGGGCATCACCGGTAGCATTGCGGCTTACAAGGGGGCGGAAATTGCCTCCAGGCTTGTTCAGGCGGGAGCTTCTGTGAATGTTGTTCTAACTGAATCGGCTGCCAGGTTTATTACGCCGCTTACGCTGGAAAGCATCACTTCAAGGAAGGTGTTTACCGGCCTCTGGAATAACGCTCCAGCAACCACTCATATCACTCTGGCAGAGAAAGCCGATATTGTTCTGATCGCCCCGGCAACCGCCAATATCATAGCCAGGATTGCCGGTGGCTTTGCTGATGATATGCTTTCCTGTACAGTGCTGGCAACCCGTGCGCCGATTTTAGTAGCCCCTGCTATGCATACGGACATGTATGAAAACCCTGCAACCCAAAAAAACATAGAGCGGCTCAGAGAGCTTGGTTTTATTATTATTGAACCGGAAGAGGGTCGCCTGGCCTCGGGCGGGTATGGCAGAGGCCGTCTGGCAGATATCGATATTATAACCGGTAATGTCAAATTGGCAGCAGCCAAAGATGGGGATCTGGCCGGCAAAAAACTGGTTATAACCTCTGGTGGAACCCGGGAGCCACTGGACCCGGTGCGCTATCTGGGTAACCGCTCTTCCGGGAAAACCGGTTATTTTCTGGCTCAGGCAGCCAGAGACCGGGGAGCTTCGGTGCGGCTGATTACAACTTCCGAACCGGTTGGTGAAACCACGGGTATCGATGTTGAACGTGTTGAAACTGCCCGGGATATGCTTTCTGCCCTAAACCGGGCGACAGAAAACGCCGATTGCCTGATCATGGCAGCAGCGGTTGCTGATTACCGGCCTGCCGAGGCTTTTACCACTAAAATTAAAAAAAGTGCCGGTGGCATGGATCTTCAGCTGGTTTCCAATACTGATATCCTTTCCCAGGCCAGGGGCAGTTTTGTCAGAGTCGGTTTTGCTGCCGAGACTGGTGATGTAGATAAGGGAGCCCGCGAAAAACTCTCTTCCAAGGATCTTGACCTGGTGGTAGCCAATGACGTGAGCCAGCCGGGAGCCGGGTTCGATGCCGATTCCAACCGGGTGAGGTTATTTTTCCGCAACGGAAAAGTTGAAGACCTGGAACTGATGCCCAAGAGTGCTCTTGCCCATCGTATCATCGATGCAATTCAAGCAATCGGTTTTTCTGATAAAAATTGCTGATTATGATTTTTTGCATTGGGCATAGAGTCCAGCCGCCAGCCTGAAGGGTGCAAAACGACTCCCGTAAAATGTAAAATATAAGTTCATGTTTTAATTCAAGGTGAGGATGATAAATGACTGAAAAACAAACCCGCCAGATCCCGACTGCTTATAATCCAGCCGATAGTGAGGACCGCTGGTACCAGTTCTGGCTTGAAAACGGTTACTTCAAACCGGTGATTGACCCGGACAAGACTCCGTTTACCATAATTATGCCGCCGCCCAATGTTACCGGTGAACTGCATGTTGGCCATGCCCTCACCGCTACATTGCAGGATATCATGGTCCGCTGGCATCGCATGAAAGGTGACCCCACCCTCTGGTTGCCCGGAGTTGACCACGCCGGTATAGCTACCCAGGTCATGGTGGAAAAACAGCTTGCCAAAGAAGGGCTTAACCGGCATGAAATCGGCCGCGAGGAGTTTTTAAAGCGGACATGGGAATGGGTGGGGCGGTTCCGGGGTGCAATCGCCAGGCAGCACACCAGGCTGGGGGTTTCCTGCGACTGGTCACGGGAAGTGTTCACTCTTGACCCCGGGCCGTGCAGAGCAGTCAGGACTACATTCTATAACCTTTACAATGAAGGCCTTATATACCGTGGTGAACGCATCACCAACTGGTGCCCAAGATGTGCCACCGCTCTTTCCGATCTTGAGGTCAATCATCAGGAGTTGGCGGGCAACCTTTATTATATACGCTATCCTGTGAGTGGCGAGCCGGGTAATTCCCTGATGGTGGCAACCACTCGCCCGGAAACCATGCTGGGGGATTCGGCAGTGGCGGTAAATCCAGAAGATGAAAGATTTAACCAGTTTGCAGGCAAAAAGCTTGTGCTGCCACTTGTTGGCAGGGTTATACCCGTAGTAGCTGATG
>JAQUQL010000044.1 GCA_028716145.1 Dehalococcoidales bacterium
TTATCAGGCTTGTTTATTACCAAACTCAGCCTCGATGTCAGTGTAATTAAAAGCAGGCAAAGCAGTCAAACAAGTATTTGCCCAACTGCAGTAATCAAACCTTGATGGAGCCTGCACACTCTAGTATGATTTGGAGAGTTAATATTTTACGGAGCAGTTTTTAGTGTTTGCCCTTGTAATGAGCCTCACCAATACGGTTGACCTGGTTAACCCGGCACTATCCGGCCACCACGCACAGGTAGCTTTTATCGCCGGCAACCTTGCAAAAGAAATGGGGATTGAAGCAAGTGCCACAAAACAGCTTGTGCTTGCAGGTGCGCTGCATGACATCGGAGCAACTTCCCTGCCGGACAGAACCAATTTTTTGGAGTTTGAGCTTAACGCCCCGCACCGGCATGCCTTCATGGGCTCCAGACTGCTGGATGGTTTTGTGCCCACGGCCGAAATAAGCGACCTCATACGCTACCACCATGTTGAATGGAACCAGGGCAAAGGCGCTTTTTTTAAGGATAACCCGGTTCCAGCCGGAAGTCATATTCTCCATCTGGCAGACAGGGTTGCCGTGCAGATAGATAAAAAGCATCCGGTCCTCGGGCAGGTAGAGAATATACTACAGAGGATTAAACAGTTTTCCGGGTCTAAATTTAACCCCGAAATTGTAGAAGCCTTTTTCCAGCTCTCAAAAAAAGAGGGCTTCTGGCTTGACCTTGTCAGCAATAAAATCCCTCAGCAGATGGAAAGTAAATTTCAGTTCGATACTTTAAACATCGATGCCGAGGAAACACTTGGGCTGGCCGAGATATTCAGAAAAATCATCGACTACCGCAGTTCTTTCACCGCCAACCACTCAGCAGGAGTTGCCGCAACTTCCACAGCGCTGGCAAAGCTGGCACACTTCTCCGAGCATGAGTGCCGCATGATGTATATAGCAGGCCTTCTTCACGACCTCGGCAAGCTGGCAGTGCCAACCGAGATACTGGAAAAGGAAGGCAAGCTGACAGTGGACGATCTTGCCATAATGCGCAGCCACACCTATCATACCTACCGCGCTCTGGAGCCCATAAAACCGCTGAAAACTGTTAATGAGTGGGCCTCTTTTCACCATGAACGGCTGGATGGAAACGGATACCCCTTTCATATCACCGGACCCGAGCTTTCCCTCGGTTCCCGCATCATGGCAGTGGCAGACGTTTCAACCGCTCTCCTGGAAGACCGGCCTTACCGGGCGGGGATGGCACAAGATGAAGCCACCAGGATACTTGAGCGCATGAGCAAAGATGCCATAGACGGCGATATAGTAAACATGCTCAAAGCCAACTTCGAAGAAGTAAACCACCAGCGCATCGCCGCGCAAACCGAATCCGGCGAGGCCTACAGGCAATACATCAGTTTTTAAACCGGTGGCTAACCACCGCCAGGCTCACAAAACAGGTGGATCGATTGCAGTACAAGTATGAGCCAATAAGAAGAAACCCGAATCAGGCGCATACTCCTTGACATATTCCAATCGTCTTATTAAACTAACCCCAACAATTAAATATAGATTCTTCGAGCCTCTTCTCCTAAAGGTTTGATATCCATGGAGAAAGGCCGCCAGGGTGACGCTGGAAACGGCGGCGCCTCCCAATGTGGAAAGGAGAGTTGGTTTGTTTTTTGCTTTTAAAGCGCTCCTTTTCGGAGCGCTTTAATTTATATTAAAGAGTCAGATGGTGACTTACATCAAAATATAACAAACCAGGAGAAAAGGAGCAGGGTTTATGAAATCGAGGTTACTACTTACGGTTGCTGCACTTGGAATGGTCCTCGGCATTGCAGGCTGCACTAATACGGAGGATATTGGGGAATGGAACTTTACCGTTGAAGTAATCGGGCAGGACACTTACCAGTTTACTAATGAGGATGCAGCTGAGATCGGCCCCAAAGACATGATAGCTGCCATGAAGGATGGAGATGATATGCTTGGTGAAGACACCTGGCGCGGCATCCTTCTTTATGACCTCCTGGATTACTACGAAGTGGAGGATTTTGCGGTGATATCGGTAGAAGGTGCTGATGGTTCCAGCACCGAACTCGACCCCACAAGGATCGAGGCTGAAAAAACCGGTTTTGCCTGGATGGTAAACAGTGAAACGCTGGATTCAGAAGAAGGCCCGATAAAATTTGTAAACCATAACCGCGGCCCCAAACACTGGATCAACCAGGTGACCAAAATAACCATTATTGAATAAACCAGTATTTAAAAAACCGGTTTTGATTGCGCTGCTTGTAGCCGGACCCGTTTTAATAATTCTTGTGTCCCTGTTTATCGGCAGATACCCGTTATCTGTTTCCGAGGTTTTTACCACACTGGGTTTTAGAATGGGGCTGGTGCAGGCGGATATTCCTGCTACGCACTTAAACGTGGTATGGGACGTACGTCTGCCAAGAGCAATACTGGGCGCTATGGTTGGAGCCAGCCTTGCGGTAAGCGGCGCATCTTTCCAGGGAATGTTTAGAAACCCATTGGTCAGCGCCAATATTCTTGGAGTTACTTCCGGCGCGGGGTTTGGCGCAGCACTGGCGATAATCATGTTTGATGGCCAGACATTTTTCATCTACCTTTTCGCCTTTGCCTTCGGCCTGCTGGCAGTAATACTCAGCTATCTGATCGGAACCACCTACAAAGCAACTCCCACAGTTATGCTGGTACTGGGCGGAGTGGTGGTATCTTCGATATTCTCGGCACTTATCTCGCTTTTAAAATACATCGCAGACCCCTTTGACCAACTGCCCAGCATCGTTTTCTGGCTGATGGGAAGCCTGGCTTCCGCCAGATTCACTGACATCGTTATAGCGGCTATTCCCATGTTAATAGGAGTCATCGGTTTGCTGCTGATGAGGTGGAGACTGAATGTATTATCACTTGGGGATATTGAAGCCCGTGCCCTTGGCCTGAACGTGCTGATTGCCAAAAGCCTGGCTATATTTTTTGCAACTCTTGCCACCGCAGGAGCGGTTTGCGTAAGCGGGGTTATCGGCTGGGTAGGCCTGGTGATACCACACATCGGCAGGATGCTGGTCGGCAATAATAATGAAGCGCTTATCCCGGTTACGATTTCCCTCGGCGCCGGATACCTGGTGATCGTAGATAACATTGCCAGAACCCTTACCGGTTCGGAAATACCGCTCGGGATCCTTACTTCCCTCATCGGCGGTCCTTTCTTTATTTATCTCATCAGAAGAACCAAAGCGAGGGGCTGGTAAGAATGGGAATAATTAAGGTAAGAAATGCGACTTTTTCCTACGGACGGGAAAACGTGTTTGAAAATATAGATCTCGAGATAAACGCCGGTGAAGTTTTTTGCCTTTTTGGCCCGAACGGCTGCGGCAAATCAACGCTGATTTTATGCATGCTGGGGGTTTTGCCACTTTCTAACGGCCAGATATCCCTTGGTGGCAGGAATGTAAGAGGTATGAAACCATCCGAGGTTGCAAAAGTGGCAGCCTATATACCCCAATCCCACGAAAAACCTTTTCCCTATAAAGCGATTGATATCGTCCTGATGGGGAGGACTGCGCATACTGCTACATTTTCGCCGCCTTCTCCTGCTGACCGTAAAATAGCCGATGAAGCCCTGGAGAAAGTTGGCATCGCCGAGTTCAGAGACAGGCCATACACCCAACTGAGCGGCGGAGAAACACAGCTGGTTCTTGTAGCAAGAGCGCTCGCCCAGCAAACCCCTATTCTGATAATGGACGAGCCGACAGCCCATCTCGATTTCCGCAATGAACTTAACTTCCTGGAGACCATCGTCAAACTGGTTAAGCAATCTGGACTGACAATAATAATGGCCACTCATTTCCCGAATCATGCTTTTTACTTTGAAGGCATTGGGGTCAACTCCAGCCTGGCATTGATGAATAACAGGAATATTGCTGTTAAGGGAAATCCTTTCGAAGTATTGACAGAAGAAAATATGGAAAATGTTTTCAATATCAAGTCGAAAATTATCTCTTATACATGGAAGGATGAAACTCTCAGGCAGATAGTACCACTGGAAACTTCTTAATACGAGTAGAGGAGGATTGAGAAACGATGAAATTGAGAAAAACCGTCATTTTGATCTCGGTACTGGCAGTTTTCCTGCTGGGCGCATGTTCTAACACCCCCGCTGCAACTACGACACCGGATGAAAACATTGAAACCATTACAGTTACCGATAGCATTGGCAGAGAGGTAAAGGTCCCTGAAAAGGTTGAGAGAATAGCTGCATTGTATTCATTTGCCGGTTATGCAGTTTGCCTGCTTGGCAGTGGCAATGAACTGGTTGGGGTTCCCGGCGGCCTGCAGAGAGACCTTTTGCTTATCGAGATATTCCCAGATATTGCCGACGCTTCAACTCCCAGGGTCGGGGGAACGATCAACATCGAGGAACTGCTGAGAATAGACCCTGACGTAGTCCTGGTAAGGAAAGATACGGTTGCCGATGATAGAGAAGTCGAAAAGCTGGATAAAAGCGGGCTTCCCTACATCGTCGTAGACTATTCCACCATGGAAGAGCAGCGTGAAGCCATTCTTATAATAGGCAAGGCGATCGGCAAGGAAGCTGAAGCCACAGCTTTCAACAACTATTATCTGGGTATCATAGACAGGGTCAGCCAGATAGTTGGGGACATGCCTGAGGAAGACAAGATAACCCTTCACCATTCAGAGAACCAGGCAACCCGGGCAACCCACGAATCGTCCCTGGCAGCAGACTGGACGAGGGCAGCGGGTGTGATTAACGTCTCCGTGGGCGGAGACCTGGAACTGGTCGGGAATGACTATTATGCCAGCATCGAGCAGATACTGCTCTGGAACCCGGAGGTTATCATCGTAAATGAAAGCACCGCCTACAGCCTTATAACAGGCCACCCGCAATGGTCGGGGATCTCTGCCGTACAAAACGAAAAGGTATACCAGCTGCCCAATGGTATATCCAGATGGGGTCACCCCGGTTCGGTTGAAACTCCACTGGCACTGCTCTGGACAGCCAAAACAGTTTACCCGGACCTGTTTACCCATATAGATATGGAGCAGGAAGTCCATGATTTCTACAAAACCTTTTTTGATATGGAACTTGATGATGAAATGATTGCCACCGTCCTGAGAGGTGGAGACCTTCGGGAAGATAAATAAAATAAAACCAGGAAGAGGTAAATTTAGAGTGAAGAGAATTATTTTCATCGGTATAGACGATACCGACATTCTGGAAGGCCCGGGTACCGGAAAAATCGCCAGAGGAGTTGCCACCCGCCTGGAAGAACTGGGGTTGGGGCGGCACCGGGGGGTGATCCGCCACCAGTTGCTGGTGGACCCCAGGATTCCCTACACCTCGCATAACAGCGCGAAGTGTGTACTTTTTGAAACCGATCATCCTGCTGACATTTTCCGCAAACCCTGCATAGAATATCTGGCAGAGCATTTCCAGCCGGGTTCCGACCCCGGTCTTTGTATATGCGAGCCTGAACAGGTCAACCAGGAGCTTGAAGATTACGGTGCTTCAGCCCAAATAGAATACCTGTCCAAGAAGCAGGCCTACGAGCTGGCCCAAAAGCTGGAAGTTTTCCTTGTGGAATTGGGCGGCACTGGAGATGGAGTGATCGGCGCGCTTGCGGCAGCAGGCCTCAGCGCTGCCGGAAACGACGGCAGGTACGTCCATCTCAGGGGAATCAAAGAGGTAGCTGGAATGATAACCGCCGGTCAGGTTAAAGAAAAAACCGATACCGTGTGCATCGTAGATGACAGGGGGCAGATGGTTCCGGACTCCGCTTTGATAGATAGCCTGGGATGGTTGAGGCCTACCCGTATAAACGGAGAGCCAAGGTTGAGGGTATGCCTGGAAAAAGATGGTGATGGCAGAGAAGTTTGGAGACCGATCGAACGTAAGTTAAGGGCTCATTCGGGTAAATAGGTTTTAAAGTGGCTGGTGGGGCACTGTTGCGGAAAAGATCCTTCGTCGGGGTTTCACCCCGACTCGAGGATGACACAGAAAAGGGGACGCCCTCCTCTAAAAAGACACAATAGGGGTGTCATTCTGGAACGAAGTGAAGAATCTTACAAGATTAGAGCCCATACATACGGGAACACTGCCATGTTACGGCGGGCACTGTTGCGGGTAAGATCCTTCGTCGGGCTGGCGCCCGACTCGAGGATGACACAATAAAGGTGAAGATGACACAGGCAATGGGACGCCCGACTCGAGGAAGACGCAGAAAAATGAGCATAAAAACTGCACTTGTGCGCCTATTTTTTGTGGTATCATTGTAAGGTTTAAATAAGAACAATGGGGGGAAACACATGGGATTAAAGCGCGATAAAAGCGGCAAGTTGCACATAGAGTCACCTCTGATGGGTGAATCACTGATGGATAAAGGGTTGCTGGCAAAAACCGGCATTGGCCCGGTCTTCAGGATAATGCCAAACCTGATCGTTGTTAAAATCGGAGGTCAAAGTATTATTGACCGCGGTAAAAATGCTCTTATCCCCATTCTGGAAGAACTGGTAGAAGCCAGAAAGCAAAACGATATACTGATAACCACCGGAGGCGGGACAAGAGCCCGCCACGTGTATGCGATCGCCACAGAATTGGGTATGCCTGCAGGTGTACTTTCTTCACTGGCCTCAAGCATAAGTGAACAAAATGCCCTCATGGTAGCGATGGTGCTGGGACCTTCCGGAGGGATAAAAATAGGCCACGACGATCTTACCAAGCTTTCTCATTATCTGAGGCTTGGCTGCTTGCCCGTTACACACGCCATGCCACCTTACGGGCTTTTTGAAATCCCTCCGGAGTTGGGCCGTATTCCACCGCATCGTACGGATGCCGGTGTATTTCTTCTGTCCGAGGTCCTCGGGGCACGAAAGTGCATCCTGATAAAAGACGAACATGGACTTTATTCAACTGACCCCAAAAAGGACGAAAAAGCAAAATTCATCGGCTCTAAAATTGAAGTAAACGAGCTGATTTCTTTAAACCTGAACGATTTACCAGTTGAACGCAGTATGCTCCAATGCCTGAAAAACTCATGCAACATGCATGAATTCAGTATTGTCAACGGCCTGGTTCGCGGCAATATAACCCGGGCTATAGCGGGGGAGGAAGTCGGGACGACCATTTATAAAACCAGCGGCTAGTCGCCCCGTATAACATGGTTGTTACTGGCGGCGGCGCTTTCTTTTTTGGGCTTCTCGTATTGCATGGCTTGCGCAATACGGGCAATCTTCCGGTTCCTTATAACTGTTGCGGTACACTACTCGCCAGCTTTCACCACAGTCGCAGCATTTCCAGCGAACCCTGATGCCCCGCACGTCTCCGCCGGAAACCACAATCACCATATCTTCGCTCAAAGCAAGAGCAACCTTGCGCCTTGCCTCTGAGAGTATCCGCTGAAAGGTAGATCTGGCAACATCCATCGTCTCACAGGCCTGGGTTTGATACATGCCGTCAACCTCAACCAGTCTGAGTGCTTCCAGCTCTTCCGGCAACAAGACAGCCGTTTGGCACTCAGACAACCTGACACCGACAGGCTTGAATATTTTAACCTGTTGGTGTTTCCTCAAGTGCCGATGCTTGCGTGGCCTCGGCATTACTCGCTCTCGGTATGCCTTCTGTGCGGGTGCCTTCTTCTGCCGCCGGCTGCGCCCTGTGGTTTATTTTCGCCTCCACCGCACGGTAGCCAGACAATCTCTGCGCCAGTTTTTTCCGCGATGGCTTCCAGCTCTGCCTTTCTTAGATGGGTTTTGTAAAACTTCAGCTTAACATCATCACCATCAACACACACAACAGCAAAGCGGGGTTCCCTGTCACCTTCATCAACGGCAACGCGCTCTCTAACAAAAATCTGCTTCATAACGTCCTCCTTTGTATTTGTTTTTGTTCGTTGTTTTGGGTATATACCCATAATATAATACTGTTTACTGCCGTTGTCAAGGTGTTGAGGGCCTTTCAAGCGGTGTAATTTTTTACAAGCCAGGGCTTGCCAGCAGCTTTTTCAGCTTTGTTTGACAGGTGATGATGATTGAACTAGAATAGCTGTTATACGAACATAGACCCTGATTTTTTGCAATACAGGAAGCCCTTACGGGGGCTTCCTTTGCTTTTGGGCTTGCTGATTTAATAAATTTAATGATTACGATCCTTCTCCCGATTAGTATGGCCATTATTCTGGCGGCTGGCATCATAGCCTTTTCAGGCTTGATTCAACCGAATATTGTCTGGCGCCGTTTGAGCCTGTTGTTGATGCTGCCCGGCCTGGCGGGAATAACTATTGCCAGCGTTTGGGTTATGGCCGGGGATTTGCAGGTTTTTATCCCCTTGTTTGAAGTCAGCGAACTGCTGGCGGTAAATTTCTACCTGGACAGGTTAGCCGCATTTTTTATTATGGTAATCTGCGTTGTCAGCGCGTGTGTAGCGGTATACTCCCTGGGATATGTCGAGCACCATCCTGATTCAAGGAAGCGCCAGTGGTCCATCGGATTGATGGCTATATTCATACTCTCTATGATAGGAGTAGTTGCCTCAGATAACTACTTCGCCCTACTGCTTAACTGGGAAATCATGTCTCTTAGTTCCTTTTTCCTGGTGATAATTGATAACAAACAGACCGAAAATCTTAAGGCTGGAATCTACTATCTGGTAATGACTCAGCTCAGCACCGTTTTCCTGTTTTTTTCCTGCCTTATAACCTACTCTTCCACCGGCACCATGGTTGTGAATGCATCTATACCCGCTATGGCATCTCTCAACCTGGTTCTTGCCGGCTTCCTGCTCGGGTTTGGCACCAAAGCAGGCCTTATTCCATTGCACAAATGGCTGCCATATGCTCATTCGGCAGCACCTTCCAACATATCAGCGTTAATGTCGGGAGTGATGCTTAAGGTAGCAATATATGGTCTGGCCAGAATCACTCTAAACCTGGAATCTATACCATTGGGCTGGGGTTTAATACTGCTGGGTATGGGAACGCTCTCGGCAGTCCTGGGAGTGATTTACGCGCTTAAAGAGCATGACCTTAAGAAGCTGCTCGCCTACCACAGTATTGAAAATATTGGTATTATAGTGATTGGACTGGGGCTATACAGTATTTTCACATTTTACAGCCTGGAATTACTGGCGCTCGCGAGCCTTGCCGGGGCTCTTTTCCACTCCCTCAACCATGCGCTTTTTAAAGCATTACTGTTTATGTGCTCCGGCAACGTGATCAACGCTGTTTCGACCCGCAATATTGAACAAATGGGAGGGCTGGTCAAACGTATGCCAGCCACGGCTGCCATCTTTTTGGTGGGAGCGGCTGCCATCTCTGCCCTGCCGCCTTTAAACGGCTTTGCCAGTGAGATTTTATTATTCCAGTCATACCTGGGAGCTTTCCAGATACCCAGTTTGTTTGTTGCAATCGGGGTTTTTGCCTCCCTTGCAGCATTTGCCCTGATGA
>JAQUQL010000045.1 GCA_028716145.1 Dehalococcoidales bacterium
TAGCAGCGTGTCCCACGGTGGCACGCCTCTGGCGGCGATAAATAAAGTCGCCGCGCCGATAAAGGCCAGCAATAGGGTTTCCCGCGGTTTTAATACATTTATATAGTTGGCTAATGTACTAAACAAAGTATTCTTCCCGTTTTCCTTCTTGCTTATTTTTTTGCCAGTGAGCGGGTGTAGGCGCTTACGATGTTGTGGCGCCTGAGAACCCCCAGCAGTTTTTTGGGATTTTGCCTATCTACCACCGGGATACGGCCGATATCTGTGCCGAGCAAAACCATCACATCATGCACCGTTTGATCCGGGTAAGCTACCCGGGGGTTTCTGGTTGCGATATCGGCTACGGTCATGCTGGATGTCGATCCTCTTTGCATGGCAGACACAACGTCAGTTACGGTTACCACTCCGAGTAGGTTTTCTTCCTGATCCAGTACCGGAAACCCGTGGTGACCGCTTTTCTTTAGTTTATCACTTAATTCATCTACCGGCATAGTATCTTCAACAGTTGGGAAATTACGAGTCATTATCTGGCTGACAGTGATTTCCTTCATCGGGTTTACCTGGTTTATTTTTCGCACGTTTATCCCCTTTCTAAGCAATCTCTCGGTATAAATGCTCTCCGGGTTGAAAGAGCGCGCCAGGGTAGTTGCAACGACCACTGCCGTCATGAGTGGCAGTATAAGTGTGTAATTAAGCGTGAGTTCAAAAAGTATGATAATGGCGGTTATCGGCCCCCGTGCGACCACCGCAAAGAAAGCCCCCATTCCTACCAGCGCATAAGCTCCGTAGGTAGCAGTTGAACCTGGCAGCAGCATATTCAAGCCATACCCGAAAGCACCTCCCGCCATGGCGCCAACAAACAGTGAGGGGGCAAATACGCCTCCGCTGCCTCCGCTACCAAGCGTTATCGATGTGGTAAGCATTTTGAGGAAAAACAACCCCATCAAAGTGGGAAATGCCAGGCCTTCGGTCAAAGCCTGGTCGAGGGCTCCAAAGGGAATGATTGCCCCTGTAGCGTCGTAGTGAATGCCGTAGCCGACCCCGAAAACCTCCGGGAAAAAGTAACCGATTATACCAACAGCAAGTCCGCCGATGGCGGGTTTTAAAACCTGGGGGATTTTAAGGGAAGAAAACAACTCTTCCGTCTTGTAAAAAAAGCGAACAAAAGCCACTCCGCTGATGGCTATCAAGATGCCCAGAATGGCATATGGTACCAGCTCCAGGTAATTTACGATATGATATTGCGGGAGGGAAAAAGAGGCGGTGTGTTCCCCTGTAAACAAGAATATTTCAGCAATAACATTTGCCGAAACCGAGGATAGCACGATATAACCAAAACGGGGGTTAATAAAATTGCCGGCAACTACTTCGAGGGCAAAGATTATACCGGCAAGAGGCGCATTGAAGGTGGCAGAAATGCCGCCGGCAGCACCGCAAAGGAGCAGAATTTTTATCCATTCATCATTTAATTTAAACAGCTGGGCTACGGAAGAACCGGCTGATGCTCCGATTTGAACGATAGGCCCTTCACGACCAACTGACCCCCCGCTGCCGATCGATATGGCGGAAGCCAGGATTTTTATCGGGGTGACCTTCCAGTGCATGCGGCCTGACTTGGTTGAATAGGCTTCCATTACTTCCGGAGGGCCTTCCCCCTTTACCTCATTGGCAAGATAGCGGATGATGATGCCTACCAGAAGCCCGCCGGCTGCGGGCAGGAAGATTACGTAATAATCCCCCATAAAGGGCAGTGCCTGGCTTCCGCCATAAAAGAAAAGCCAGTTAGTCCACTTAATGACCAGCCAGAACAGAACCGCCCCAAAACCGGCGGTGATTCCTACTATGACAGAAAGAACAACGCCGAAAACAAGCTCATTGGAGCGCAGGCTGGCGAATTTGACAGATAACAGATTGCGTATAGATTTAATGCTCATAGAATCGTGTTAGTTTTGAGTTATCTAATTACCGTTTTCAACAGGAGTAATATCCGAGGAGGGTGGGAGGTGAGTTTTAAGATAATCATCAAGAATGACCGCAGCAGCTATAGCGTCATCTCGTTCGTTTTTCAAGCCCGCACGTCTTTTTTTTCCAGTCATGATATCTTTGGCGCGGCTGGTTGAATATCTTTCGTCCTGGCATTCTACCGCTATACCAAGTTTTTCCCTGATAGCGTCAATAACTATTTGCGTTCTGGCCTCTTGACCTCCGGTGCTTCCATCAAGAGAGCGGGGCAAACCGGCAACTATCAATTTAACTTCGAATTGCCTGGCGATGACCCCTAGCGCATCCAGGATTTCCTCCTGGCTTTCGCATCTAACAGTTTTTAAAGGAGAAGCTATCAGCCTCAAAGGGTCACTCAGTGCGATGCCAAGCCACTTCTCCCCTATGTCGACAGCCATTACTCTTCCTGGTTGAGAGTCTTCCAATTTTAGACCTGCCCTATAAAATCTCTGGCGGCCTGCAGTGCCTGCTCGACCAGGTTTTTATCTTTGCCGCCTCCGGTGGCCAGGCCTGGCTTCCCTCCGCCTCCACCGCCGGCGACACGTGTGATAGAACGGATGATATTTGATGCATTATAACCCTGTTTTACCAGATCACCGGTTACGCCGACAACGAACACCGGTTTTTCACCGGCGTTGGAAGCAAGGATAACGATACCACTGCCCAGCTTGTCCTTTATGTAATCGGCTGAATCCCGGAGTAATTCTATACCAGCCTCATCCATTCTGGCCGATACCAGGCGTACAGCCCCAATATTTTCAGCGCGGCTGAGGAGCTCTTCGGCGCGCATAAGCGTGTGCTGGCGCTTCATGTCTTCTATTTGTTTGGTGAGCGTGGTGCATTCTTCAAACAGGCCTCTAACTTTGCCTGGTAATTCTTTGGCAGAAGCATCCAGGGCTCGCGACAGCTCTTCTAATAAACGGCTTTGAACACGCAGGAGTTCTTCGGCTGATCTGCCGGTAACCGCCTCTATTCTTCTAAGCCCTGCTCCGACTGATGACTCACTGGTTATGTGGAAAACGCCAATTTCTCCAGTCGCAGAAACATGGGTCCCGCCACAAAGTTCGGCTGAAACCGGTGGGTTGCCCACTCTTAAAACCCTGACTTTTTCGGAATATTTTTCATCAAAAATAGCTATGGCTCCGCTTTCAATGGCCTGTTTCAGAGGCATTTCTTCAGCAGAAACCGGCAAGTTGGAACGTATTGCCTGGTTGACTATCATCTCTATTTTTTCCAGTTCGTCAGAAGTTAATGCCTTGAGATGGCTGAAATCGAAACGCAGCCTGTCCGGGCTTACCAGTGAACCTTTTTGCTCGGCGTGAGAGCCGATTACTTTCCTCAGTGCGTTATGGAGCAGGTGGGTTGCGGTATGGTTGCGGGCTATATCTGCCCGGCGGCATTCATCTACCCGGGCATTTACCGCTTCACCCGTTTTGAATGCTCCCTGCGTTACTTTGCCGTGGTGGATTATGCTGCCGTTAGGTCCCGGGTTTGTATCATCCACAATAAATTGTGAGTCCTGCCCGGTTATGAGCCCCGAATCTCCAACCTGGCCGCCCTTTTCAGCATAGAAAGGGGTATCCTTGAGAACCAGGCTTGCCTCCTGCCCCTCATGAAGGGAGTCTGCAATCCTGCCATCTATTACTATACTGCTTATCGAAGTGTCCAGGGCCAATTTCTGGTAGCCTGCAAAACATGTTGTTCCCAGATCGAGTTTTTCCTCCTGCACGGTTCGGCCTTTTCCGAAACGATGGCTGGCCTTAGCCCTTTCCCTCTGGGCTGACATTTCATTTTCAAAACCGGCCATGTCTGTGTTTAAGCCTTTGCGCTGAGCAATCTCGCGGGTGAGCTCAACCGGGAACCCGAAAGTATCGTAAAGCTTAAAAATATCTTTACCGGCAAGGATCCTGGACTCCGAGAGGGCGGTTTCAATCATTTTATCCAGCAATTCAATCCCGGCAGAAAGAGTTTCACTGAAACGTCTTTCCTCTGCATTTATAATATCAAGTATCAGTTTTTTCTTTTCTTCCAGTTCCGGATAGCGTGAGCCCATCAACTTGATGGTTGCGCTGGCGATTTGTGCCAGAAACGGGTCTTTAAGACCCAGGCGGCGCCCGTAGAGAGCAGCCCGGCGTATAAGGCGGCGCAGAACATATCCGCGTCCGTCGGAGCCTGGCATTACGCCATCGGCAATCAGAAAGGTAATTCCTCTGCCATGTTCGGCTACTACCCTGGTGGCAATATCTGCATCTTCGTTCTGGCCGTAAGCTCTTCCGGCAAGAACAGAAACTTCACCAACCAGTGGTTTTAAGAGGTCAGTTTCAAAAATGGTGCTCTTCCCGTCTACAACGGCAGTTATCCGTTCAAGCCCCATGCCGGTATCAATGCTGGGCTTTTCGAGTGGTTTTCTGACACCTTTTTTATCCTGGTTAAACTGGATGAAAACCAGGTTCCAGATTTCAACAAAGCGTGAGCATCCACAACCTGGGTTGCAGCCCGGTTGGCGGCACCCATGGTCGTCACCATAATCATAGTGTATCTCACTGCATGGACCGCATGGACCGGCATCACCGGGAGGGCCCCAGAAATTATCCTTCTCACCCAGACGAACTATCCGATCTGCCGGAACTTCTTTCAGCCGCCAGAGCTCAAATGCTTCATCATCATCTTCATAAATAGTTATCCAGAGTTTTTCACTGGGGAGCTTGAGAACTTCGGTGACAAATTCCCACCCATAGTCTATCGCCTCGGATTTAAAATAATCACCTATGCTGAAATTGCCCAGCATTTCAAAGAAGGTGCAGTGGCTGGTATCTCCCACTGATTCGATATCGGTGGTGCGGAAGCATTTCTGGCAGGAGGTCAGCCGCCGTGAAACCGGAGTGTCCTCCCCCAGAAAATAGGGCTTGAATTGCACCATCCCTGCAGTGTTTAACAGCAGTGTGGGGTCGTTGTGGGGGACGAGGGATGAACTTGGCATCACCAGGTGTTTTTTGTTTTCAAAAAAACTTAAAAAAGCCTGTCTAAGCTCTTCTCCGGTCAATGGAATCTCCTTAAACGCGAAAAAATAGGTTTGCATAGAGATTATAGCCCCAGCCTTGACCGGGAGGCAAGGCAAAAGTGCAATTAGGGAGGTAACCAGGCATGACGTATATTTGGTTGGTTTAGCGCCAGCGCCAGAAAGAAGGCATAAATAAAACCATGATGGTCAGGATTTCCAGACGTCCTGCCAGCATGAGTAAAATTAAAACAGACTTCCCTACAAGCGGGATAAACGCATAATTTTCAATCGCTCCCACTCCGCCAAATCCCGGCCCGACGTTGCCTATGCAGGCCAGCACAGAGGAAAAAGCAGTGATTGGCTCAAGCCCTATAGCGCTCATCACCATGAATCCGGCCGCGGCAAGGATGACATAAAGCAAAGTAAGGCTGATAATACGTGAAATGATATTATCCGGTAATGTATTTTCATCAACCTTTATTGGAATCACTGTGTTTGGCTTAAATACCATAAGCAGACGCCGATGGATGTACTTGAAGAGCACTACTATGCGGATCACCTTCAGGGCGCCGGTGGTCGAGCCGGCACAAGCGCCAATTACCATTAAAACCAGCAGTATTGCCTTGGAAAAGGTTGGCCAGACATCAAAATTGGTGGAGGCAAAACCAGTAGTCGTCATTATTGAGGCGATTTGGAAGGTGCCGTATCTGAAGGCTTCCCCGGGCGACATTCCCATCTGCCCCAACAGGTTAAGGCTGATGATTGTACCACTGAATATCAATATTGCAATGTAAACTCGGAATTCGGTGTTTTTAAAAAGATAGCTCGGACGGCGTTTGTAGAACAGAAAATAATAAAGTCCAAAATTAACCCCCGCCAGAACCATAAAAACCGTAACAATAATTTCAACCCAGATGTTGTTATATGAGGTTATACTTAAATCGGTGGGGGCAAAACCCCCGGTTGGCATGGTGGTAAGTGATATATTTACTGCATCAAAAGGCATCAAGCCGGCAAAGCGTAGCAGGACATACAGAGTTATGGTCATCCCGAGGTATATCAGCCATAGGGCTTTGGCGGAGTCTCTGATGCGGGCAGTGAGTCTTTCTCCGTGCTGTGAACCGGGCATTTCAGCTTCTATCAAGTGCGCAGAACCCAGGCCGAGAACAGGAAATAGTGCCACAAAGAGCATGATAATGCCCATGCCTCCCAACCATTGCGTGACTGATCTCCAGAGCAGTATTGACTGGTGCTGGGTTTCGATTGATGTAAAAACCGTTGCGCCGGTAGTGGTAAAACCGCTCATGGCTTCAAAATAGGCGTCGATGTAGGTTGGCACCGCCCCGGATAGATAATAAGGCAGCGCTCCAACTGAAGAAGCAAAGACCCAGCCGCCAGCTACCAGAAGGATCGCTTCGCGGGTGGAAAGGCGGTGGCCTTTAGTTGCTGTCAGAAGCCTCGCAGTTGCACCGCCAGCCAGGCAGAAAGCCACCGGGCCGGCAAATGATGTTGCGGCACCGTCGCCAGATATCAGGGAGAACATCATCGGTATCAGCATGGCAATGCCTACGCCGATGATAATCAGGCTGAGATGATGCAGGATTACCCTAAACTTCATACCTGCTACTTAAACAACTTCTCCACAGCATGCAAAGCATTTATGGGGGAGGTAATTATAACATGATCGCCGGGCTCAACTATGGTTTCTCCCGGTGGTAAAAAGACTTCGTCGCCCCTCACTATTGCTATGGCAACCACTTCAGAGGGGAGACCGGCATCACCGATCTTGTGATTGGTGATGGAGGCGGTTGTGCTTGCCATAAACTCAACGGCTTCCATTTTGTCCCCTTCAAGAAAGGCAGTCGCGATAGCGCCGCCGTGAAGAACGAACCGGGTTATTTCATCAGCTGCCAGAAGGGTTGGCAGTGCAGCTACATCTATCCCTATTGCCTCAGCAAGCGGGATATAGGCTGAATTATTGATAACCACCATTGAACGGGGCACCCCAAGTGTTTTGGCCAGCAGGGCGCTTAGAATATTCAGCTCGTCATTGGCGGTGGTTGCTACATATGCATCTGCTGAAGGAACCCCTATCTCAATCAGAAAATCACGATTGGTCCCGTAGCCGTTTATGATTTCGACATTATCCAGCCTGGAAGCCAGTTCTTCGGCTTTGGAGGGTTCGCTTTCGATTATTTTCACCACCGCTCCGCGATGAGAAAGATCGTCAGCGGCAAGGTAACCTATCCTGTCTCCACCTAATATAACGATCTTCCTTGCCGGGCGCTGGGGAGGGCTGAGGAATTTCCCCAGTTCATCTATATAGTCTTTCATTGAAGCCAGGTAGATGCTGTCATCCTTTTGTATAACGGTTTCTTCAACTGGAAACACCAAATCTCCCTGCCTTATGATAGCGGCAGCAACAGCCGGATGTGGCAGTCGAACCAGTAACTGTTTTATGGTTATACCTATCAACCCTTCATCTTCGACCCTGAATTCTCGAATCTGTACCAGGCCTCCGGCAAAATTTTCCATAGGCGTTGAATAAAGGCTGGAAAGGATAGCAACAATCTCTTGGGCGGCGGTCATTTCCGGGTTGATAAAAACATCTATACCCAGTTTTTTGGGGCGTATGATCCTTCTGGATGAAAGGGGGGATTTGCCTCCCGAGACGAAATAATAGGAAAAATCCGGGTTGCGGATGCGGGCGGCGGTAGCCGCCGCTCCCAGCTCTTTTGACATAAAGCAGGTGATCATGTTGGTTTCATCGTTATTGGTTACGGCAAGGACGAGATCGGCGCGCTCTGCTTCAGCTTGCTTTAGAGTCTTGGGGGTTGCCGAGTTGCCCTGGATAGTTTTTACATCCAGGTGATTGCGAATTCTGTCCAGTATCTCGGAAGACTGCTCGATTACCAGCACTTCGTGCTCTTCCTCAACCAGAAGAGATGCAATGTGGGAACCGATAACTCCGCCACCTGCGATTATTATGTACATTCCACTTCACGCTCTAAATATTCGTGCCCTCTGCTAGTTTGACAGGATTGAACCTGCCGGGCTTTGGCAGTCAAGCATTGTAGGCTTAAAAAACCTTACTGTCAATAGCAAATCAAGTTAACGGTTGAAGTAGCCTATACTTCAGCGTAAAATTAGCTTTAGAAAAGTGGGCATGGCTGACAGCTATAGAAGCTGCGGTTGATAAAATAAAATAACAGGTTGAAAGAATGAGTTTAGATATTGGCATCATTGGCCTCGAAATGAGCGGCCGCACTACGATTTTTAATTGTCTTACCAGTGCTGAGGTGGGTACTGGCCGTTCCCGGCAGGAGGAAAACATCGGAATCGCCAGGGTTCCGGATGCCAGGGTTGATCGTCTCAGGGAAATGTTTAAATCGCGCAAGGCAGTTTATGGAGAGGTTAAATACGTAGACCTGGGAGCAAGCCTGAAAAATGCTGCCAGAGACTTTAATTTGAGCGGCAAGCTGCTTTCTGAACTCGGGGCAACCGATGCACTGTTGTGTGTTGTGCGGGCTTTTACGGACGAGTCAGTACCACATCCGCAGGGCAGTATTGACCCTGCACGCGATATTGAGGCGATGGAACTTGAACTGGCTTTTTCTGATATGGCGATCATCGAAAGGCGGCTGGAAAGGCTGGCTTCACAACTTAAAGGGGCCAAAGCGGCAGACCGCCCTGCTCTGGAGGGAGAAGCAGTTATCCTTGGGAAAATTAAAACTGGTTTGGAGGAAGGGGTTCCTCTTCGCCGGCAACCACTTGACGGGGAAGAGTTAAAAAAGATTTCCAGCTACCAGTTTCTGAGCGCCAAGCCCATGCTGACAGTCTTAAATATCGGGGAGGAGGAATTGGGGCAGGCAAAGCAGATGGAAGAAAGCCTTAACTTGCGATTTGGTGATGAAGGCCACCGGGTAGTAGCTCTTGCCGGAAAGCTGGAAATGGAACTTGCTGGCCTTGATGATGAAAGCAAGCAGGCTTTTCTGGACGATTTTCAGATCGAAGAGCCGGGTTTAAGTAAAGTGATAAGAACGTCCTTTGATCTGCTTGGTCTTATAAGCTTTCTAACCACCGGAGAAGACGAAAGCCGTGCCTGGCCAATACCACGCAATACCCCTGCCCCGCAGGCTGCCGGGCGTATACATTCCGATATTGAGAGAGGCTTCATACGAGCTGAAGTAGTCCATTATGACGATTTGGTTCGGCTGGGCGGTTATGCTGGCGCCAGAAAGGAAGGCGTGTTCAGGGTAGAAGGTAAAAATTACATTGTTGAGGACGGTGACGTTATCAACTTTCTCTTTAATGTTTAATGTTTGAAAAATATTGATAAAGGTGCCGCGCACAGTTTTGACGCAGGCCTGGCAAACGTGAACATTTAAAGCCTTCTAACAAATTGACATAGCTGCTTGA
>JAQUQL010000046.1 GCA_028716145.1 Dehalococcoidales bacterium
ATGATGTATCAAAGAGAAATGAGAGCCTGGATGAAATGCAAAAAGCACGTAAGGAGCTTAAGGAGCTGATGAAACAATGGCGATAACTGGGTTAGAACGTAGGACTTCCAAGCTGGAGGACTCTATGGACCGTCTCAGGCGGCAAAAGGAAGTGGAAGAGCGCAAAGCCTGGAGAGAGGCCAACAGCGAGCGTTTACATTGGGAGATGTTTCTTAGAGTACATGGGCCAGATTCTATAGAATACACTGAGGAAGATATTGAAAAGGCCAATGATTCGGATTTTAAGGAGGAGATTAAGGCAGAAATGGCCTGTAAGAAAATGCTCCAGAGGGTCCTAGCCAAATACGACGGCTGGATAGTAAATTATGAAGCCATGGATGAGACAGAGAAGGCTTTTGCGGTTTTGCTGGAGAACTTCCATATTTATGAAAATGTGTTTGATCTCTTTCGATTAGATTTAGAAACCTGGGGGGACAAATTAGACCTTAAACCAGAGCTTTCTTTTGTTGAAGAGATAAAAGCAATCGATGAGCATACGGGTAGCTCTGACTGGAGGGAAGTATGTTATCTCCAGGAAAACCAGGATGCTGTAATGGAGCGTCTCTTTGAATATGAGGAAGCAAGGCGGGCTAGATATCTGAGATACAAAGCGGAACACCCAGAGGAGACTGATTGATCAATGACAAAAAAAGGGTCCCGGAAATTTCTGGAATAATCTGGAAAGCTGGAAAAGCGATGGCATAAGCAGGGCTCGCATAATGGCAGAAAGAATCGAAGAATCAACAAGACAAAAAATGCGCTGGTAAAAAAGATGGCTTCTAAACCATCAATCGCGTTATAGGCTGACGGAAGAGTATATCAAGATCGTTGGAGGGTCCATTAGAGCATAATGAACTCAAAAATCCATGTTTTTAAATTCTTCAACCTCTTCAGGCGTCAAGAACTCAAACCATTCGACTGGTTTTACTTTTAACACGGACCTGCCATCCCTTTCTGCCTTTTCTGTCCGTATCCAGCTATCTTTTTCTAATCGCCGAACAGACCCGTATACCTTACCGCTTGACCACCCCAGCTCTTTAGCCAATTCGTACACGCTAGCTCCTGGCTTTCTGTTTATCACTCTATAGAGCTCATAGTCAGTATCAAGCCCTTCTCGGACCCTGGCATCTCGCGCCGCCCGCATTACGTTCGTCCCCGATTTCGTTTGGTTCATGCTCTGCACACCTCCCTGTATGTTAGGCTATAACGAATTGATCATTCCTTATTTTGCAGTACTCGAAAGCATCAAATCTATTTAAAACTATCTAAACTGCATAAATCCAAGATAATCTTATCATGAATGGGCTATCAGTAAATTTAGATCTATATGGGATATTTTTATCAGACAAAAAATCGATAAAAAATATTCTCTTAAGGAGAAATGTTATATACCATCCCTGAGATTATACCAACCGATCCAATCATCAGGAGGGTAGATTGAACGATATCGAGCTTACTGAGATTCAGAAGCTAATACTCTATAGCCTCTGTAGAGCGACTCAGGGCGGGAAAGGGTCTCACGTTCCGAAGCCATACTTTATGGGTAAACCCAGGCTTCAGGGCCACAAAGCTGAGAAGGCATTACGCGATCTTATAGCTTTGAACTACATCTTAAAGCATCCAACCGGTAGCGAGATGACCTATGCGCTTGATGAGCGAGGACTTGAGGAATGCAGGAAGCTTCGAGAAAGATTGAAAGCCCTCTAAAACTTTTTGCCTAGACGTCCTTTCGTCACGGTCCGATGCATCCAATAGTTCTATGACATTTTTCTTAATATTTTCCAAAATGACATAGAACTATTTTTGACTTGTTGAATCGCTCACGAGAATTAAGGGCAGTATTTCCACAGAGCACGATACCCGGCGGCGGAAAATCGATGTTGCCAGTAATTAAAGCCAGACGCTAACCATATTAGCTATTGCAGGCTTTACCTCACTCATGGCTATGCTGTGGTAAGTGTGACATGCTACTCGCCCCTTCCGGTGTGCCCAGCATGGCCACAAGATAACCTAATATGGGGATCTGTGCCCTGGCCGGCCCAGCAGGGCTACTCTAATTTGTCTCACGGGCCAACGTTTCTGAATGTGCGATCGAGGGAGACAAACTTTAAGATGCACATGCTTTGACCTTACAAGAAGGATGCGGAAAAGGTGTTAAAGAATGTCGAAAGACCGACTCGATCGCAGGGACCATCTCAAGCTTCAAAAGGAAGCCGAAGAGCTCCAGGCCTGGAGAGTGAAAAATAGTGAACGCCTTAGGTGGGAGATGTTTCTCAGGAATTTCGGTCCAGAGGGCGATTTTGACCATTTGGGTGAGACGCCCAGGAACGAAGAAGAAAAGGCGGCGTTCGCTCATCGTGAAATGCTCCAACGCATACTTAAACACTACAATGAAGATGGTACTGCAGACTATGAATCCATGAGCTTTGAAGAGAAAGCCTTTGCTCACCTCTTTGATGAACTGTCCATGGTGATCGAGGATTATGAATTATTTGATATGGACATTGATTACTGGCGGTTTGAACTCAATATTGATCTACCTCATTTCCACGAACTGATATCAAGAATCGATGAACATCTTGGTAGTAGCGATTGGCGGGAGATTTGCTATCTACAAGAGACACAAGACTATTTGATTGGGAGCTTTCTTGAAAATTGGGAGACTAAGCGAGCCGATGCCTTACAACGTAGGGCAAAAGATCCAGATTTCGAGTACAAACCTTGGATGGATCGGCCAGATAACCATATAGTTGGCAAGGCTCCCTAGATGTCAGCCATAAAGACGTCAAATATAAGTACGTGTAACCCGCGATAGTTATCTCCTTTTTCTTGCCTGCCCCAAACAAGTCATAAATCGCTTCTGGCAAACAAATCATTCCAGTACACTATGGAATGATTTATCGACAATTGCCCGTTATCGAAAAATCGCAACCCATCGCGCCAAAATATGAAATAAAATCCGCCGCGCAACATCAGACCTTGCGAGGTCGAAAAGATATTTATAAAAATGTGCTGGCCTCTTATAGCGGCCTGAATGAGCACTATATTCAAGTGTGTATAACTAGCATAGTTCACGAGCTTTTACGGCCTGACGGAAGAAAGGATCGAAATTATGGGAGGAGGACTTGAGCCAAGCAGGATTGTAGCCTCTCTTGTCTATTAAGAAAAATATAATCACAGAAAGGCAAAAAATAGCATATAAATTTTCGATTAATACGCTATTATCGGTCTGAAGTGAACTTTGTATTGCCCAAAACCGAATCTGCTTATATGCTTAGGATAATTTAGAGGTACGTGAGCCGGTTCGCGAAAAAATGTGTGGTGGAATTTGAATGAAGAAATTGGCTATCGTATCAATAGTCCTGCTGTTTGCAGGAATTGGAATGGCTTTTGGAGAAGCGGGACACTGTGCAGGAAACTGCAACTGCCCTAGCGATACCGCGTGTTCGCAATCGGTATGTGGGGCAAGCTGTGGAGGTTCGTGTACCCAAGAGACCTCTATGACACCTTCAGCCTCTGTGGCATCCTCATGTGGCACCCAATGTCCTAAGGGAAGCTGTGGTGGAGCTGGCGGCTGCCAGGGTTGCTGCGGTTCTAATTGCGGAGCCTGCTGCAATTAAGGTCTAAAGTAGGGCTACCTAGTTATATTTTTTTGAAATCAGCCCGAACGTAATGCTTGAAATCCAGTTCATTCCTTGCGGCTGACCACAGCCTACTTGCTTATCTCAAGCAGCAGCCTGCTCTCATATTCACCGTGATGAGGAATAGGGATGGTCCATTAACAGCTAAACGCTCACTACCTATGGGATTTTGGTCGGTCCAGTTTTGACCCTTTTGGAAACCAAATCTGAATACAGCTCTGAAATTCTCCTCAAGGCTCTATACCCCTTCTCTGTTATCATATAGCCTCCTCTCTCATGCCTCTGCAGGATCATTCCGCCATCTTGCAGCTTCTGCAAATGGAAGAGCAGATTGCCGCCTCGTAGTCCCGTGAGCTCGGAAAGAGCCGAAAACGTTTTCGTCTCCGCAGAAAGGGCCTTCAACATTTGCAATCTTTGCTTATTGCTCAAGGGTTCAAGGATCTCAATGACTACGTTTTCTTCGGGCAGGGCCTTCGTCGATTCCTTTGTCACATCATTATCTCGATATACCCTAAGAGAGCGCATCAGATCGACATGTTTGTCAAAGAGCCTGGCAGCCTCAGAGAAACAATTTTTGCACTGCTCATAAGGAGACTTCTCCCTCATCTGCTCCAGCTTTGATCTCGCGTTACTGACGGAATCCTCTGATACTTCGCCCCCTTTGATCTGATCCAGATTGTTCTTCAGAAGATCTGAAAAAAGCGCTTTGCAGGCTTCCTTCATATGACAGTCCTTCACCATTTTGCCTTCCAAGCCGTTCTCTATCTCACCTGTTGCGTATCCTAGGATCACGTCTGAAAAATTGCTCCTGCAATCATTGAGGATCGACGTCAAATGCTGCTGGTTCGAACGTTCCATGAACTTCTTCATGTCTTCGTGCATATCGTTGAGCTTTGACTTGATTGCGTTGACTTCATTTTTAAGATCTACTTCCATGATAACTATCCTGGACCGTAAGGAGTAAAAAGGTTTCTATTTTGTATCTAAAAGTCAATTTTGTGCATTAAATTACACCTTGTACATTATCATAACGCTTAAGTATATATTGATAACACGCTTATTATTGTCCGGTGAGAAAAATGCCGACATGGAAATACACGGACAAAAACATGTCCAAAGAAAAGGCAGAGGAATCGTTGAAATCAATCAAGAGTGCCTGTTTCGGATGCGACGCCCACAATGCGGACTGCCCAATTGCAAAGGCTGCCGGTGAGGTATCGGATATGCTCAGCAGTGAGACGGTTCAGACACAACCTGCCAGGTAGGAGAGTGCAAACCATGAGTGTAAAAGATGAGATACATGCCCAGATTGAAGGTGCATTGAAGAACGCTAAGTTTCCCATAAATGCGCCTGAAGAACTTTTAGCAGCGATGCCACAAGGCGCGGCTACAAAGTGCAAGGCCGGAGATGTCGAACTTACAGCAGGGGATGCCGGAAAAGTCTTGAATGCCAATGATTTTCCATTCAAGAGTGCTAAACAGGTTGCGGATGTTATAGTCCGAAGGGCCGGACTATAATTCATTCTATTTTAATCATTGAAAGGAGGAGATTAATATGGTAAAAATGTCGAAAGATGTTAGAGAAACGCTCGAAAAGCAAAAGCCCATTCCAATAGCCACAGCTAATAAAGCAGGTGTGCCAAACGTTGTTTTTGTTGGGGTTGTGAGGATACTCGATGATGAGACTTTGATGCTAGTGGATAATTTTTTCAATAAGACGGCTGCAAATCTAGCGGAGAATCCAAAGGTCTCAATACTTTGCTACAATCCTGAAACCAGCAAATCATTCCAGATCAAGGGGAGCGCAAAGATCCATAAAGAAGGCCAGATTTATGAGGATATGAGAACCTTTGTACATAGCATCAACGACAAGCTACCCGCAAAAGCCGCAGTTGTTGTAAAGATCGAGGAGATATTTAATGCCTTGTATGGCCCAGGTGCCGGGACTAAAATCGCTTAACTAAAATGTTAAACGTTGTGGGTTCAAACTTTGAGCGATTGGCTCCTGTTGTTGATAGAGCGGGGCTGAAGTGAGCAAAAATTAATTCTATCAATTAAATATAATTATAACTGAGAGGTGCTGCGATATGTTCGTCCTTGGAGTGAGCGGAAGTCCCACGAAGAATGCAAACACAGATAAACTCGTTAAGGCGGTTATCGACTCAACGGGACTGGAGACCGCTTTCGTGAAACTTTCAGACTATAACATCGGCCCCTGCAGAGCTTGTATGGGCTGTGTTAAGATCAATAAATGTGTCGTTAAAGACGATTTTCAAAAGATAAGCCCGATGGTGATGAAGGCGGATGCCCTGGTGGTTGGCTCTCCCACATACTACGGACTTCCAAGCGCTTTTACCAAAGCCTTCATGGAGAGACTCTACGCATTCCGACACGTAAACCTTCTCACCAAAGGCAAGGTAGGAGCTGCGGTGGCTGTCGGTTGCGCAGCTGAGAAAGATGTAGAAACCTGGTTGGGCAAGGTCATGGCGTTTAGCGGAATGGAAGTCGCTGGCACAATGAGTGCTAAGGGAACTCCGTGCTGCTTTGCTTGCGGGGTAGGGGAGACGTGCAACTATGCCGCATGGAATCTATATAGTCCAGAAGTGTCAGGAATGGATTTTGGATGGAAAGAAAATTACAAGGACTACCTTGAGATTCTTCCCGATAACATCCCCTACATAAAAGGCTCGGCAAAGATCCTAAAGCAGTTCAGAAATGTGGAGGACGAGCCAGAGGTCATGGCGAAGGCCCAGAAGCTGGGGAAAGCAATAAAAAAAAAGCTGGACGAAGGAAGATAATGGAAAGCCGTGTCTGTGATCAAATAGCAAAAGTGATTGGGCTCGTCAAAGTTACCGCTAAACAGAAAATCGGCGACATTAACTCAGACCCAATACCACCCATTGGTTAGGTTTCTAGAGGGATGAGCTAATCAACACACTGAAGAGGTACAATGTATAAAATAGTTGGACTGAACGAAAAAGATGTGATGGATGCTGAAAGCTTTACAGGAGCTTTAAACATTTTTTATAAAATTTATATAGACCCTGTCGCTCAAGGCAAGAAACCCAATAATTCCGAGACAACCGGTTACATTGAGGCTATAGGGAAAACTGCAACCACTCGCATGTACTACCCATACGTATTTGAATTCGCCGTCAAAGCAGGATTAATAAATAATGGCAAACTGGTTGAGCCGCTTATTGAGCCTACCGTAACGGATTTGATTGCCGAATTCAGTAGGGCGGGAGTTCTGCAAATGATTGGAGTGATGGGTTGTCACTGAATGATTACTTTCCCCAGGGAGCTAGATATCTGGATAAACGCCGAGGATCTGAACAATATGCCCCACAGCAGGCTGCCTATACAATACCAGAGCGCTTAGATATATCAGCCTATTATAGTTCCATGTGATTGCTTGTGGAGGCCAGAATTCCTCAAGCTTTTAAAGCTACACAGTCTCAATCACCTCATATAGATGATAATCAGCATTTTTAACTCGGACTTTCGTGACTTTCAAGGCATCACTTATAAATTCAAACCACGCTAAACCATCATTTGGGTTTCTCCATCGAATAAAATACGCAACTCGCGTTCCATCTAGGCTTTTATGAACTTTGGCGGATATAAATCCAGGCTGTTTTTTAGCAACGTCCCTCAGGATTTCTCGGACATTATCAACTATGGCTTGTTGATGCTCGGGTTCAACAGTGATAACATTGATAAGCTCAATCACTTTGCCATCCTTTGAAATGACAGTCATGAATTTCCCTCATATTTGACAATCCTCATCCATTTATGACCTATATATATCTAATCCAGTTACGATATAGACGCGGTGGGATAAGACCCAATCTCAGCTCTGAGCAGTATGTGTAACCTGTAATTCATTCCCTCTTTTTCAATATGCTAAAGAAAGGTAAGATATTATTATAAGGATACTTTTAGGCTCAATACCCCTCTGATGGTGCGCGATGGATTGTAGACTTGCTTTTTGCTATCACTGATGACGATTAATCGTGATCGGCTGATTGTAAACCTAGATTTACCAAGACTATATGAACGGGTAGTTAGGCCGAAGAGGATTTAGGCCGATTTTGGGAGATTGCACACTGTACTATGAACAACTCGCAAGTTTCCGCGCGCATCCACAAATAAGTTCTATGGCATTTTCATAAGTATTAAATAAGATGCCATAGAACTATCTCCCATGCACCGCACCCCCTCCGGCGACCGCCGCCAGGCCCTCCAGAAGACCGCTCGGGAGCTTGCTCGTGATGCCCGAGCCCTGCAGAAGGTCGCCCGTGCACCCGCGGCCCGCCGGGAGGTGGAGGGGCTGCAAGTAGAGGCGGAGGCGGCCCTGGCAGAGGCCCAGGCCCTCAAGCTCCAGGCCAGGCTGGAGGATCTCCAGGTATGGGAGCAGAGGAAGGTTAAGGAGTCCAAGGCTGGGCCGAAGACCTACACCTACTTTATGGCCTCCTGGAGAGAAGGAGGGAGGTTAAGGAACGTTTACCTGGGCTCTTCCCTAAGGATGAGCAGAGAGGAGGCTCAGGAGAAGGCCAGGGCTCTAAAGAGGGAGGCCTTAGGGCTCTCTCCCATTGTTTCTCCTGCGAACGGTAAATAGTTCTATGACATTATTTTAAGTATCCTTCAAGATGACATAGAACAAAATGGGGGGAGGGGGGTAAGGCCGTTTTCGATATGCTGAGACATAGAGCGTTGCAGCAAAAGGCCCTTTAAAGCCTGTAAAATGCATCGATGCAACGCGAAAAATGCAACGTTGCAATACAAAAAAGGAAGTATGTAAAGGCCGGGGAGCGTGGCCCTCTCCCTCCTTCCCCCCATCCCTTTATCCCTCTATCCCAGATATACCAGAAAGGTTATTTCCCTAAGAGGGATAGAACCTCTTATGTCTGCTCCAAAGAATCCAAGAATAACCCTCGATCCAGGGGCTTATCATGCTCTCTGTATTCAGGCCGCGATAGAACAAACCACCCCAGGCTCTCTGGCCTCTAGGGTGATACTCTCCTATTCCCAGGAAGCTAAGCAGGCTCTCCAGGCTACAGGGAGAATGGCTCCATCTACGAAAGAGGCCCAGACACCCAGAGAAGTCTCCTTCCAAGATCCCACAATGGGAGAATCCCAGACTCCCCAGGAGGGAGGCTCCCATAACTCCAGGACTGTAGTAAGGGAAGTAGGGAGATCTCCAGAGAGGGAAACTCGCATAGAGGGAGAAAAGAAGGTTAGGCTCTTCCAGAATCCCCAGGCCCTCGCGAAAATTAAAGAGCTTTGGGAAGGAGGCCAGCGAAATCAGGCCGAAATAGCCAGAGTGATTGGCTACGATAAAGCCACAGTAAACGATAACATAAGGAAGATGCTGAAGGTTGGGACTCTTTCCCCTCAGGATCAATAACATCCTTCTCGGGGGCATTCACTATGGGAAGCTATACGGGCTGAGCCAGCTCTAGCCCGCCTCTCTCTTTTCAAGGGTGTAAAACCCTTGACCCACAAAATGAGAACGCTATGGTTCT
>JAQUQL010000047.1 GCA_028716145.1 Dehalococcoidales bacterium
CCAGAATGTTAGCGGATTGTTATGTTACCTGGCTGGCTGGATAACTGGCATTATTTTCCTGGTTATTGAACCCAACAACAGGTTTGTACGCTTTCACGCTATCCAGTCTATAGTGACTTTTGCCCCGCTTATGATAGCAACTGGCTTGCTGGGGCTTATACCAGTGGTTGGCGATGCCTTCAGCGCAATCGTTGGCACGCTTGGCTTTGCTCTTTGGATAATTCTCATGATAAAAGCCTACCAGGGGGAAATGTTCGCTCTGCCGCTGGCAGGTGATATTGCAACTTCTTCCATAAATGACATGCCCAAAACCGGCCATGAAACAGCAACAGTAGCTATGGCAACGGAGGCAGATATAACCGGCGAGCCTGTAGCTTTTACTACCGAAACCAGGTCTGAAGCACCCAAGCCCGTAAAGGACGAGTCTGCCGGGCGCACCGGCAGGATAATAGGCTATTCTTTTGGAATCGCCTGGAATGTAGCATTGCTTATATTTTTCACGTTTTTCCACCAATACATAGCCTATTATACCCACCAGCCTGGCGGAGGCTTCTCCCGAACTCCCTTACTAACTGGAGATTACATGGCATGGCTGCCTATTTTCATCGTAGTAACCGTTTTGACCATCGCTGCCTATATTACACTGATAATATACGACCGCTACTGGTACCGGGAAACCGTAGAAATGGTTACTAATATTCTGGGCGTTGTCGTGGTAGCTTCACTTGCTGCCATATTCCCGTTTAACTTCAGCGTGATACCCAGCGATACCATCGCCAACGCAGTAGCCATAGCTATAAAATCCGGCCTGATACTGGTTGCCGTGGTACTGGGAATTGCAGCCTTCGCCCGCTTTATAAAACTGATAGTTTATGCAGTGAGGCAGTAAGGTAAAAGAACAAGGCTGAAACTGACCGCTTAACGCCATTATGAAGAATTAAGGCCGAAATAAGGCATTATTGCTGCTATTATTAAACACAGAAATAAGGTGGATGTGATAGCGGCGTGAACTTTCCCGCTGCTATCACCCCCAAGTGCTATAGCCGGGTTGCAACCTGTAGGCTGGTTTTACACTGAGACATGTATTATCATATGGGGCAAACCTGCCAGGGCCGAGTTTATGGAAGAAGAAAAAGACAGGCGCTCCTTATCCAAGGAAGTTCTGGCTGAAAAGCTGAAAAAGGCAGAAGCTGAGGCAAGACAGGAAGCCGTCAGGCAGGCAAGCCTGTGCAAGCAGCTTGAGTTTATGCCCTCCATATCTCTTTGTGATGATTCTTACAAGGAAGAGCCGGGTAAATATAACTGGACGCGGTTCGGCTTTGACTTCCAGCCTTTTGTCAGCATTGTGTTTCTGGTGCTTCTCATCACTTTTATAAGCCTCACACTGCTTTTCCCAGGCCAGGCAGAATCCATCTTCAATAAAATTCTTGATTTAATCACCGTAAATGCCGGATGGTTTCTTATACTCCTGGCAACCATATTTGTGGTGGCAATCCTTTATTTTGGTCTTACCAAACTGGGGCACGTAAGGCTGGGCGGAGCTAATGCCAAACCAGAGTTTAGCAACTGGGGATGGTATGCAATGCTTCTGAGCGCCGGAATGGGGATCGGCCTGCTGTTCTGGAGCGTTGCTGAGCCGGTAACTCACTTTTATGCACCCTCGCCCATGTTTGGAAACATTGAACCAGGCTCTGCAGAAGCCGCCCGGGCAGCTATGGTAACAACTTTTTTCCACTGGGGAGTACACGGATGGGCGATATATGCTCTTGTTGGGCTGGGGCTGGCCTTTTTTGCCTTTAACAAAGGCCTTCCACTTACACTGAGGTCCATTTTCTACCCGGTTATCGGCAACAGAATATACGGTATGTGGGGACACACTATTGATGTTCTCTCCGTTTTGGCTACCATGATGGGACTGGCGACTTCCCTCGGGTTTGGAGTCACCCAGGTAAATGCTGGCTTAAACTATCTTTTTGGCATAAGCATAAACACCACAACCCAGGTGATACTGATTGCTGTAATTACTGGAATTGCCACCATATCTGTGATGCTGGGTCTCGATAAGGGAGTTAAACGGCTGAGCCAGATCAATATGATAATCGCCGGGGTACTCGTGCTGCTGGTACTGTTTATGGGGCCAACAATATACATACTAAGCGGCTTTACAATGAGTACAGGGCATTACATAGCAAAACTGGCCGAGATGAGTCTCTGGACTGAAGTAATGCTTGACTCCAATTGGCAGGGGGCGTGGACAATCTTCTACTGGGCGTGGTGGATATCGTGGTCGCCTTTTGTGGGGATGTTTATCGCAAGGATTTCCAAGGGGCGCACCGTGAGGGAATTTGTAATGGGAGTGATAATTTTCCCCACCCTTATTTCTTCCTTGTGGATGTCGGTCTTCGGGTTTGCCGGAATATTCCAGGAAAGTAACGGAATTGCCGATATTATTTCAGCAGTTCAAATCGATGAATCACTGGCTTTGTTTGCCATGCTGGAAAATCTGCCGGCTTCCGGTTTACTGGCTGTTATCGGCATCTTTCTGATAATTGTGTTTTTTATAACCTCTTCAGACTCCGGTTCGCTGGTTGTCAATCACCTCACCTCGGGTGGCAAATTGAAATCCCCGGTTCGCCAAAAGGTGTTCTGGGCAGGGATGGAAGGGCTGGTTGCTGCAACCCTCCTTATCGGGGGAGGCCTGGTAGCCCTTAAAACAGCCGCGATCACCACCGCTTTGCCTTTTTCATTAGTCCTGCTGGTTATGGTGTATTCACTGCATAGGGGCTTGAAAAACGAATATCAGATTGAAGAAATGGTCAGAGATAAGCTGAGAGAAGTGGAAGAAAAGCACTTCCTGGATGAAGCCATAAGTGATGCCTCCAAAGGTAACAGAGTTTAAAGCAAGGTTTCTTTTTTAAAAAAAGTATATAATTATCAGCCATGAACGCAGGTGATAATATAACCCTTAAAAAACTGGGCTGGAATCCTTTTTTTGAGGAAGCTTTCCGGGTGTTTGATGAACATGGTCTTATCCCTGCACGGGTGGTTATGGCATCCAAAAACTCCACTCAGCTATATACCCCAAACGGAGAAATAACTGCCAGAATAGCAGGAAGAATGCGCCATCTGGCAGAAAGAGAGTTCCAGAAGCCAGTCGCCGGAGACTGGGTAGCAGTAAAACCGGACAAGGATGAAAAGGGAGCAATAATCCAAGCCATCCTGCCAAGGAAAAGCAAGTTCTCACGAAAAGCTCCGGGCGAACAGATAAAAGAGCAGATAATTTCTGCCAATATAGATACGGTTTTTATTGTAAGCAGCCTGGATGGTGGCAGAGGCCATAGCCTGCGCAGGGTAGAGCGCTACCTGACTCTTGCATGGAACAGCGGTTCTTCACCGGTAATAGTGCTTAATAAAGCTGACCTGTGCCCGGATGTTGATAGTGTCATAAGGCAGGTTGAGGAAATTGCTCCAGGCGTCCCGATTCATGCTGTGAGCGGAAAAGATAAAACTGGAATGGATTTTTTGAAAACTTATTTTTATGAGGGCCAGACTGTAGCTCTTCTAGGCCCATCCGGGGTTGGTAAATCTACCATCATCAACGCACTGCTTGGCTTTGACAGGCAGGCTACAGGGGCCGTAAGAGAATATGACCTCACCGGAAGGCATACCACAACCTCCCGCGAACTTATAATGATGCCAGATGGCGGGATGGTGATTGATACCCCAGGCATGAGAGAACTGCAGCTGTGGGCTGATGAAGAAAACCTGCAGGCCTCTTTTAATGATATCGAAGAGCTGACCGGCAAATGCCGTTTTAAAAATTGCAGCCATAATAACGAACCAGGCTGTGCCATAGTTAACGCTATCAACCAGGGGGAGCTGGATCCGGAAAGGCTGGAAAGTTATCGTAAATTACAGGGTGAAATCGCCTATATTTCATCAGCAAAAGCCAGCAGTGCTCGCCAGTATGAAAAGCAAAAATGGAAGAATGTGGCCAAGCTGGTAAAAGAAATCAAAAACCGGGATAAATATTCTTAGATACGTTTATCAAATAGTAACATGGTGGTATATTTTGCGTTAATGGAAGAGGGCGTGAAACGGCAGGAGGGCTAACATGAAACGCAAAGATTTAACAGCTGTCCTTGTTTTGGGCATTATAATTGTCCACCTTGCAGGTGGTTGTAATAGCGGCAAGGATGAAGGTTTTGCTATCTACCTCACCAGGGATGACATCCCCCCTTCCCAAATGGAAGCTCTGAGCCACGTTGAAATCAGCGATGCCCCGATAATCACCGGTGAAGATATCATCTCTTATAATGCTCAAACTCATGAGATAACTCTCACCAGCCAGGCTTTTGAGCGTATTGTCGGCCTTCAGGTGCCTGTCTCAGGCAAATCATTTCTAGTATGCGTTAACAAAAACCCGATTTACTGGGGCTCCTTTTGGACGCCCATCTCTTCTCTATCATTCAACGGCGTTCCCATCTGGCTGCCGCTCGGTGCTCAAGGGACAGCCATAATCACTATAGAGCTTGGCTACCCTTCCTCATCTTTTTATGACGGCCAGGACCCAAGAAACAACCCGGATGTGATGGCATCCCTGGAAAAAGACGGTAAGTTTGTAGACAGTCTGTCTATCACAGATTTAACTTCTTTGCCGCGTGGTTCAAAGGGATACGAACTTTATTCCTGGCTGGAGGACGGAAGGTGGAAGTTTACGCTGATTACCGGAACCAACCGCACCAAAACGATAGAGGAGATTACTACCGCCGAGGATTATATTTCCCAAACTGGCTGGATAAATATCCGCGTGGAAGGCTCACACAAAATCAAGCAGGTTTTGGAAAAGCTGCCTGCAGGAGAACCGGTTTATTGGTGTGATGAGCTACACATCGGACAAACAGCGGATGTGAGTTTTGAACTGCCGCCCGAACAGATTACGAATGATATTAAAGAAGCCTGTCAGGCTTTCGGGCTTAATCTTACTATCACGGCGTATTAACATGGATTTGTATACTGTTGATCCTGGTCTTAAAACAACCGGGAACTTTTGGCAAAGCAGTCACCAGGGCCTGGAAAAAGATAGAAGAAGCGGGAGCCAAGCCTGAGTATAAAGATTTCCTGATGCTTTCTGCTGAAACATCTTTTATTACACAATCTGCCCCATATGCGCCAAGGCATACGGGCATAACTACGTCGTGGTTTTTGCACAAATTTAAAAAACAAACAAGGGGATCTAAGGCCCTGTTCAAGAGCCAGCCGTCGACTATTCTTGCCCGGGGCTCCATGGCAGCATTTTTGAGTTAATAACTTCCAGCTGAAACTGGTAGCTGTTTAAATGCCCGTAGTTTCCTCCGCATTTCAGCTTGCCTTCCAGCCTGACTTTGCCATAGTGAGCTGGGTAACCAGTAACATTTTCAGGCTGCAGATAGAGATTTTCTCTTACTTCTTCTGATAAACCACCGCTAACCCAGATTAAGACACCTCGTGGCTTCAGGTTGCCCGGGGCATAATCATCAGCTTCCAATCTTTCAGCAAGAACGGCCATCTCAAATCCATCAAACCAGTAACCATCGATGGTTATCACCTTATCTGCATAAGTTTCAGGGCTGGATTCCAGGTTCGAAAATGTGATTTCAGCGGCTGGTACGTTACAGCTGGCTATCGAAAAGGTGGTAATGATACTAACCAAAGGTATCAGAAGCCTTTTAATTTTCAGCATTCATAACACCTCCTACAGTAAGCGTTGCAATCATTTTTCAATTATATATTATACCTATTTTGCTAATGCAAAAACCTCTTTGGGGTAAATTTACAGCCTTTGGAGTATAATATTCCCAACAACCTCTAAAGGAGCAGCATGCATTCAGCACAGGATATTTTACAGACTATCGGCAAGACTCCTCTTGTACGTATAAACCGATTAAACCCCAACCAAAACGCCACTATGTTTGCCAAGGTGGAAGGCTTCAACCCAACCGGGAGCATTAAGGACAGAATTGCGCTGAGCATGGTCAACCAGGCCGAAATCGAAGGCAAGCTCACCCCCGGCAAGATCATAATCGAGCCAACCTCGGGTAATACGGGCGTTGCACTGGCAATGATCGGCTGCATAAAAGGCTACGAAGTCGAGATCGTTATGAGCGAAGCGGTTTCCAGTGAAAGAATCCAGATGGTTAAAGCCTTTGGCGGAAAAGTTACCCTGACAGATGGAAGGTACGGAACAGACGGGGCTATCCGAAAAGCAAGAGAGCTGGTAGGCAAGTTCCCCGATAAATACTTCATGCCTGACCAGTTCTCCAACGATTTTAACAAGGTAGCCCATTATAAAACAACCGGAGATGAAATATGGAAACAGACTGGTGGTAACGTGGATTACTTTGTCTCTTCTGTGGGAACCTCCGGCACCATTATGGGTGTAGGAAAAGTGTTAAAGGAACGCAACCCCAATATTAAAATAGTCTGCGCTCATCCAGTAAGAGGCCACTACATCCAGGGACTCAAGAATATGGAAGAGGCGATCGTTCCTTCGATTTACGACCCTTCCATGATAGATATCCAGATTATGGTTGAAACCGAAGATGCCTACGAAATGACCAGGCAAATCGTAAAACAGGAAGGAATCTTCGTTGGAATGAGCAGTGGAGCTGCAATGTATGCAGCCGTCCAGACTGCCATGAAAATAGATGCCGGCACGATTGCAGTGATCCTTCCAGACAGAGGGGAAAAATACCTCAGCACGAGACTGTTCAGTAAATAAGACTGGCGGTTTCGTGGCCTGCAACTGAAGGTTTCTTTCAAAACTCGTCTCATATTGACATCTGCAATCTATTCTAATAATATAGTAGGAAAGTAGGATTATAGGATTTTTATATGCCTGAGTTGATACAGATACGCAAGAAAGCACAATTGACGCTACCCCTTTCTATAAGGAAAGAACTTGGTATTGAAGATGGCGACTATATGGATGTGCAGGTCAGGAATGGCGAAGTTGTGCTCAAGTTAAAAAAGTTGATTGATAAAGAACAGACCTGGTTCTGGACCAAGCGCTGGCAACAGGGTGAAAAAGAGGCTGAGGAAGATATACTTTCCGGGCGTATACATGAATTTACAGATTCTAAATCAGCCATAAGCTATCTTCATAAGCTATCTGCCAAAACTCAGAATAATCCCGTCAAGAAAAGTAAATAATGCCCATCGAGCTAACCGAGCGGTTTGTGAAACAGTACTCACAACTACCCAAAACCATCCAGCAAAAGGTCGATAAAGCCTTGTTATTGCTCGAAGGCGATTTCCGTCACCCGGGGCTAAAAAGCCATCCAATTGAAGCCGCTCCCGGAATTATTGAGGCTTACGTTGACCACAAATACCGTATGACTTTTCACCGCCGGGGCGATGTTTTTGTGATGCGCAACGTCGATAATCACGATGACTGCCTAAAACGGCCATAACCATTTAACCTTGCTATGGTCAACATGCCCGAAATGCTTAAAATTTATATAGCTGGCTTTAACTTAAAGCTTTTTCCAGTATACCTTTAACTCCGTCTCCTCCCTTGCTTTTCACAAAAGAAAGAATTACCGGAGCAAATTTGCCAACCATACTTCCATCCATGCCCAGCTTTGAAAACCCACCGGCCAGGCTTGCCAGAGAGCCCAATCCACCAGCCTTGCCCCCAAACCCTGAGGCAAGACCGCCAAGTGCGCCAAGTGCGCCCCCTTTGCTGGCTGGAGCGGTCCCCATCATTTCATCAATGCCCGGTACTGCTGATGAAACCTTAGAAAAATCGTCCGAACCAAGCTTGTCTTTAGCCAGGTTAAAAATCAGCCCGGCTCCACCCTTGGCCTGAGTTTCACTCACCCCTAAATTTTTGGTTAGCTCCCCTATCAGTTCCATTACATGCCTCCTCCCACATTTGAAGATTTTCGCTTTTAGCGCTTATTTCCAATTATAATGCCAGGCCATCCGATAAGATAGGGGTATGAGCATTATTTTAATCATATAGAACAGAACAACCGGCAAACCCCTTGTCAGGGTGAAAAAAGTGACGGTGGTTAGCCCCGGGGGCCAAAAAGAGAATATTAAACCCGTATCTGGCAATTAGCTCCGGATCAGAATTAGCATCAAGACTTTCTGTTGAGATTTGACGCTACCGCCGATTTGAATGAACAGGGCAGGCCGACCGAACACTTGCCGCAAACTTCGGTTGAAGGCAAATCATCAAAAAAGAGTTCTGATTTGTGCAGGTATTGATAACACGCCCTTCTATCAAACTGCCCGTCTTCTTTTATCGCATTCACAGGGCAGCGCTCGATACACAATTTGCAGCTTCCGTTATAAAAATAAAGGCATCTCTCTTTTTGTTCTGCAGGAACAGATTCCAGCTTGGTGGCTGTCACCAAACTACCAAAACGCCCCGTGCACCCTGCATCAGTGATAAGAAGCCTGTTCAAACCAAAACTGCCTATTCCGGTTAATCTGGCTACACTCCTGTGTGACCAGCGGGCGGCGAGCTTTTTTTTATCGAAATCATAAGTAGGCTGTTCATAGGCAGCTTCAATACCGGCCTTATCCAGAGCACGCACTACACTTTCACAGATTTGCCTGATGAGCTTGTTGGTTTCAACATATGCCACTGCCCATTCTCTGGCTACGTAGTTATTTTTTAAATTAGCATTAACTACACTTTTGGAGAAAGGCAGGAAAAAAGCAACCAGGCTCCGGGCACCCGGCAATAAATCACCCGGGCTGATATGGTGCTTGCCAACTATTTTCCTGATGCGGTCAAAGTCGTCATTTTTAACTTCGGCAAAGCCTATAACAGGTTTGCGAAAGCGGGTAGCTGTCTCTGCGTTTTCTACTTCGTTTTCAATAACAGATATGATAAGTTTTTCTATCATTTAATATCACCAAATAAACTAAAGGGTTGCTTTGTTTTATATTTTGGGCAGTATTAAGTTGATGCTACCACTTGCCCAGGTCTTTCATTGTTTGTACAACAATCCACAAACCGGAGGAAGCGCT
>JAQUQL010000048.1 GCA_028716145.1 Dehalococcoidales bacterium
ATTTCCGGCTGCATCAAAAACCTTAGCACGCGTTTTTTAAGCTGACCGGAACCCTTGCCGGGGATAATTTCAACCGGAGTAATGCGTTTTTCCAGCGCTTCCTGGATAACCCGGTTTAGCTCGCTGTCGATTGCGGCGCCTTTATTATAAATATTATGTAAATCCAATGTTATTTTTGCCATGGATTCCCCTGGTTTATTCTAGTAACCCTGATTTTACCTCTGTTGATAGCCCTCTCTGCATATTTTCTTGCCACACCCGAGACACGTTTGCGAATACCCGGAATTAACAGTAATATTCCAAGAATATCTGCGATTATCCCAGGAGCAATTAAAAGTACTCCTGCTACAAACAGCAGGATCGTATGAAATATGCCTTCTTCAGGCAGAGCTGAACCGGTCATTACGCTACGGATTTTAAGCATTGCCGCAGGCCTCAGAACAGAAATAATCAGCGCACCCGCCAATGCAGTTAGTGCTATAATTAGAATTACAGTAACCGCACCAAAAAACCTGGCTACCAACGCCATAACACTAATTTCGGCAAGAAACAACAGGCCAAAGCCAAAAATTATTTTAAGTAACATATAAAAAGTATAACATTACTAAAAAATATACTGCCAGAAACATGCCAATTTCTTGACACCAAAAAGCGTGGCGTTTATTATTAACCACAACCAAGACCCCCATGGTTATATGTGAATTAGATACCGTGCGGCCATATATAATCTGGTAAGCGGCACGCAGGAGGAAACGTGGAAGAAAAAATTAAAGTCCAAAACCTCTACAAGATTTTTGGCAAAAACCCCCAGGAGGCTCTGGAAAAATACAAAACCGGCACCAGCGCTGAGCAGCTTTTTAAAGAGAGCGGTCATGTTGTAGCAGTGTCTGATGTATCTTTTACCGTTGCCCCCGGAGAAATGTTTATGGTGATGGGGCTTTCCGGCTCCGGCAAATCCACACTGGTGCGGTGCTTAAACCGCCTGCTGGACGCCACCAGTGGCTCTGTATTTGTAGACGATGAGGATATCCAAAAAGTGGATGGAGACCGATTGCGCGAAATACGGCGCACTAAAATGGCAATGGTCTTTCAACATTTTGGGCTCTTCCCCCACCACACCGTACTTGGAAATGCTGAGTACGGGCTTAAAGTCCAGGGCATCGAAGAGGAAGTACGGCGCGAAAAGGCATTAAAAGCCCTTGAGCTCGTTGGACTAAAACAATGGGCGGACCGTCCGCTCTCCAACTTAAGCGGCGGTATGCAGCAAAGAGTAGGTTTGGCACGCGCCCTGGCAACAGAAGCAGACATTCTGCTTATGGATGAAGCTTTTAGCGCTCTTGATCCTCTCATCCGCAGAGACATGCAGGATGAACTTATCAACCTGCAAAGAGAGATGCAGAAAACAATTGTGTTTATTACACATGATCTAAACGAAGCACTCAAACTGGGTGATAGAATTGCGGTAATGAAGGGCGGAGCTGTAGTCCAGATCGGAACCCCGGAGGATATAGTCTCCAACCCGGAGAACGATTATGTTGCCAACTTTACCCAGGACATAAACCGCAGCCTGGTGCTTACTGCCAGCTCTATCATGGAAGCACCTGAACCGCTGTTTTTAAAACGCGATACAGTACGTACTGCTATGGTACGCATGCGCTCTATCGACCGCGACGAAATATATATTGTTAACTCGCAACGCCAGCCGGTTGGTATTATCACCGATAAGGACATCGCTGCGGCACTCAAGAAAAAGATAAATAATCTTTCTGAGATAATGAATACCGAATTCCCCCAGACTACCGAATCAACACCACTTGGTGACGTACTACCTCTTTGCACTGTCGGGCTTCCCATTGCTGTGGTAAATGAAAACGGCCGGCTCAAAGGTATCGTTGATCCGCTGGACTGCCTGAACTCCATAACTCCCAATACAGTTGACAGTGAAGATACCTCGGACTCCGAGCAGCCTGAAGATACAGAAAATAGTAGCGATTCTTCCACCGCAGAATCTGAAAAGACTGTAGACTAATCGTCTACAAACAAAGAACCGGGCTGCCAGCGTATAACGCCGTGCCCGGTTCTTTTTTATCTTTTTTAACCCTCTAGGCCTGGGCTTCTTCCCGATTGCCCTCTTCCAGCTTGGTGCGTTTGTGTATCGCACCTGTTACTCTATCAAGAATAATTGCCAGGAACACTATGCTGATACCAGCTTCAAATCCATAGCCAACATCCAGCCGGCTGATGCTTCTGAGAACCTCGTTACCAAGGCCGGCAGCACCAATCATGGAAGCGATGACTGCCATGGAAAGAGCAAGCATTATACACTGGTTAATCCCCGCCATAATGGTTGGCACTGCCAGCGGAAGCTGCACGTCAAATAAAAGCTGTTTTCGAGTTGCTCCATAGGAAATGGCTGCCTCTTTGACCTCCCCGGAAACCTCCTGGATGCCAAGGTAAGTCAGCCTTATCGCCGGCGGCATGGCAAAAATCATGGTAGCAAACATAGCCGGTACCTTGCCGACGCCAAACAGCATAACTGCCGGGATAAGATAAACGAACGAAGGCATGGTTTGCATAAGGTCCAAAACTGGCTTCATTATGGCTGCAGCTTTCTGGCTGATACCCATCATGATTCCGATAGGAATGGCAAATAATAGCGAAATAGCTGTTGAAAAAATCACCAGCACCAGGGTATCAAGCGCGTAAGGCCACAGTCCCATCATCGGAATCAGGCTAAGCCCGATAAAACTGCCCAGAGCAAGCTTCCAGCTGCGGGCAACCAGCCATACAATGGCTACCAATGCAAGAATCACCAGGATCGCCGGCGGCCATGCAAGCCCATCCACGATAGCCTCAAAACCATTCTCAACAACGCTGGATATGGCTCGAAGAAGCCCGCCCAGGTGCTTTACGATAAAATCGACTATCGCATTAATAACCGATGCTATATCAAGTTCAAGTCCAAACATGTGGGATTACCTCCCTTTTAGATTTTAACAATGTGTAAGCATAATAAAAAAAGTGGGGGCTGGCAAGTATCCCAGCCCCCTTTGTATTTAAGAATCCACGCTTTTTAACCTATTGCCACCATGTTGCAATAGTTGATTTATTCTCATCGTACCAGTTTTGCGCCAGTTCGTCTTCGGTATAGCCTTCTTCTTCGTTCAAAAGCATCATTTCCTCAACGTCAGCAAGAGGAATCCGTACGTTGTCAAGGAAGGTAACGATTTCCGGATTGTTTTCAGCAAATTCGTCATGGGCAACGTAGCGAACGTAGTTGGTGCCAAACACATTTTGGGGGTCATCAAGCATGCGTACATCCATCTGAGTGAATATAGGATGCGGCCTCCAAAGAACTACCATGACCGGGTTTCCGGCATCATAATTAGCTTTAAGCTCCGCCATAAGCGCCGGAACACTACCAGTAATTAACTCGTATTCATCTTCAAGTCCATATGCTTCAAGAGCTTCCAAGCTGCGTTCTGAACCACCGGTGCCGGCTTCATAACCGTAAATCTTGCCACCAAAAAGATCTCCCTTGCCTTCCAGATCATCAATGGAGGTTATATCGTATTCATCAGCAGTATAGCCAGGAATTGCCCAGCGCAGGGGAACATCCTCGCCATATACGTCCCCTCCAACAACTATTGTATCTTCGTTAGCTTCAAGATAGGTTCCCTGAAGAGCAGGCAGCCAGGCATCAGGATAAAAATCCACACTGCCATCGCCAACAGCTGCAAACATTAGGCCCATCTCATAGACATCTCTCATCTTAACGTCATAACCCTTTTCTTCAATGGCCATACCAATGATATTGGCCTGGATTACGTCGTAATTCCATTGAGCCCGTCCAATTGTGACTGTTTTTTCGCTATCACAACCAGCAAGACCTGCGGTCAGTGCTGCCACAACAGCCAAGACTGCTGCCATAGATAGTATTTTTTTTGATATTTTCACGTTTTTTCTCCTTTTTTGATTGCTCTTGCCAGCCAGGAAAGAATTAAGGTTTCACCTCTCTTTTTTGATTCCTGTTTTAGCTTGATTAACTGAACGATGTCTGGCTGAACTAGCCGTTCGACTAAGGGGGCAAAGTAACTCCCCCGAATCTGAAAGTCGTGCTATTATACCATAATTTTTGCCTCAGACCTACTCTTGTGCAGTATTTTGGGCAATTTTTAACATGGCCTGCTTGATGGAACTTACCATATCAAGCTCTACTGCACGCACAGCAAGGTGGATGGCGCTTTTGACTGCTTTAGCTTTAGAACGCCCGTGTGCAACAACTATATTTCCATCGAGCCCCAGCAAACAGGCGCCGCCAAATTCCTTGTAGTCGGCCCTTTTGGTTAAAAAAAGTACCTTGGCATAATTTACCAGTGCCGAACCCTGCAGTTCATGGGGAATATGATGGCTCTGCTGCCAGCCGACATTCTTGCCAAAGTTTTCCCCGAACCCTTCCAGGGTTTTAAGTACAATATTTCCGGTAAAGCCGTCTGTTACCACCACGTCGGCATGGTTAGCCAAAAGGTCCTGAGGTTCAATATTGCCGGTAAAGTTAATACCCGGGGTCAGTTTAATAGCCTGGTGGCTTTCCCTGGTCAGGCGGTTTCCTTTTCCTTCCTCGCTTCCATTGTTAAGCAGTGCTACCCTCGGTTTTTCGATATTCAGATGTTCGGCTGCAAATACCGAGCCCATAAGGGCAAACTGGGCAAGATAGGCAGGGATGCAATCTGCATTTGCTCCGGCGTCAATAAGGATAAAAGGATGTTCCGGGTTAACTGCAATCACAGTTGCCAGCGCAGGGCGTTGGATGTTGGTTAGTTTTCCAAGCATCATATAACTGGAGGCAAGAACCGCTCCGGTGGAACCGGCAGATATGAAAGCCGAGGCTTTTCCCTCTTTTACCATTCCCACCCCTATTACAATAGAAGACCTGGGCTTGGCTTTTAAGGCCTGCACCGGCTGCTCATCGCAGGCTATCGTCTGCGGAGCATGTATGATAGAAAGGTTGGTTTTCTTTTCGTACTTGCCTGCCAGCATGGTAAGTATTTTTTTATTACCGAGCAGTGCTATAGGCACGTTGTATTCACTGGCAGCCGCAGCTGCACCTTTTACTATTTCTTGCGGGGCGTAATCGCCACCGCTGGCATCAACAGCAATCAACACAGGGGAAAACTCCATCATAACCAGTATTTGACAACATCTTTTAGGAACTTTATACTAGCACCGCTTGACAAGGATTTGCAAAGGCTGGATATATTCCCGAGCCTCTTATATATATTAACAATCTTCTACACAGCTCTTTGGCACTCCTTGATTTATGTAATCTAATATTAAGGACGGTGCAATGGACATTCACGCAGAACTCAAGCAGGCTATCTGCAAGGTAAACCCTGGAATCGATGAAACAAAAATTACCCCTGAAGCCACTTTTGTAGGCGATCTCGAAATGGACTCCCTTAGTATGGTAGAACTCTCCCTGGCCATGGAAGACAGCTTTGGTGTAACCCTGCCAGACGAGGAACTTGCCAAATTAACCACTGTTGGTGAAGTTGCCGAGCTCATCCAATCCAAAATGGGTGCCTAAAATGGCCAGTAGAGTTGTTGTAACCGGATACGGGGCCGTCAGCCCCCTTGGTGTAACTGCTGATACAACCTGGCAAAACCTCATCTCCTCACAAAACGGCATTGATACCATCAAGTGTTTTGACGCTTCTACTTTCCCGGTCAAGGTCGCCGGTGAAGTGAAAAACTTCGATCCGGTTGATTATATGGACCCCAAAACCGCAAGGTATACAGATCGCTTTGCACAGTTTGCAATCGCTGCCTCCCGGCAGGCAATCGAGCACTCCGGCCTGGTGATTGATGATTCCAACCGCTATGACATAGGTATTCTTATCGGCACCGGAATCGGTGGAACTCATTCCATGGAAGAACAGGTCTCGGTGCTTAATTCACGCGGACCCATGCGCGTCAGCCCCTTTATCGTACCCATGATGATTGCTGATAACGCTACCGGCCGGGTATCGATCGAAACCGGCATACGCGGTTTTAATTTGAGCCTGGTTTCAGCCTGTTCTACCGGCACCGATGCACTGGGCATTGCCTATAAAATGGTAAAGCACGGCGAGCTGAAAGCCGCCCTTGCCGGCGGTACCGATGCCGCCATTACTCCGCTGGGTGTTGCCGGTTTTTCACAGGCTGGAGCCCTTACTAAAAATCCCGATCCATGCACTGCATCCCGCCCCTTTGACTCCCGGCGGGATGGGTTTGTAATCGGTGAAGGTTCAGGTGTCTTAGTGCTGGAAAACCTTGAGAGTGCCCTGGAACGCGGTGCTCCAATCTTTGCCGAAATCGTTGGCTACGGCGCCACTTCAGATGCCTTTCACATCACCCAGCCGCTTGCCTCCGGCGAATCGGCAGTACGTGCAATACAGATGGCATTAAAAGATATTGGATTCGAAGAGGTGGGTTACATTAATGCACATGGCACTTCTACCAAGTTAAATGATGCCTCTGAAACCCGGGCTATCAAAAACAGCTTTGGATCCAGAGCTTATGACATCCCGGTAAGTTCGATCAAATCCATGCTCGGCCATATGCTGGGAGCCGCCGGTGCACTGGAAGCAATCGTCTGCTGCAAGGTGATAGAAGACGGGATAATCCCGCCCACCATAAACCTTTTAAATCCGGACCCTGAATGTGACCTGGATTATGTCCCCAACCAGGCTCGGGAAAAAAGGGTGGATACGGTTATTTCCAACTCCTTCGGTTTCGGCGGGCATAATTCAGTACTTGCCCTCAGGCGCTATCTTTAGGGCGGGAAAGCATGATAAACGAAGTTTCTACCGGTATCGATATAATCGAAATCAGCCGCATAAAAAAAGCGGTTGCCAGCTGGGATTCGGCTTTTCTTAACCGGGTATATACCAGGTCGGAACTGGATATATGTAAATCCTCACCTGCCAGCCTGGCCGGACGTTTTGCAGCCAAGGAAGCTGTGCTTAAAGCGATAAACTCCAGCCAGTTAACCTGTAACTGGCGTGAGATAGAGATCCTGGCTTCGGCAAGCGGGCGCCCGCTTCTTAAAATACACGGCAATATGGCTAGTGCATATAAGGAAAAGCGTTGTCAGGGGATTGATGTAAGCATCTCCCACTGCCGGGATTATGCCGTAGCTGTGGCGGTAGCACGATGCTAGAGAATACTCCGCTTTGTCAGATGCTGGGTATAAGATACCCGATACTCCAGGGAGGAATGGCATGGCTGGGCACTGCCGAACTGGTCTCAGCGGTTTCGGAGGCCGGTGGATTGGGGATAATAGGTAGTGGCAACGCCTCTCCTGAATGGCTCAAGGAGCAGATAGCTCTCACCCGCCAGAAAACCAGCCAGCCGTTTGGTGTTAACATCATGCTCATGTCCCATTATGCTGCCGATAACCTCAAACTGGTTACCGAGGAAAAGGTAAAAGTAGTAACTTTTGGCGGCGGCAACCCCGGTTCTCTCATCCCCACCCTTAAACAGAATGGCGTTTTGGTTATACCGGTGGTTTCCAGCGTTGCCCTTGCACGCAGGCTGGAAAAAGCCGGTGCAGATGCAGTTGTTGCTGAAGGCACCGAATCCGGCGGCCATGTTGGTGATACTTCCACAATGGCATTAATTCCCCAGGTTGTTGATGCGGTTAACATCCCGGTTATCGGAGCAGGTGGAATTGCTGATGGACGCGGCATGGTGGCCGCTCTCGCGCTTGGCGCCCGGGGCATCCAGATGGGTACACGCTTCATCTGTTCTGATGAGTGCATTGCTCACCCGGATTTCAAGCGCCAGATCATTGAAGCCGGTGACCGGGCGACTACCGTAACCGGAAAAGCCTCCGGGCACCCGGCAAGGTGCCTCGAAAACCGTTTTACCCGTGATTTTACCTGCCGGGAACGTGAAGGCTGCAATGCAGACGAATTATACGAACTCAGCCGGGGAAGACTGCGCGAGGGAGTGATAGAAGGCAACATCCAGAATGGCTCTCTTATGGCCGGGCAAATTTCCGGGTTCATTCGCGATATTCTTCCGGTTAAAAACATAATTGAAAACACAATTCATCAGGCAGAAGAAGTGCTTGGAGGTTTGTGTTCAATGAATGGGGTTGGTGCCAAAGATGGGTAAAACAGCTTATATTTTCCCCGGGCAGGGTGCACAGACGATTGGCATGGGTTTGGACTTTTATAATACGTCTGCAGCCGCCAGAAGTGTTTACGATATGGCCGACGATGTGCTCGGGCGTAAAATATCCGCCCTTTGTTTTGAGGGGCCCGCCGATGAACTCACCCGCACCGCTAACGTTCAACTAGCTCTACTTGTAACGTCAATCGCCATTTTAAGAGCAGCCCGGGAAGCTGGCACTTTACCAAAAGCGGATTTTCTTGCCGGCCACAGCCTGGGTGAATACACCGCCCTGGTTGCCAGTGGTGCGCTGGAATTTGAAGACGCGCTGAAACTGGTGGTTACCCGCTCTTCCCTTATGGAAGCCTCTGCCAGAGCCAACCCCGGTGGAATGCTGGCCCTTATCGGGGCAGACAGGGAAATGGCCGAGAAGATTTGCAACATAACTGGTATGGAAATATCCAACCTCAATTCCCCCCAGCAGGTGGTTATAAGCGGGCCAAAAGATATAATAGAATCTGCTATCGAAACTGCCAGTGGTCTGGGCGTGCGCAGGGTCATCCCGCTAAAGGTCAGCGGCGCTTTCCATTCCAGCCTGATGCAGCCAGCAGCCGATGGCCTTAAACAGGCGTTTGCCAAAACCAGGATAAAAAATGCGGACGTGCCAGTAATAGCCAATGCCAGCGCCTCGCCGATAACATCAG
>JAQUQL010000049.1 GCA_028716145.1 Dehalococcoidales bacterium
CGGTAAAGAATGGAAACTTCTTTTGCACCGAGCCGAACAGCGGTTCGGGCAGCGTCCATGGCAGTATTGCCGCCTCCAACTATGATTACTCTTTTGCCAAGTGTAACCTGTTTGCCCATATTGACCGGTTTTAAAAATTCTACTCCGCCCAACACCCTCGGATCATCTTCGCCGGGTATGTTCAAGCGAGCGCTTTGGTGGGCACCTATTCCGATAAAGACGGCATCAAACCCCTGGCTCAGTAACTCCTGGGGGTTTTCAACTGTGGTGTTCATCTTGAACACTACGCCCGCATTTTTGATCTCCTGTACGTCACGATCCAGCAGGTGGCGTGGAAGACGGTAGCTGGGTATGCCTATACGTGTCATCCCGCCTGCTTGCGGCAGGGAATCAAAAATGGTCACCTGATGACCTTTTCTGGCAAGGTAATAAGCACCTGTCATCCCGGCTGGCCCAGCTCCTATCACGGCAACTTTTCGGCCACTGGCAGGCGATTGTTGAACACCAGTTTTCCAGATTCCGGTATCGTTGTCTACTGCGTAGCGTTTAAGCATACGGATCGCGATCGGTTCGTCGAGCTCACCGCGGGTACATGCTCCTTCGCAAGGGTGTGCACAGACATATGCGCAAACCACCGGGAACGGGATACGTTCTCTGACGACTGCAACTGCTTCCCCGGTTTTACCTTCGGATAACAGGTGCACATAACGCGCCGCATCTACGTTTGATGGACAGGTAGAAGTACAGGGTGCTGCCAGGCGCTCTCTGCGGGCTCCGGATGTGTTGATGGTGATGCAGCCATGAGGGCACGAATCCTGGCACAAAAGACAGGCACTGCACTCATCCGGGGACCATCCCAGTTCGGTACCACGTATGCGGCGGGACACATTAAGCTTTTCTTCCGGATACTGGGTTGTAACCGGTTTCTTGAAAAGATGGGAGAAGGTAATCGCCATGCCCCGGGCTATTCCGTTACCAAAATTACGAAGCGCCAACGGTAACACCTCCGGGCTTGAAGAATCTGGACCGAAACAGGATGTAGCCGATCAAAAGAACAAGGTTGGCAATCCCGATCATCCAGGATGGAGCTTCCGGCCAGAAAGCCACAAATGATCCGGTGAGTAAAATATTTAACACCGCCAGGGGCAGTAGAAATTTCCACGCAAAACCCATAACCTGGTCAATGCGGAGTCTTGGCAGTGTAGCCCTGATCCACACGATAATGCTAAATACCAATGTGATTTTTAAAAGCAGCCATACCAGTGGCGGAAGCCATGGTCCCTGCCATCCCCCCAGAAACAGCGTTGCAGTGAGAGTAGATAAAACGATCGCTTCGCAGTACTCTGTAAGATAGAAGGTGGCAAATTTCATGCCTGAATACTCGATATTGTAACCTGCAACGAGCTCGGAGTCGGCTTCGAGCAGATCGAATGGGCTCCGGCTGATTTCTGCCAGGCTGGCTATAAAAAATATGAAGAACCCTGTGGGCTGGAGAAGTATAAATGGTACGTTTTGTGCGTTTACCATTTCATCAAGGGATAATGACCCGGTTAACATAACCACCCCAACCAGGGAAAGAATCAATGGTATCTCGTAGCTGACCAACTGGGACACAACTCTCATGCTGCTTAAAAGAGAATACTTGTTATAAGAAGCCCAGCCGCCGGTAAAAATACCCAGAGACGTGATAGAGCTCATGGCGATTATAAACAGAATACCTATATCTAAATCTGCCAGCAGTGCACCGCCGGCAACCGGCACTACTGCCAGCATCACCACTACCGGGCTGAAAGCTATGACAGGAGCCAGCCAGAACAGGAATTTGTCAGCCCTGGAAGGTATGATATCTTCTTTGGTAAGAATCTTGATTACATCAGCAACCGATTGAAGTATGCCAAAAGGACCGGCACGATTTGGCCCCTTGCGAAGCTGGAACCTTCCAACCAGGCGGCGCTCAAACCATATGAATATTATCACGCTGGTAAGAAGGATGGCGATTATGCCGATGGCGAATATGGCAAGGTGCAGCCAGAAGCCGAAAGGCAGTTCTGAGCGGATCGAAGCAGGAAACAGAATGAGCTCAGCCATTACCTGTCAACCTCGCCAAGGCAGATATCGATACTGCCAAAGATTATAATTGCATCGGCAAGTTTCCACCCGATCAACATCTCCCGTAATGCAGAAAGGTTGAGAAGTGAGGGTGCTCGTACATGCATACGGTAAGGTTTATCTGAGCCATCAGATACGATGTAAAACCCCAGTTCTCCCTTATTGCCCTCGATATGGCTGTATGCTTCACCAACCGGGGGCTTGAACCTCAGCGGGACCGGGTTTATCACTTTACCTTTGGGCAGCTTTGATACGGCCTGCTCAAGGATTCTCAGGCTCTGGCGCAGTTCTTCGATCCTGACCCGGTAACGGTCATAGCAATCACCGTTAGAGCCGGTGGGAACATCAAAATCGAACCGGTCATAACAGGAATAGGGGTCGGCCTTGCGAATGTCCCAGTTTACCCCTGAAGCTCTCAAAACAGGACCGGATATAGAAGAGTTTATCGCCATTTCCCGGCTCAGAACTCCAACATTTCTACTGCGGGCAAGCACAATTTCGTTTTCTTTGAGCAATCGTTCATATTTATCTATCTCTGCTGGCATTTCGCGCAGGAACTGGCTTAAAGCAGGCAGAAAAGGGTCTGGAAGGTCATGGCTTACACCGCCAAAACGCATGTAATTGAAAAGCAATCTTTGCCCGCTGACCATCTCGAGTAAATCAGTGATTTTTTCTTTCTGTATGAACATATAGAAAAACGGGGTAAAGAAGGTCCCCATGTCGTTAAAGAAAGAACCGATTCCCAGAAGATGGCTTATTATCCTCTGCAACTCCGCCATAATGACCCTGATGTATACTGCTCTTTCGGGGACTTCGATGCCGGCAAGTTTTTCAACTGCCATGCAATAGGCAAGATTGTTATTCATTGAAGCAACATAGTCGAGCCGGTCGGTTAGAGGTATTACCTGGCGATAACTTTTTCCTTCTGCCAGTTTCTCTATACCCCTGTGAAGGTATCCGAACACGGGCTCAATGTCGGTTATGACCTCTCCATCGATATGCGCTCTCATCCGAAATACGCCATGCGTACTGGGATGAACAGGGCCCAGATTAATAAATACGGAGTCGGTACTATGAGCCAATTCCATAGTCCTTTCTTAAAGGATGCCCGGGATAACCTTCCCACAGGAATATGCGCCTGAGCTTGGGATGAGACACAAAACTTATACCAAACAGGTCGTATATTTCACGCTCCTGATAGTTTGCACCATTATATAAGGGGGTGATGGAAGGGATATCCGGCTGTTGTTTGTCCGGACAGCGAACCTTAAGGGTAAGGCTGTGGTTATGTTTAATAGAATAAAAAAGGTAAACAACCTCGAAATAATCCGGGTAATCCACGGCAGTTACAGAAGACAGATAATCAAGCTCGATACCGGGGGCAGATTTTAAAACTTCGCAAATCTTTACCAGAGAGGCGGAATCAGTAACCACTGCTTCACTCTCAAAGCTGTAATCAGTGCTCGATACATGTTCGTGTAAAGAGTGGTTTATAATTTCGCGGCTTAGCTTGATCGTCATAATTTCTGTTTGTTTAAGACTTATTTGATATAGAGCTTTGTTCGATTTTTTTTCTTAATTTTTCTATACCGGCTAGAAGTGCTTCCGGCCGGGGCGGGCAACCGGGGATATAAACATCAACTGGCAGTATGCGGTTGTATCCGGGTACAACGGAATAGGAATCAGCAAAAATCCCTCCACTGATGCCACAGGCGCCCATGGCTATAACCCACTTTGGCTCTGCCATCTGGTCATAAACGCGTTTTATCTGGGGAGCCATCTTCCAGGTTAATGTGCCGGCTGTAACTATAAGATCGGAATGGCGCGGTGAAGAACGAAGCACTTCCATGCCAAACCGGGCGATGTCAAAACGAGAAGAGGAGGTCGAAATAAACTCAAATGTGCAGCAGGCGGTGAAGGAAGTTTCAGTCCAGAGGGAAGTTTTACGACCCCAGTTCAGGAGTTTGTCAACGGTTGTTACCAGAATATTCCGGTTGATTTCTTCGTCCAGCCATCCTGAAGGTTCGGCAATCGGCTGGGTAGAAGAACTTTTCAAATCTTCTATCACGCGGGATTCATGAGCGTCGATTTCCGGGTAGCATGGCTCTATTCTTACTTCCATTCCAGGGCTCCTTTGCGCCAGGCGTAAACATAGCCTGTACCTACTATTGCCAGAAATGATACAACCGGCCAGAAACCGCTCGCACCCAAATTATGGAGTTCTACAGCCCAGGGGTAAATAAAAATTATAACAACATCCAGGGTTATCAAAAGCAATGCATAAAAATAGTAACGGATTTTAAATTGCACCCATGTTGGCCCTATCGTGTCCAGGCCGCATTCATAGGGTGCCGATTTGATATCAGATGGATTATGGGGCACGATCCCCGGTTTTCTCAGCGCGACAGGGATAAGAACCAGGCTGACGGAGAAGCCCAGCACAATAACAATAAACAGAGCTGTCAAGCCAAATTCTGAAAGCATTCACCCTCCGCAAAGGTTTAAACCTGAGGACTGTGGTAAGTCAGCCAGTATAACACTTATTCCAAACCTGTTTCAAATATCAGACGAGGTTATTTAAATAAGGAAGAGGGCCTCGAAACAGGTAGAAAAGGGGTGTTTTTAACTTGAATTAATATTGACAAAGATAGGATTTGGTTTTAGACTTCAAACAGAAAATCCAGGAGGTTTGCCATGAAACTGGTAGTCATTGGAATCGGCCAGTGTGGCGGTAGAATCGCCGATGAGTTTGCCCGCTTGCAGGCCAGGGCAATGGAATTTCGCAGGCTTGAAATTATTCTGGATACATTTGCAGTAAATACGGATGCGGCGGACATGGCATCGATAAGAAGCATTCGTAATGATTACCAGCACAAGATACTGGCGGGTGCCGGAAAGACAAGGGGGCACGGTGTTGCCAAAATCAGCGAGATGGGCGCTGAAATCATCCGGGCTGACTCGGATAAGATCATAGACGCAATGCGCTCAACTCCCCGTTTTTTTGAAGCCGACGCATTTCTGGTTATAGCAGGGACTGCCGGAGGGACTGGTGGTGGCGGAGCGCCGGTTCTGGTACAGGAGTTGAAAAACCGTTTTGACCGGCCTGTATATGGAATGCTGGTTTTGCCATTTGATCATGAAGAAAATACTGAAGAACGCACGATATACAACTCGGCTTTATGTTTAAAGGCTACCAGTTCGGTAGCTGATGCAATATTTCTGGTGGACAACCAGCGGTATGTGCGCAAAGATTTTTCTCTGAAAACCAATATTACCGGTATTAACCGCCTGGTTACCGAACCGTTCCTTAATCCTCTCTCGGCCGGTGAAGAAAAGAGGCGTGGAAATATTGGTTCAAGACTACTTGATGCCGGTGATATCCTGCAGACTCTGGAAGGCTGGTCGGCGATAAGCTACGGTGTTGTAAAAATCCCGTTTATACCACTGCCATGGGATTACAGCCCCAATTTCCGAAAAAAGGGTTCTTCCCTGCATAGAGGCATCGAGGCGATGGATCAGGCTCTTGGTGAAATGAGTATAGATTTTGATCCAGAACAGGCATATAACGGTTTATACCTGATATCAGCCCCCCAGAGGGAACTGAATATGGATATGGTGAAAGAACTGGGAGATCACTTAAGAAGTTTTGCCCCGCAGGCAGTGATTCGGAACGGAGATTATCCACGTAATAAGGCATCGATCGATGTTACTGTAATACTTTCCAAGATAGCCAGTGTGCCAAGGGTAAGTCAGATTTACGCAAAAGCCAGTTGCCTGCCCAAACTGCAGGAAAAGAGGGCAGAAGAGGCGAGGGTAAAGACTGATCTAACCGAAGAAGCTGGAAGAGACGTGCCTTCGCTGTTGTAATTTGGTGTTTGGACTCCAACTAAGCTAGAATAATTCTATAATGACTTGTTTAATTGATGGCTACAACCGGCGGATAAATTATTTACGTATATCTGTCACAGATCACTGCAATTTACGTTGTATTTATTGTACAGCCCATCAGGTTCCCAGGTTGAGACATGACGAAATACTGCGTTATGAAGAAATAGAAAGGATAACCAGAATGGCTGTTTCCCTTGGTGTTAACAGCCTTCGTCTAACCGGGGGCGAGCCGTTGATGCGCCCGGACCTTCCTGCGCTGGTGAAAATGCTTAAAGCCATTGATGGCATAAAAGATATTTCAATGACTACCAACGGCATAACCCTGGCCAGACATGCACAGGAGCTGGCTGATGCGGGGCTGGACAGGGTAAACATCAGCCTCGATAGCCTCAAGGAAGAAAAATTCCGCTATATGACCGGTCTTGGGAAGCTATCTGATGTTTATGAAGGTATGGAAGCCGCTGCAAAAGCAGGTTTGAATCCGGTAAAAATAAATACCGTAGTACTATCCGGGGTAAACGATGATGAGATCCTTGACTTTGCCGCAAAAACGCGTGATGAAGGCTGGCATGTAAGGTTTATTGAGTACATGCCTTTTGCCAGTGACGATTGTGGCAGCGGGAAGTTTTCTGAAAACCAGACAGTATCTGATGATACTATCAAGCAGATTATTGCCACCAATATGGGAGAGCTGAATCCAGTCATGCCTTCCAGAGGAAACGGCCCAGCCAAATATTACCAGCTGCCAAACACTACCGGGACTATTGGCTTTATAGGAGCGGTGACCAGCTGCTTTTGTGCTACCTGTAACCGGCTGCGGCTGACAGCAGATGGAAAGCTGCGTCCGTGTCTTTTGGATGATGACGAGATCGATATAAAAACTCCGTTGCGAGCGGGGATTTCCGACGAAGGTATAATAGAACTTATGTCACAGGCTGTAGCCATGAAACACGAAAAACATCGTCTTGGTGAAGAGATATTGCCAGCAAGCCGGCAGATGTGGCAGATCGGGGGGTAGAAATGGACGAATTAACACATCTCAACGAAAAAGGTGAAGCCCACATGGTGGATGTTTCACCAAAGGCAGAAACCCTCAGGGAAGCAACCGCAACCGGAAGAGTAACAATGAAACCGGAAACCCTGAAGTTGATAAAAAACCAGACGCTTAAAAAAGGCGATGTTCTTTCTGTTGCGAGAATAGCCGGGATGATGGCTGCTAAAAAAACTCCAGAGTTGATACCATTGTGCCACGCCATAATGCTGGATCAGGTGAACCTTGAATTTGAGTTTTCGGGGGATTGCGCCATTGATATTGAAGCCAGGGTTAAATGCATAGGCAGAACCGGGGTAGAGATGGAAGCAATGACGGCAGTTTCGGTTGCCGCACTGGCAATTTACGATATGTGCAAAGCTGTTGATCGCGGGGTTCTTATCAGCGATATATGCCTTCAGAAAAAGTCCGGCGGGAAAAGTGGTACTTTTATCAGGAGTGGAGATGACCGTTAAAGCCACAGTCGGGGCTGTATGCGTAAGCCCGGATAAAGGAACGAAGAAAAAGGACGTGGGCAGGGCAGTCCTGGTTAAAGACTACGGGATTGAAAACGATGGCCACGCCAATTCAAATACCCACCGTCAAGTTAGCCTGCTTTCGCTTTCCAGTATCGAAAAAATGAAAAAACTCGGTCTGGAAGTAAGCTCTGGAGATTTTGCTGAAAATATCACTGTTTCTGGTATGAATGTAAGCGATTTGCCTATCGGTACTCGTTTGAAAATCGGGAATGAGGCGGTTGTTGAAATAACCCAGATAGGCAAGGAATGCCACAATCATTGTGCAATATTTAGCCAGGTGGGAACTTGTATAATGCCTGTTGAGGGTGTCTTTGCCCGCGTAATCGAGGGCGGGGAGATTTCCACTGGTACCCCGATTACACTTGTCTAAAACAGCGTTACTGCCGTAGAAGCGCCTTGATTCAGACCTGAATTTTCTTCAACTGTGATGTATCCTGAAGCATGTGCGATTGCAGTGATTGCGCCAGATTCCTTTCCGATTGGCCTGGCTGTAAGCCCGTCAAGTTGCACTGGTACAAACTGGCGGCGAGCACTGGCGCTTATCCTGCCGTCAAGTACTGCTTCAACTGTGTTCTGTTTTTCATCGGGCAGCCTTGCGAGCTTATGTACTGCCGGTTTAAGTAGCAGGTAAGCGTTTAATAGGCAGGAAGTTGGGTATCCAGGCAAAGCCAATACGGGTTTACCTTGAACAATTGCGAATAAAGTTGGCTTACCAGGTTTTACGTTTAGGCCATGGAATAATACCTGCCCCATTGAAGAGAGCATTTCGTGCATATAATCTTTTTGGCCAACTGATGATCCGCCGGATACGACTACCATATCGCTGGAAAGCGCTGTTTTAAACCCTTTTACCAGCGATTCCACACGATCGCCTAAAGAAGCCAGCTTTACAGGAAGGCCGCCATTTACCATTATAAGGGAGCAAAGAGTAGCGTTGTTGACATCGTAAATCTGCCCCGGCTTTAGCGGTTCTGGGGATTGGGCAAGCTCTTCACCGGTAGTGATGACTGATATCATCGGCTTGCAATAGACTTTTACTTTAGAGATCCCCTGCGAGGAGAGTACTCCAACCCGAGCAGGTTTGAGCTGGCAACCTGATTGCAGTACAACTTCACCCGAGCGTATGTCCTCACCGGCTGGGGCGATGTTCTCGCCGGGTTTTACCGGAGAATTAAAATGAATCTTATTACCGCTTTTAGTTACCTTCTCGATCCTTATCACTGCATCCGCCCCGGCTGGCATAGCGGCTCCGGTTGCTATGTAACTGCAG
>JAQUQL010000050.1 GCA_028716145.1 Dehalococcoidales bacterium
ATTTCAGAACACTTACTGTTATAGATAATTTCAGCAGAAGGTGTGTGGCCATTGAGGTTGGCCAATCCTTAAGAGGCAACGATGTTGTAAATACATTAGAGCAATTACATGTTCTTTATGGCATTAGACCACAGAGAATAAAGGTTGATAACGGACCTGAATTTATTTCAAAAGAATTGGACCGTTGGGCGTATGAGAATAAAGTGGCGTTGGATTTTTCCCGCCCTGGGAGACCTACTGACAATCCATTTATAGAATCTTTCAACGGAAGTTTCAGGGATGAGTGTTTAAATACAAATTGGTTCTTATCTTTGCAAGATGCAAGGGCTAAAATTGAGTCATGGCGTAGAGATTATAACAGCTATCGTCCACATAGTTCTTTGCAGGACAGAACACCGGAACAGGTGGAATTTGAAGTGTTAAATTACAGGGTAAACTCTAATTTAGCTGTGTCCGAATAATGGGAGGAGGTCAGTTAATAATTTTGTCTAACTCGGAACTGTCCTACAAATAGGGAAGGCTACAAAAAGGGGTAGCTTACAATTTAAATATAGTATTTCAATTGGCTTACAATTATATCTATTTGCATATAAAATCGTTTTTCTTGTCATTTTTATATGCTTTTAAATATAATTTTATATCTTTGCATCAAAATAACTGCAAAAGCATATAATCATGTCGTTAAGTTTAGCTGCATTTATTAAAACAAAACGTAAAGAAGCCAAGCTCACCCAACAAGAATTTGCCGATAGAGCAGGCGTTGCGCTTACCGTCGTCCGAAAAATCGAGCAGGGTAAAGAAAACCTGAGTTTGGCAAAAGTGAATCAGGTGTTGATGATGTTTGGGAATAAGCTGGCACCTGTTAACCATAAGGAAATTGAGCGATGAGACAGGGGAAAGTATTCTATAAGGACGATTTTGCCGGAATCCTTACGGAAACCGATGAAGGCGAATATCTATTCGCTTATGACAAAGCGTATATCCATCGTTTTCCAAATCAATCCATAACGTTTTCTATGCCTGTTTCGGATAAAGTGTATCAGGACAATCGGTTATTCCCGTTTTTTGAAGGGTTAATCCCCGAAGGCTGGTTGTTGGAAATTGTATCCAAAAGCTGGAAACTCAATCAAAATGACCGTATGGGTTTATTGTTGGCTTGTTGTAAAAATTGCATCGGCGCAGTAAGTGTAATTCCGATAATAGATGAAAGCAATGAATAAAAGGTGTTTATATTGCTATAAGGAATTGGATACGGAGGCTGATTTTCACGCTTCGTGTAGCGCGCGTTTTTTCGGAAGCAACCAGCCCCCTGTTTTGAATTACACCATGGCTGAAATGGCTGAATTAGCCAAAGAGGTGGTTGAAAGTTCGGTAACTGTTCCCGGAGTGCAGCCAAAACTTTCTTTGGGATTTATCAAAGATGTTTTGCAAGATGGCAACAAGGGACGATTAACCGTAATGGGCGCGTTGGGTGGAAACTATATTCTTAAACCTCAAAATGGTACTTTCCCTCAAATGCCCGAAAACGAGCATTTAACTATGAGGATGGCTGAGCTTTGCGGCATTTCAGTAGTCCCATCCTCGCTAATTCGGTTAAAATCGGGCGAGCTTTCTTACATTACTAAACGGATAGACCGAACAGAAACGGGAGAAAAAATTCATATGCTGGATATGTTTCAGATTTTGGAAGCTTTTGATAAATATAAAAGTTCTATGGAAAAGGTAGGAAAAGCAGTTGCCGAACATTCATCCAATACGTTATTTGATTTACTCCGGCTTTTTGAAATAACCATTTTCAGCTATATCACGGGAAATAACGATATGCATCTGAAAAATTTCTCTCTGATTTTAAGCAATGAAGAATGGACGTTGTCGCCGGCGTATGATTTATTGAACGTAAACTTACATCTTCCGGAGGATGACGAAGAAACGGCATTAAACATCAACGGGAAGAAAAGAAAACTGACAAAATCAGATTTTATAAACTTGGGATTGAAATTTCAATTAACCGAAAAACAAATTCTGAATACTTTTAATCGATTTTTCAAAGCAGAGAAAAAAATAAAGCAAGAGATAAAACGCTCTTTTCTTTCTGCGGAAAACCAAGTAAAGTATATTGAATTATTGGAAAATCGTTTATTTTTGTTCAAGGAGTAGTCAAGTTCTATGTAATTTGACAAAAAAATATTGTAAGCTTTAATTGTTTGATAATGATAAGTTTATTTCAACTTGTTTTTGTAAAAAAAACTATGTGATACAAATTTGCTACAAAATATAAATCATAACTATTTGTAAATCAAAGAATAGAAATTGTGCATTAAGCCATTGCCGTGAGAAGTCAGCAGAAGCCATAGTACCATAATCACCTTACATATGAGAAGGGCCGAACCTTAAAGGATGAGCAGTAAATGAAGGTTACCGACATGAAAGGAAGAGAGCGGAAAATCTTTGATAGAGTAGAGACCTGCCCGCAGAAGAATAGGACGGCATCCGACGGCTACGCGTGGTGATATGGAAACAATGGAAACGGGTTAAAACCAAAGTAATCAACCTCATGAAGCTTGGAATTGATAAACAAAAAGCTTATGAATGGGGTAACACGAGGAAAGGCTACTGGGGCATAGCCAAAAGCATTATCCTTAGCTGTACTGTCACAGATGAACGTTTACGCATAGCCGGTTACGTTTTCTTCTCGGATTATTATGAAGCGGTCAGAGTGAAATATGAAGGAACCGCCGTATACGGGAACCGTACGTACGGTGGTGGGGGAGGTCGGAAAACGAAAGTAGGAGAAAAACTACTTCGTTTTCCTCCTACTCGATGCTAAACGCAACAGACCATGACAAGAAGAATAATGGGCATAAGCATTCTTATCGCTATCTGTTTTATCGGATGCAAAACCCGTAACAAAGTTGATATTACACCGCACAAAGTAAGCCCTGAAGCCGACACATTTTATCGGAAAGCAACTGCTTTACTCTCTTATTACGATAAAGACTCAACGCAGAAATGCATAAATCTGCTAGATTCGGCACTGGAAATAGATAGCCTAAATCCGGATTATTACGGAGTCAAAGCAAAGTTGTTATCAGAACTGGGATTACTTGACTCTTCCACGGGGTAATCCCGTTTAGACTTGACATGCAGGTCCATCACCGTTTGGCACCAGCTTTTTTTCTTATGGGAATGTTGAACTGGGATTCTGCAATATCTATCATCGTATCGTAAGCATCTGCACGCAGCTGCTCATGCTTTAACTCCTTTTGGAGCTTTGCCACTTCAGCCTGCAGAGCCTTGATTTCACTCGGGATGTCTGTTGAGTCTGGCACGTTTCGATCTGGCTTTTGCACTGTGTGTACCTTCTTGTCCATTATAATGCCATTTTCTTCTGCAAAGGTAACACACCATCTTTGAATTGTAGTGGCAGCTACCGGTATTAACTTACTGATGCGGCGATAGCCAAGTTCATTTTTGACTCTTTTTTTGAGTCAACTTTTTTCAGGCAAAGACACTACCTTACCTCTTCTTCAAACTCTTCATTTCTAACCACTACAAGAACATTGTCATGTAGACTGGAATATATTCAATACCATTCTCTCTCTTATAGTCCTTTGTATAAATCAAGTACATATTCATTATACGGTCGGAGAATTTGATGCAGAACTCGTCTAAGGATTTGTGAGACTTGTACCCCGAGGATTTCACCTCAATGGGAGATATTTTATGTTTATCGGGTATGACAAAATCTATCTCATAATATTTCTTACCTTCGGCATAAGGAATTGTATGATAGAATAAATTCTTTTCTGTTGCTTTCAGCATTTGAGCGATGACATTCTCATAAACATATCCTAAGTTAGTACTAAGTTTATCGTTAAGTAACTTATTGTAAATTACATTTTCTGTAAAATCGCTATCCTTAAATGCAAGCGTAACAAACAAACCAGTATCTGATGCGTACATTTTGAAGTATTTTTCATTTTTCGTCAGAGCTAAGCCTGCATTAGGGTCGTCAGAATGGAATGCAATGTTAGTCGTCATCGAATCCTCCATATCCTTTACGATATGTATTACCCTTTCTACCTTCTCATCAGGAATAGCTTTTCCTACTTGGTAGCGTAATGCATTCTTGCTTAGCTGAGCAGGGATTGCATCATACATCGCTTTTGCTCTTCCTGAGTCATCAATTTTTCCGAAATCCTCTTCATATAGAGCGATGATGTCTCGTTTCGCTAAATCGACAGCTGAAAAATTATTCGTTTTAATATATGCAGCAACGGCTTGTGGCATTCCTCCTACAAGCATATACAGACGAAAGTCTCGCATAAGTTTACGATGAACTGCATCCCCTAATGGCATCTTCTTTTCAAAAGCAGTACGCAATAATGGAATAGTCGCTGTATCACCAAGTGCCCATTTGAATTCTTCATAATCCATAGGGTACATATTTACTTTTGTCTCTTCACTTGGGATGATTATATTACGACTCTTTGATCTGACAGATATTAATGAGCCTGTCTCAATATAGTCATATCGATGATCTTTCACCAAGTGCTTGATAGCTTGTCTTGCGAGTGGTTGTAACTGCACCTCATCAAAGATAATTACCGATTCCCTTTCGTGTAATTGCGCTTGATAGATGAATTGTAATCTAAGGAACAGATAATTTAAATCTGAAATATCATTGAATAAATCACTTACCTCCTTGGATACTTTTGAAAAGTCTATCAGTATATATGATTTATACTCATTACGAGCAAATTCCTCTGCTATTGTAGATTTACCGATACGTCTTGCTCCTTGTATCAGTAAAGCTGTATCACCATTCCGCTCGGATTTCCATTTTAGCATGGTGTCGTACATTTTTCTCTTGAAATAAATCATATTATCTTCCATTGCTCACTATTTTATTAGCAAATATAATCTTAGAAATTAATCCCACCAAATTTTAAAACCTAAAATGCCGGTATCCACCAAATGTTTTATATATATTGCCGGTTTCCACCAAATGTTATGTCAATTCGGTTACTGGGCGCAGATTCGTTCGGTTATTTGGCGAAAGAAGATTTTGCTGACCAAAAGAAAAAACAACTTTACTTTATCCTCGTAATCATATATACGAGTAATAAAGTCAAGTTAAAAGAGGGAAGTGAAAGAATTGGCTTCGCCTATCTATTATTTTTTTGGGGTAAGCCGGATAAATCCGTGAATGACTTTTGCATTTAGTTGACAAAGGTGGAGAAGTTTGCACGGATTTTCCTACCTTTGCAAATAGAAAGATAATGGTGAACTTCGTGGCGAAAATTTCTGATTTTTGCCAGTACTGGTTAGCGATGGAATAATTGTACTAAGTGCTTGATTATAAGCCGAATAACAAGTGATCGTGGCGCTTTCTACCGTTTAAAGCGCAATTCCCTTATTTACAATAGTTTAGTTATTCTGCATCGGAAAATGACCCCTTCTGAATAACTTAGGACAACTCTTGTCACTTTCCCATTCCGGTCAACTATGTCTCAGAAAACTCAAATCCATCAATTGAGAAAATGCCCACTGTCAGATCAAGGATACAGTCTCAAAAAGTGTGCCTGAGTAGCTAAAGTGGAGTACATCGAAAAGAACAACATTATGCGGTTAGCGTGCTATAATAACATGGATTGAGAGGCACTTGAACAAAAAAAGAGAAAGAAAATGTATAAGGTTTTGAATGAACTGGTTATCATGAATTTCTCAAACGTCTATACCGAACAGACGTTCTACAAACATGAACGTGTGCATTGGATAAATTGCACCGACATCCAAGGAGCCGACTGCTTCTGCGACAGCGAGGCTTCACAGAAGATTTGCCGACGCATGGAGCCTCTGTCGCCTCAAGGTATCCACTTCATTGACTCCGGTAACTATCACTATATATCCAAGTTCTTTACCGACAAGATACTGGAAGATTTCATTCTCGTGGTGTTTGACCATCACCCCGATATGCAACCGTCTCTCTTCGATGAGTTACTCACTTGTGGCTCTTGGGTAAAGGCGGTCATTGACACCAATCGACATTTGAAGAAAGTTGTTTTGGTAGGCATTTCGGATGAACTTCTGAAACACATTGAGCCCCAATACCTCAGCCGAATCATCGAGTTCAAAGAATCGCAATTGGAAGACCTCGAAGCTTGGCAGAAGTTCCATACCCTGCACTTCAATCTGCCCATCTACATCTCAATTGACAAGGATGTGCTGAGTACCGATGAGGAACAAACAAACTGGGACCAAGGAAAGGCTACTCTGAAGGAGTTGAAACGGCTGCTGCTGATACTGATGAAAAACGACCGACTCATCGGTGTAGATATTTGCGGAGGATGCAACTATTCCATCAATGGGCTGTTGGATGCCAATCTCAGAAAAGATGATGCGGTGAATCAGCAGTTGGCGCAATTGTTTGAGAACCAGGTAAAATGGTGAGCAATGACTTGCCGCTGCATGTGACTCCACTGCATAAACAATTTTGTCGGTCGGATTGTTATATGCAGTGAAAAGAATTATTTAAAATCGTTCTAATTAGACAGATAAATGGCCCATGATAATTTACCTGCGATTTTTCATCATTTTCATCCAATAGAAGATAAGATGCTGCAAATCATCGACAATGAGGGCAATGTAATAGACAAAAAACGGATGCCTGAACTGGACGATGAGATCATTATAGATGCGTATAAACAGATGTTGTATGAACGGATAGCCGACGAGATGGCGGTCTCCTATCAGCGTCAGGGGCGGATGTACACCTATACGCCCAATATAGGGCAGGAGGCTATCCATATTGCAGCCGGGATGCATATACGCGGGGAGGACTGGCTTGTGCCCGCCTTTCGGGAGATGGGCACGCTGCTGGCAAAAGGAGTGACCATGAAGGAGATATTCCTGTTTTATCTCGGGAATGAACATGGCGGCAGTTTCAGGAACATCCGTAACGTGTTGCCTATGGCCATCTCTATCGGGACGCAGTTTCACCATGCCGTCGGTATCGGATATGCTGTCAAATACCAAAAGAAGGAAGAGGTGGTTTTTACTTTTATCGGCGACGGTGGCACCTCCGAGGGCGACTTCAGTGAAGCACTCAACTTCGCCGGCGTATGGCAGGTGCCGGTGATCTTTACCGTCCAGAACAACCAGTATGCCATCTCCGTGCCGGTACAGAAGCAGACCCGCTCGGTCAACCTGGCGGTCAAGTCGGTCGCCTTCGGCATCCCCGGCATCAAGGTGGATGGCAACGATTTTTTTGCGATGTATCTTGCTTACCAGATCGCCGTCGATTATGCACGGTCGGGCAGGGGAGCGGTGCTGATCGAAGCGCTCACCTACCGCCTCGGGGCGCATACCACCTCCGACGATCCCTCTAAATACCGGAACGAAGCGGAAGAGCAGCTGTGGGGCAAGAGTGACCCGCTGCTTCGTCTGAAGCGTTATATGCAAAGCGCAGGAATCCGGGCCATCGATGAGGAGCAGCTCCGAGAGCAGTACCGGGAGGAGATCGACCGTCAGTTCGCCGACGCTGAGCAGGAAAAATCCTATCCTCTGAGTGATCTGTTTGACCATATGTACACCGATATGCCGGATGAGCTGAGGAGACAGAAGAGTGAGTATGAACAATTTTTAAGCTGGAAGGAGAAGAGAAGATGAGCGTGATGACCATGGTGAAGGCGATTAATAATGCGCTCGATATCAAACTGAATGAAGATCAGAATATGGTCATTTACGGAGAAGATGTCGGGATGGGAGGCGTTTTCCGCGTGACCGAAGGGTTGCAGCGCAAATACGGTGCCGACCGGGTATTTGACTCTCCGCTGGCGGAATCGGGCATCGTAGGCACCGCTCTGGGGATGGCAGTCTCGGGTCTCAGGCCGATCGTGGAGCTGCAGTTCGAAGGTTTTACCTTCCCGGCTTTTAACCAGATCCTATCCAACGTTGCCCGCATACAAAACCGCTCCCGCGGCAAGTATGGAGCACCGGTGGTGATCCGCTTTCCCTATGGAGGCGGGGTCAATGCGCTGGAACATCATTCCGACAGCCCTGAGGCACTCTTTGCCCATATCCCCGGACTCAAAGTGGTAATCCCTTCCACTCCCCATGATGCAAAAGGATTGATGATCGCTGCCATCGAGAGCAATGACCCAATTATTTTTATGGAGCCGAAACGGATCTACCGCGCGATGAAACAGGAGGTTCCGGAAGGGAAATACACTCTTCCGCTGGGTAAGGCCAGGGTTGTGCAGGAGGGAACGGATATAACGGTGGTGGCTTTTGGCGCCATGATCCGTGAATGTCAGACAGCGATCGCGCTGGCACAGCAAGCAGGTATTTCAGTAGAGTTGATCGATTTGCGTTCTATTTATCCGATTGACCGGGAGGCCATCCGCACCTCCGTACGCAAGACGGGACGGATGATCGTGGTGGCTGAGGCGCACGAATCGTTCAGCGTGGGTTCGGAACTGATCGCCATCGCCAATGAGGAGGCATTTCTCTATCTGGAAGCTCCTCCACGAAGGATAGGCGGCTTCGACACGATTGTTCCCCTGGCACAGGGTGAACCATACTACCTCATCTCTCCCGAACGGATATTTTATGAGATCGGGAAAACCATTCATTTTTAAACGGTAACCCTATGAATTATACATTTCATTTTCCCGATCTGGGTGAAGGACTCGAAGAAGGAACCATTCTGGAGTGGTATGTGAAGG
>JAQUQL010000051.1 GCA_028716145.1 Dehalococcoidales bacterium
AGTTGCCAACGTTCCCTGGCTGGGCAGATACTTTGATGGTTTCCTGATAGGCCTCTGGTACAAAAATCATCTGTACAAGTTTACAACCTATACAGGTGCCAAAATCGTTGGGTTTGAATACACTCGGGAAAACCTGATTCTCCATGTTAAATCCCGCCATCACCGTTTGGAGGTTGAAGCCCCTTATGTTAAAGGCGCTTCACTCAAAACCCCGGTACAGGGCAATATGCAGGGGAGGCTTTCAGAAAGCTTGAAGGGGGTTGTTTCTGTAAAACTTTTTGATACAGCTAATGGTAGGGACAACCTTCTTTTTAGTGGCCATGGCCGTAATGCCGGTATGGAAATTGAGGGTAACATTCCGCAGGAACTTAAGCAGTAGAGAGCGTCCAAGATGGAGTGGATCTTTTAATCGATAAATTAGGATTTCTTCTATTTGGTGTTTTTATGTAAAGATTTCATTGGAGCTTCTATAACACAGTAAGCGGAGTCTCTAAGTTTTGTAAACTGAATCTTATGCCGACCCGAACCAGCACCATAACGGATTTTATCTATTTCCCTCACCTCAACTGCTATTCTCTCCCCCCTTAACGAATCTCCGGTACTAACATGTTCCTGAGGGGATTTGCTCATCTACGCCAATTTCTCCGTTGTTTTCCAAATCTCGGCATATATCTACCACAGTTTTGAGGGGCAATCCTAATTCCTCTGCGATATCTGAATAATAGTAAGTTTTGCCTGTAGCAAACAACCTTTGTATTTCTTTTGTTGCTTCTTCATTTGTCATTTCTTTCAAAAGAACAACCTTTGTATTAACGTTTTCTTGCTCAAGTTCAGAAACTCGGTGATAAAGCTGTTTAACGCTGGCTTTCAAATTCGCATTTTCTTGGGCAAGCACTAACAACTTTTGCGTAAAGGAGTGATAAGACCTTCTGTGGAATCTAGTTTGTTTGTGGGAAGAAGTAACACTTAGATATCCCATATTAACCACCTCATGCAGAGATATCGAATAGAACGTTAATAGTGTAACATACGAGTCAAGACGTTACCAAAAAAGGTAGCCATTTGCATTTATTTTGGTTGACGCAGATGGAGTGTGTGGCTAGAAGGGAGCAATCCATCCCTCACCAACAAATTCCGTTAGCCTGCACAAACTAATGAGTTCCACAAGCTTACCAGCCTTCTCTGCAAAGTAATCTTCACGAAAAAAAATCCCTGCCGTTTATGCACCTTGACTACTGATGTAATATAATAGCCTCATCATTATCGTCATAACCGCCGGGAGAAACATTAATGCCCAGCAAGCAAGATAAGGCAAACATTGAAAGTAAACAAAAACCCCCTGAAGAAAGCTACCATGCACTGATCAAGCTTGGGAGTGACATGGGGCAGGCTGTGGTGATGCTGAGAAACGTCAATGGCATTGAAGGTAAGCAGGTTTTTATCAGCAACATGTGGGCCGGTATCACCGGTTACAGCCGTAGTGAACTGCTGGGAACCAGTTTCTTTGATCTGGTAAAGGAAGAGGATAGGCAGGCCTCCATCGAAAGATACCGCAAGCGTATGTCAGGCAAGCCTGTACCGGGCAAGTTCTATCTATCCATCAGGTGCAAAAGCGGCGAAGATGCCCATCTTGAGCTATCCAGTGCAGTTTCTGCAAGTGACGGATCTGCCACCAATATCATGTTTATCCGTGATGTCAGTTCTCAGGTGGTGTCAGAAGCCAAGGCCCGGGAGTTCGAAGAGCAGTTTCAGACAATTATCGACCTTGCCAGTGATACCGGGGAAGCGATCGTAATCCTCCAGACCATAGACGGGGTTGAAGGAAGATACGTATTTGTAAACGACTTATGGTCTGATATCACCGGTTACTCCAAGGAAGAACTCCTTGACATGTCTGCCTTTGACCTGATTGCACCAGAGCACAAGCAAGCCTCCCGGGACAGATACCGCGCAGTGCTGTCTGGTAAGGTTCAGCCCAAGTTGTTTGAAGGGGCAATCATAACCAAGTCTGGAGAGCTTGTACCAGTGGAGCTTTCCATTGCTCCTATCAACTACCATAGAATACCTTCTGCCATAGTCCATTTGAGGGATATAACTGCGAGGAAGGAAGCTGAAAAGGTGCTCCTGGAAGAAAAAAACAGGTACATCACCCTTTTCGATAACGCTCCAATAGTAATGGTTGAAGCAGATTTTTCAAGAACAAAAAAGGTTTTTGATAAATTGAAAAAAGCTGGCTTATCTGATTTCGATTCCTATTTTGAAGAAAATCCTGAGATGGTACATAAATGTTACTTCGAAAAGGCTACGATGGTTTCCAACCCGGCAACGATTAACCAGAAGGAAGCACAAGGCATGACCAAACTGGGTAAGTTTTTAGAAGATGCTCTCGCAAATAAAAGCGATTATTGGAGAAGCATTAAGGATAATCTGGTTGCTCTTGCCCAGGGGAAAACTACCATTTCAGGAATTAAGCAATCCATAACTATTAAAGGAAACCTAAAAACAGTCCAACAGCATTTAGTTGTTGCCCCGGGATATGAGGATACACTTTCAAAGGTGTTTTTGTATTATATAGATTTAACAGAAGTTAAAGAAAAAGAAAGAGAGCTGCAAAAATATCAGCACCACCTTGAGAAATTGGTTAAAGAACGCACACTTCAACTCGAAAACGCTACCGAAGAAGTTCAAACCATGCTTAAACAAGAACATAAAACCAGAAACAAGCTCGAAGAGGAGCTTGAAAAACGCATTTTGTTTACAAGGCTTATAGTCCATGAACTAAAAACGCCCTTGACCCCGATGCTAGTCGCCAGCGAAGTCCTTCACCATGGCCTGACAGGCTCAAAGGAAAAAGTCGTTGCTCGAAATTTATACGATGGAGCAGTGGCACTCAATCGAAGGATAGACGAACTGCTTGATATCGCTCGGGGAGAACTTAAGATGCTTCAACTGAAGAAGGAACCTGTTAACATGATAGACCTAATCAATAATGCTATCGAAAAAATGTCATATGAGTTTATGGCGAGAAAGCAAGTCTTTACCTCTAATTTAAATATTACGGAAGCGTGTATTGATGCAGACTGTAAACGTATGGAGCAAGTATTGGTAAATCTGCTTGATAACGCCTCTAAATTTTCCCCGGATAAAAGCCGTATAGAGATAACAGCCCATAATACCACCGACAACATAATAGTTGAAATAGCAGACGCAGGCCCTGGTATACCTGTAACCGACAGAGAGAAAATATTTGAACCTTATTATTCACTAAAAGGGCATTTTCGGCCGCATTCGGGTATCGGCATTGGGCTTTCGCTGGCCAAAATGCTTATAGAATTACACGGAGGGGTTATAGGGGTTAGAAGCGGCCGATCACAGGGGAGTGTTTTTTATTTTACAATCCCTTGTAGTGGATGTAATAAATTATGAAAGTACTGATAGTAGAAGACGACAATAAAATCATCACGGCTCTCACTTACTGCTTCCAGTTAGTGTGGCCAACGATAGAAATAGTTGCTACCAGATGGGGAGAAGAAGGCATCAATCTTGCCGAATCTATAACACCGGATGTAATAATACTTGACCTTGGTTTGCCAGATATCGACGGGCTCGAAGTACTAAAGCGTTTGCGTTTATTTTCCAGAATTCCAGTACTAGTTTTAACCGTAAATAATGATGAAGCGTCAATTGTACAGGCACTTGAATCAGGCGCGAGTGACTATGTATTTAAACCTTTCAGACAGATGGAACTGATAGCGCGCGTTAAGAGGTTGATTGTTGAGCGCATGGAAACCGAAGCTGGCGCGCCGATGTTTTTCAGGTCCATTACTTATGATTACAGCAGGCGTGCTATCACTATGAACAACTCAATCATTACCCTGAGCTGTATTGAAAATGAAATATTTAACAAGCTTATCAAAGAATATCCCTATGTAGTCAATTACTCATCGCTCTCCAAAGCCGTGTGGGGAGATTATTATGATGGATCAATCGATACATTGAAAGTTCATATCAGGCATCTTCGTCAAAAAATAGAAGAGGAGCCGGGAAAACCCAGAATTATTATGACTAAAATCGGGGTTGGCTATTACCTGGTCAAACCTTAGCCGGCCTGAAACTTAGCTTTTTACGGCATTTAACAAATTCTTAACTTTTCTTAACTGCATAGCCCCCACCTGTTAACACTTTCTTAACCCTGAGACCTTAATATATGACTAAATGCTGTTTAACTGGGTCTGTAACTATTTTACGCCTGCTAGATTAAAGCTGTATCACGCACTGTTATAGTTGCTTATGCCGCGTTTGTTTGAAAACATAGCCCCAACTATTAGTTATCGCGGATTTAAAGCCGTCAAAAAAGAGGTCTTTTATGAACAATTATAAAACACGCACATCGATAGCTGTTAAACCGTCCACCAAGGAAAGGTTGAACAGTAAACGAGCGCCAGGTCAATGCTATGACGGGTTTTTATGCCAGATGTTGGACGCATGGGAGAGTGTTTATAACTTCCAGTATATCAACAACCCTTACAAATAAGCTCCTTTTTAAAGTACTTCGGGCGCGAGTGCCATGCATTAGCAGATGAGATTATCAGGTTGGAGGTGAAAATACCGGAAATAACAAGCAAACATGGCTTCATTTATTTATTAACAGAAAGGAGAAATTAATGTCTGAAGAAAAAACGGGAAATACAAGGCGTGATTTTCTTAAGAAAGCCGCACCTCTTACCGGAGCTGCTATTTTTAGTGGGGCTGCCCTTGTCGGTTGCACCGGACCAGCTGGAATAACTGGCCCAACCGGCTCGCCAGGGCCTCAGGGGGAAGCAGGCTCTGATGGGTCTAAATGGCATACCGGCAGTGGCGCACCGGCTGCTACCGTGGGAAGCGATGGCGACCTTTATTTAAACACCGATGACGGTAGTGTTTGGCAAAAAGCTAACAGCACATGGAAAGAAGTTGATAACATTACCGGTCCCAAAGGTGATAAGGGCGATAAGGGTGATGCTGCCTCCGGGGGAGGAACAAATTTGAACCTCCCGATGTCAGTTCCGCCTTCAAAAGGCGTGCTGGTAGTTGATAAGGAATTATGCTTCGGATGTGGCGTTTGTACTCTCGCATGTTCCCTCGCCAATGAAGGTGTAGGTTCCATGGAACTGGGAAGAATACAAAAAATTGGGCATAACAACTACACATTTGATGCTTATGTAGAACCTTGTATGCAGTGTGTAGATCCACAATGCATGCGCGTATGCCCTACAGGAGGAACTGGTGCATTAAAAGTTGACCCGGTAACAGGTGCCCGGGTGATAGATGAAAAATTCTGCGTAGGATGCCAGAAATGCATACAGCATTGCATATATGATCCGCCGCGCATCTTCTACAACAAAACAACCAAAAAGGCTTTTAAGTGTGATCTGTGCGGTGGCGACCCTGCATGCGTAAAAGCTTGCCCGAGTGGTGCTCTTAAATACTACACTAACCCTGATGGCGTTAATACCGGGTTTACTCCATTGGGTTTAGGAATAGGAGGCGCATAAAACATGTCAGAAATGTATGGATACGCAGGAAAAATTCTTAAAGTTGATCTGACTTCCGGACAGATAACCGAGATTCCAAGTTCCAACTATTTACCCAAACACTTCGGTGGAAGAAGTTTGGCGGCCAAGCTCTATTGGGACGAGGTACCTCCTGAGGCTGGCGCGCTTGAGCCGGAAAATGCATTGATTTTCACGTCCGGGCCGCTTGCCGGTACCGGTGCTTCTATGACAGCTGTAAGCCAATGCGCGGCAAAAGCTCCCATACTCTATCCTTCCCAGTCTTACCACTGCTGCTCAGCAGCTGGCGCTTGGGGGCACGAAATGAAGTATGCTGGTTATGATGCATTCATAATCAAGGGCAAAGCATCCAAGCCGGTTTATCTCTGGATTAACGATGGCAAAGTGGAGATTCGGGACGCTGGGCGCCTCTGGGGTAGAACTGGAACCCGGGGTGCGCGTGCAGAACTGCAAAAGATTCACGGGGATAAAATTCAGGTAGCCTGTATAGGCCCGGCCGGCGAAAACCAGGTTGTATTTTCTGTTATTAATGTTGATTGCAGTACTGCTTATGGGCAGGGTGGATTTGGAGCAGTAATGGGGTCTAAAAACCTTAAGGCGATAGCTATTAGAGGAACAGGGTCAATAAAATCAGCCGATCCAGCCAAACTGATTGAAGTTAACGAAGCTTCAAGGCGTCTGATTGGAATGAGAGACGGTGAAGTTCGCGTTATCAACGGCAAAGAGGTTGTTGGCACGGTTGATATAGACACAACCGACTTTCTACGTGTTCCTGACCGCGCAGAAATCGTTGAGCGTGGCCTTGGTAAAGCAAGAATGCGCAGGTCTGCATGCCCCGCTTGTTTAAAGGGATGTAAAACCAAATGGGAATATGCGGATGGTTCTCTGCCTACCGGTTCTGCGGAGTGTGGAGAGCTGCAGATGTGGCATGGCCCTGAGCAGGATTATTATGGTGGACTTCCTTTTGGAAGAGTAAGCTACCAGTGGACGATGACGCTTGATGACCTTGGCCTTGATTCAAATAGTGTTGGCTGTAATAACAGGGGGTACCCGGTTAAAATAGAAACCGTAAGCCATGGCGCAACAAGCCAGGGTCTTGACTTGTGGCGGGAAGCTCACAGAAAAGGAATACTTACAGAAGAAAATTCTGGACTACCATGGTCTAAATTCGGCAGCAAAGAGTTCATGGAGCAGTGGCTCTATATGGTGGCGCACAGAAAGGGATTTGGAGATATAATTGCCAGCGGTGCGGGACCAGCCGTCAAATACATAATGGAACATGAGGAATTTGGCCCCAACCGTGGTGAAATGGAATATATGTATCAAAAGGAATACCCAAAGGCAGGAGAATTTGGAGGTATCCCGAGACACACACTTTTCCATGGATATGGTTATGGCCAAGCAGCTCCAGCTGGCAGTCTGTATACAGCAGTTGGCAGCAGGCGTGGCAGAAAACCGATCACTTACATGATTGATTATCCCATGGTTTACGTATCTTCATTGATGCCGTTCTATGGCGACAAAGCAGCCGAGAAATTCGCTGAATTCCAAACAAAATTCTATGGCACAACCAAGGGTGGAGATCCAGCCTATTGGGGAGAAGAACTCGCTAAAGCAGTAATAATCCATGAGAATTATGCAAACGAGTGTGACAGTGCTCCTAGATGTGCCTTCTCTGGAAACAACTTTGGGGCAGCAGATATGAGTGAACATATGAGCTACAGTATGTACTGCGTGGAAGAATACTTGAGTGCTGTTTTGGGTGAAGACATTAATCAGGAAAGGCTGTTTCTGCTCGATGAAAGATGTATCAACCTCGAAAGGGCGATTTGGGTAAGAGATGGTTATACCAACGGCCCAGTTGACACCTTCTTTGATGTAATTTTCGAAGAAACTGATAGCACCGGAAACAGGCTTATTCCTAGAGAGGGTTTTGAAACAGCTCTTAATTTATATTGGCAGCAAAGAGGTTGGAAAAATGGTGTACCAACCAGGGCTAAGCTTGAAGAGCTTGGCCTTGAGGATGTGGCAGATCAGCTGCAGGCTCTTGGGAAATTGCCCATATAATCAAATTTATCTTATCTGTTAATGCACACTAAAATAGTGAGAGCAACTTTTAGGAGTTGCTCTCACTATTTTTACTAAATCCTACAGCAGTCCGCGCTTTAGTCAATTTGTTATTGATATTGTTAAAAGGGGTGATAATTCTGAGGATACAATTACCAGATTTTTGCCATGTATTCAGTAGGATCCAGTTTAAAAGATTCTTCAAGAGAACCCTGTTTATAAAACAGTTTTGGTAGCCGGCGAAAATTAAAAATGCGGTATAAATAGTATTCTTGGGATTTTCTTTTAGATACCTCCAGTTCATTTCTAGTTACAAAGAACGGTGCTCTGCATCCGTAAGATGTGATTTTTACTTCAATAAGCCGTTCCTGCCCTGTGCCTTCAAAGGAAAGGATGTCAAATCCTGTGCCATCACCCCGGGTAGTTGCCAAATTTTAAACTTTCAGATCAAGGGGTTCCTTGCCTTCAGCGTTGAGCTTTGTTTGATCGAAGCGCACATTTTCTTCATGACCAGGTTAAGCTTGTCGTTCACGTTAAATCCCGCCATCACCGGCTGGAGGTTGAAGCCTCCTATGTTAAAGGCGCTTCACTCAAAACACCGGTGCAGGGCAATATGCAGGGGAGGCTTTCAGAAAGCTTGAAGGGGGTTGTTTCTGTAACACTTTTCGATACAGCTAGTGGGCAGGACAGCCTTCTTTTTAGCGACCATGGCCGTAATGCAGGTATGGAAATTGAGGGTAACGTTCCGCAGGTTTTGAAGCAGTAGAGGACTTCAACAACCCAACCATACGAGTCAAGCTGTTGCCAAAAAAAGAGGTAACTATTGGCGTTTATATTGGTTGACAGAGTTGCAATGTGTGATTAGAATGGTAAATGTCCGTCATGCACAAAGGAGAATTAAAATGGACGCTACAGGTTACATATCCCTCACGCTGGAATTTCAAAAAGATGGCCG
>JAQUQL010000052.1 GCA_028716145.1 Dehalococcoidales bacterium
AAAACAGGGAAGAACAGGAAGAAAAGGAAGCCAATTATTACAGAAGGGAGCTAAGGTATGGCTCTTTCAGCCGTTCAATCAGTTTACCTGCCGCTGTAAATGCTGATAAAGCTGAGGCAGTATTTGAAAACGGAGTCCTTACCCTGACGCTTCCCAAGGCTGAAGAAGCCAGGCCGAAACAGATAAAAGTAAAAACTACCAAAATGATCGAAGGTGAAAAGAAATAGCCTTCAACAGTTTTTCCGGCAGTATTAAAAATCTGCAATAGCCGGCGGTGCTGAAACCGCCGGCTATTAATTTGGGACATGCCGATGGCGCGTGTTATTACTGCTAATTGTATTACACATAACCAAACCGTTATTATACGGTGAGCATGGCTGTCTGGGGAGATTACAGGATTATGAGTAAAATGCAGGGTAGAGCGATTTATAACAATCTGGCGGATCTGTCCGAAGAGGCAGTCAGGCGTCAATATGATCTGGAAAAAGACAAATGGCAAAAGTATGGAGAGGCGGGCAGGCAAAAGGCGCTCACTGATGCTCGATACCATCTGGTGTTTTTAGCCGAAGCTCTGATTGTAGATGAACCCAGTCTGTTTGGTGAGTATGTATCCTGGCTTAAAGTGTTATTTAACAGCCTGGGATTTGATAGCCGGAGCCTGGAGAACGCGGTTAGAATCACAGTAGAGGTTGCCCGAGAAAGTCTTGGTCAGGGCAAAGATCTGCTTAAGCCGTTTTTGGAAGCGGGGCTTTTAGCGGCAAGCAGTGATTCCAAACCCACATCTTTTGTTGCGGGCGCAGATAAGTATTCCCGCTTGTCCAGGCTTTATCTTGATCTTGTTCTAGGGCGTAATCGCAGCCGGGCACTCGAACTGATAACCGACGAGGTTGCAAAAGGCACACCTGTTGGCGAGATATATCTTCGCGTATTTCAGCCGGTACAGCGTGAAATTGGCCGGCTGTGGCAGACAGGTAATATCAGCGTAGCCGAAGAACATTACTCCACTGCTATTACCCAGTTAATCATGTCTCAATTGTATCCCCGGATATTTGCCACACCCAGGAAGGGCTGCAGGATGGTCGCGGTTACAGTGGAAGGGGAATATCATGAAATGGGAATACGCATGGTCTGCGATCTCTTTGAGCTTGATGGCTGGGATACATATTTTTTGGGTGCCAGCACCCCGGAAAATGCAATTATCGCAGCGGTGCACGACTGGCAGCCGGATCTGGTAGCTGTTTCTGCGACTATGACATTTAATGTTTCCAAAGCTGCCCGGCTTATTGAAGAGATCAAAAATGCCCGGAAGGAGACAAAACCAGCCGTAATAGTAGGAGGTCTTCCCTTTAATGTTGTTCCACGGTTATGGGAGAAGCTGGGGGCTGATGGTTATGCCGGTGATGGACGCCAGGCTGTTATTATAGCCAATCAGATTGCCTGTAACAAGGAGCCCAGACGTTGATAAATCAAAAGGGAGCCGGCTTGTTATGTGATCTGAACGGAAGAGTCTCTGAAGTTATATTTGATGGAATCGGAATAAGTAAAAAGCTGGAGGATGGCAGGGGGTTGGCTGGTTTGTTTTCCCCGGCTTCCAGGCTTGAACTGGACTCGTTTTTACGAGAGGTATCATCTTCTGGAGCTTCCTTCAACAGGGAGGTATTTTGTCTTGACCGGGAGAAGTGCCTGGGCTTTACATTAAATGGCTTAAAAACCAGTGAGGGCTTGGTTATAACTGTGACAGAAGCCAGGCCGGAGAGCGAATATGATGAGCTGTTTAATGAAATCAGTGCTCTTAATAATGAACTGGTCAACGCCCGAAGGGAGCTGGCCAGGAAAAATGTAGAACTTGACCGGCTTGCATCTATTGACCCCCTTACCGGCATACCAAACCGAAGGGTTATATTGGAGTTTGCCAGCGAGCATTTTCTTCTGGCGAAACGTTACAACATTACTTTTAGTCTGGTTATGATTGACCTCGATCATTTCAAGAGAGTAAATGATACCTACGGTCATCAGGCGGGAGACGTGGTTTTAAAAAAGACCGGCGTTTTAGTTGAGCGAAATCTTCGCGATACTGATCACGTTGGCCGTTATGGCGGTGAAGAGATTCTGATAGTTTTGCCCAATACCGATGCCAGCCAGGCATTCCAGGTGGCTGAGCGTATCCGGGAGGATATTTCCAGAGAAGTTTTTCAGGCTGAAGGTGGTGTCAGTTTTACGGTTACTGTCAGCCTGGGTGTTTCTGCATACGATGGAGAGGATAGTCTGGAAACCCTTCTGGGACGAGCTGACAGGGCTCTTTACCGTGCCAAGGAAAATGGCCGCAACCAGGTTCATTCATAGCCTGCTTGATTTGCCAGTATTGGCCTTAAACTGTTAAAGTCTAGTACTTCCTTATTATTGAGAGGCAAATGAACTATCAACGAAGTTTCAACTTGCGTAATCTTAATCCAATAATCGTAATACTGGCAATCAACGTGTTAGTATTTTTTGCCGTGCGGCTGTTTCCTGATCTTATTGGATATCTGGGCTTGTGGGGCAGGCCGCTTTTTGTTGAAAGGCCATGGGGGCTCATCACCAGTGTTTTTACCCATTATGACCTGTTTCATCTTTTTGCCAATATGTTTACCCTTTATTTTTTTGGAAATTATGTGCTCAGGCTGGTGGGTGTAAAGAAGTTTGCCCTTATTTATCTGGCAGGGGGCATGTTGGGAGGCGCATTCTTTGTACTGCTGGCTCCGTATTCGTTGGCGATAGGTGCTTCAGGGGCTGTATTTGCACTGGGTGGAGCGCTTGCCATACTGGTTCCCAACACAAAGGTTATTATTTTCCCTATTCCAATACCAATGCCACTATGGGTTGCGGTTATCGGAGGTTTCATAATACTTTCCTTTATGTCTGGGGTTGCCTGGCAGGCGCATTTGGGCGGTTTGCTGGCTGGACTGGTTGCAGGCCTGATATTCAAACAAACCAGCCGCAATTATTATTTTTGATCTACTTCAGCCAGGTTTTCCCGGATGAGCTCGATTTCGCGGCGTATGCCGGCCTGTTTTCTTGCCAGGATAAAGATGTATGCCAGTAGAGCAGCCCAGATTATGATAAAGGCAGCAAGCAGATAACCTGCGTTTTCCATTATGCGTTCCTCCGTGCTATTGTTTCTTTAATTTGGCTTAACATACGTTCGTCATTTTTCATCATGCTTCTTTCTGAAAGCAGATAGAAATACAGAAAGTTGAAAGCAACAAGACAAACCAGAAGTGTTGCCAGCATGGGGGGTTCCAGGCCACCGGAAAAGATTGTCAGCGGCGGGTGCTGAGTGCGCCAGAGAGTAACTGAAAGGAAAACCAGTGGTACGTTCAGGAAACCGATAATCCCTACAACTGCGCCAAAACGTGCCTTTCTTTCTTCGCCGGAAACATAGCCCCTTACGATAAAATAGGCAACATATATGAACCACAGCACCAGAGAGGTGGTCAGCCTTGGTTCCCATATCCACCATACTCCCCAGGCTGGTTTTGCCCAAATGGAGCCGGTTATCAGCATCAGGCTAATAAAAACAAGCCCGATTTCTGCGGAGGCACTGGCTACGTTATCCCATTTTGTGCTCCTTTTTGCCAGGTATATTATAGAGCCTGTAAAGACCACGAAAAATGCCAGGAAAGCAATCCATGCCAATGGTACATGGTAGTAGAAAATCCTTTGCACGATTCCCATGTCTATTTCTGTCGGCACGAAAACCAGTACCATGTAGAAAGACAGCAAAATCAGCACAGAAGAAAGGGCGAATAAAATTTTACGTTTCATAAATCCCTCCGGGCTAAAATACCAGTTACTCCTCAATTATAAAGCTGAATATGAGATAGCTTGCAACTATAAAAATCACATCAAAGGCTCCCATAACTCCCATCCATTGGGAAATAGCACCAAAGCTTTGCCCGTCCAGTACCTGGGCTGAAGCATTTACGGCGGCAATAAGGACCGGGGTTATTACCGGAAAGAAAAGCACCGGTAATACCAGCTCTCTTGCACGGGTATTGACTGCCATGGCGGCAAAAAGGGTGCCAACCGAGGCAAACCCGAGAGTGGCTAGAATGGTAATCGTGACCAGTTCCAAATTAAAAAAGCTGATGTTAAACAACAGACTGAATATCGGAATAACGATAAGTTGAATAAGGAGAATAAAAAACGTGTTTCCGAAAAATTTTCCCAGATATACAGCTTCCCGGCTCAAGGGTGCAACCATCAAGCCTTCAATGCAATCTTCCTCTTTTTCCATGATAAAAGAACGATTAAGGCTGAGTATTCCCGTAAAAGCAAATGTAACCCAAAGAATACCAGGTGCTACCAGCCCTGCTGCCTGCTCGCTGGAGCCGAAGGCAAAGTTAAAAATGATGATAACTAGTACGGCAAAAATCACCACTGAAGACAAAACTTCCCTGGTGCGGATCTCGGTTAAAACATCCTTGGATGCAATAGTGAAAGCGTATCTTAGCTCTTTCATGCAGTCTCCAAGCTCGCGGAGTATGCATCCTGCAGCTCTGCCAGGGAGCATTTGCCATCCGGCGCAAAAAACACTTTCCCGCGTGACAGAATCATAACCCGGTCTGCTGCTGCAAATCCTTTTTCAAGGTTGTGGTGGGTAAAAACAACAGTGCGCTGTTCTTCGCTCAGTAACTTCCAAAGGCTCTCAGATGCCTTGTTATCGAGTCCGGATTCCGGTTCATCCATGAGCACTATCCCCGGTTGGTGCAGTAGCGCGCGGGCTATCGACAGCTTTTGTTGCATTCCTCTCGAATAAGTGCCGACCTTATCATACATACGAGCTTTTAAACCCAGGCTGGAGAGGAGTTGTTTGATGCGTTTTTCACGATCAACAACCCCATATAGTTTCGAATAAAAAACCAGGTTGTCATAAGCGGTGAGGCTGGAATAAAGAAAACTGCGGTGGCTGATAACCCCCAGGTTTGCACGGACGATCCCTGAATCCTTGTGTATATCCCGGCCGCCATACTCCACACTTCCGCTGGAGGGTTTCATCACAGTAGACATAACCTTCAAGAGAGTTGTTTTACCGGCTCCATTGTGCCCGAACAAAGCCAGGGTTTCACCAGGTTTCACCACCAGTGAAACGTCTTGCAGGGCTTTAAAACTGCCAAAATTCCGGCAGAGGCTTTTTACCTCGATCGAATTTATCATAATTAATAATGGCCTTTGGGTAAATACGTGCCAGGCTTATTCTTCACTGCCAGAAGCTGGCTCTTTTCTACCCTTAGGCCAGTAGCAGAGCAGTCCTCCCCCAAGCAGGAGAAAACCTCCTATCCATATCCAGCTGATAAGTGGATTCACTTTCGCCATAAATCCTGCCCAATAGCCTTTGGTAAGATCTTCACCATCTACCGGTTCCCATCCGGTCAGGCTGATGTAAAGGTCTTCAACCAGTGAATATCGTATGGCAACTTTACTCATGGCTCCTTCATAACTCCGGTGGAAAAGCTTGAGGGGTTTCATGCTACCTATCAAGCTGTCGTTTTCGGTAACGGTCAGCTCTGCCCAAACTTCCATGCGGCTTCCATCTCCACTGCCAAGCAAGGTTTCATAGGTGATCTCATAATCGTTAATAGTGAAGCTTTCGCCTGGAGCTAGTACCGCAGTAGTCTCAGTGTCGTATACAGTAGAGCCGATTATCCCTATGGCCATAATGGCGATTGATATGTGCACCAGGTACCCGCCATAGCGTGCCCGGTTGGTGCGAACCAGGTTAATTGCAGACCTGAAAATGTTTTCCGAAAGAGCTCTTCGTCTGGAAAGACAGTCTCCTATCCATACTAAAATAGAAGTGATGATGGCAAACAGTGCAAAAAAAGCAGGTACAAGTGCGTACCATTCTCTTAAGCCGGTTATCACCAGTACAATTATTACCGCCAGGCTTATCACTGTAGAAATTATATAGGTAGATCTGATTTTCCGTGCCTGTGGGCGTTTCCATCCTATTGAGGTGCATAGCCCGATAAGAAGAATTATGGCGATAAAAATGGGCAAAACTGCCCGGTTGAAGAAGGTGGCGTCCATGGTAGGTGAACCGGGTAAAAGAGGTGACAGTGTTCCGCCGAGAATTACCACTGCCGAACCGATAAAAAGGATATTGGTCAGCAGGAAGGTAGCTTCACGCGAGACCATATTGGTGATGGTCATTTCGGTTTTTAGTTCTCGGCGTCTCCAAATAACGAGCCCGATAGATCCGACCAGGGCAATAATAAGCAAAGCCAGAAAGAAGCTGTCCATGGTGGAAGGAAGGAAAGTGTGTTTGGACTGGAGCACTCCGCTGCGGGTCAGAAAAGCCCCAAGCATGATGGTGATAAAAACAGCAGCCGCAAGGCCTATGTTCCAGAACTTGAATCCGCCTCTGCGTTTTTGTACCACCATTGAATGAATGAAGGCGGTAGAGAGAAGCCATGGCACAAGCCCGGCATTTTCTATGGGGTCCCACGTCCAGTAGCCGCCCCAGGAGAGTTCGGCATAAGCCCACCATGCTCCCAGGATATTGCCTACACCAAGCAGTAACCATGCCATTACCGCCCATCGTCTTGACTGGCTTATCCAGGTGTTGTCCAGTTTATTGTTAATCAGGGCTGAAACAGCGAAACCGAAAGGAATCGTAAAGATTGCCCAACCGGCTATAAGAGTTGGTGGATGAAACAGCATGCCTGGATTTTCCAGGAGGGGGTTCATGCCTACTCCTTCTGAGGGCACCACCGGAAAGGTGCTTGCGTCCAGTTGAGCAAAGGGGTTGGCAAGAAAGAGTACTAAAATAATAAAAAATATCTGCACAAACATGACGACTGCCATGGTATAGGGTGTAAGTTCTCGTTTTCCCGGGCGCTGGCGCAGTACCAGGAGAAAACCACATATGGAAATAGTCCATGCCCAGAACAAAAGTGACCCGGCGTTGCCTGCCCACAGCCCGCTGAAGAGATAAAGGGGAGACATGTCGGTGCTTGTATATTGATAAACGTATTTTAATTCAAAGTGATGGGTAAGGAGGGCCACTTCCAGGATGATTACAGTTGCAGTGAGAAGTATAAAAACCCAGGTTGCGGATTTACGGGCATTGCGGTTAAGCCACGAAGCTTTTTCCCGGCCTCCATATATAAATCCAACCAGGGCAAAAAGTGCTCCAACCAGGGCAAGCACCAGCGTGATGTAGCCTAATTCTGCCATCGTTCCTGCCTGTCAATATTGATTAAGCCGATTCGTATTTGGAGGCACAGGCGGTTATGACCTTGGTGGCGGTGAAGCTGCCGCCATCGGCAAAACGGCCTTCAACCACCACGTGTCGCCCGGCTTCAAAGTTATTTGGAATTACACCGGTGTAGTTTACATTGATACTGGCAGGCTCTGATTGAGCTCCGTCATCGTCGATATGAAGCAGGGTGAAGGTAAGATTCTGGCCGGCTCCACTGCTTAGGAACCCCTCGGCAACCTCGCCCTGGATCCTTACCTGGCTCTGGCCTACATTATCCTTCTGTTCAAGTGCTTCGGCAACGGTGAAATAATAACTGTTGCCACCCTGAAACCCCATATAGGCTAAAAATATAATGGCCAGCCCAATTATTATCCCGCCCAGAAGTACTTTTCTGTTTTTAAAAGCTGTAAACATTCATCGCGATTATAACACAAAACGGTAATCGTTGCTAACTCGAAAAGGATAAAAAAACCACCGTTGCTCATGAGCAACGGTGGTTTTAGGAGCGTATTTAAACCAGGTTACTTTTTATCCGGCTTTGTGACAATCGTAGCATTCAGCTACATCGAAATCCGGATGAAAGCCATCATCGGGCATGGGATCGGTGCCGCCGATCATATGGCAGAGGCCGCAAAGGCCGTCATAGCCTGTTCCGGTAGCGTGGCTGGTGATAGCCGGGGCATTTTCAGCAGTCGGTTCGCCGCCCGGCTCAGTCGTGGGCTCAGTAGTGGGTTCTGTAGTCGGCTCAGTAGTCGGCTCAGTAGTGGGTTCTGTAGTCGGCTCAGTAGTGGGCTCAGTTGTGGGCTGAGTTGTCGGCTGAGTAGTCGGCTGAGTAGTCGGCTCTACAGGAGCACCAGGGTGGCAAGCCGGCGAAGAGCACATTATCAAAGGGTAAGACTTGTGCACTTCACCGAGTAATTCTCCACCTGCAGGAACAGGGCCGCCGGTATGGCAGACAAAGCAGTTTTCAAATTTCAAGTCTACATCATGGGGGATGTGGCGTACACCATCTGCGCTTGAGGATTCGTATCCACAGGCAGAAAGAGCCGGGATCATAAGAAGGACAAGAGCGAAAAGCAATCCCAGGGTTATCTTTTTATTATTCACTTCTATCCTCCTCATATCCAAATGGTTTGTAAGCGCGTTGTTTGCCGGTTGTCATTTCGTTGTACCAGATCGGATGGTGCTCTTCAACATAATCCCTCGAG
>JAQUQL010000053.1 GCA_028716145.1 Dehalococcoidales bacterium
AAAGGAGCGAATTTGACAGCAAAAATAGAAGCAAAAAACCTTGTAAAAATATATGGCGATGATACCGGGAAAGCGCTTGAGCTTTTCAACCAGGGTAAAGACCGGAGCGAAATCCTGGCAGAGACCGGTCTAACCCTTGGTGTTGCCGGTGTCAATTTTGAAGTTGCTGAAGGAGAGATGTTTGTTCTTATAGGCCTCTCCGGTTCAGGCAAATCAACCCTGCTTCGCTGTATCAACGGACTGCTTATGCCAACCAGTGGCTCCCTGCTGATTGATGGAGAGCCGGTAGAAAACATGGAAGAAAAGGAATTGCGCCGCCTGCGTGGTGAAAAAATCAGTATGGTTTTCCAGCATTTTGCCATTCTTCCCAATCGGACAATTATTGATAACGTCGCCTTTGGGCTTGAGCTCAGGGGAGTTGAGCGTGAGCAAAGGCGAGCCAAAGCTGGTGAGGCGCTGGATTCCGTCGGCTTGGGAGATTGGAAAAACAAGATGCCGCAGGAACTCTCCGGTGGTATGAAGCAGAGGGTCGGCCTGGCAAGAGCGCTGGTTATGGATTCTGACATATTATTAATGGATGAGCCATTTGGCGCGCTTGATGCCCTCATACGGGCGGAGATGCAGGAAGAACTGGTAACCCTTCAGCGTGAAATCAAGAAAACGGTAGTATTTGTAACTCATGACCTCGATGAAGCCTTGCGTCTGGGTGATCGTATCGCCATCATGCGCGATGGAGCCATTGAACAGATCGGTACAGCTGATGAAATTCTGGCAGAACCTGCCAATGAGTATGTAGAGAAGTTCCTGACTGGAATAGACGTATCCAAAATTCTGGATGCGGCCAGCATTTCCAAGTGGCCTCCGGAGACCATCCGTGATACTGAAAGCGTTTCGGTTGCCCTGCACCGCATGAAAAGAGCGGATACGGATTACCTGTTTGTAACCGGTGCCAGGCGTAAACTGGCAGGTTTTATAACCCGGGAAGATCTTATTCCTGCTTCCAGGCAAAAAGGGGCAGGCATCAAAGATTTCATTCGCAATGCTGATACTATCCAGGGCGATACCATCATGAGGGATGTTTATCCCGTGTTACGCCAGGCGGAAAGGGCGCTTGCGGTAGTCGATGATGTGGGACGCTTCCTGGGAGTGATAACTCACAACACCCTGGTTGAGAGTTTGGATGAGAGAAAGGGGGGCGACGGCATTGCTGAACTTTAGTCTCCCCAAGCTGGAAATCGGTGCTGCCATCGAGTGGCTTGTCAGATGGATAATCGAGCATCTTTCCATAATTTTCGACATCATAAAAAATGTTCTGGATACCATCACCGGCGGATTTAACGATGGCCTGTCGGCTGTTCCCCCTATCATTCTTATATTAATATTTGCACTGCTGATATGGCTTGTAACCAGTAAAACCACTGCTCTTCTCAGCATGGTTGGGTTGGCATTGGTATGGAATATAGGACTGTGGCCACAGATGCTGAGCAGTCTGGTGCTGGTGGTAATTTCTGTGATCATCGCTCTCCTCATCGGGATACCGGTGGGCATCCTGATGACCCGTTCTTCCAAGCTGGAAGCAGCTATGCGGCCAGTTTTGGATTTCATGCAAACCATGCCGGCATTCGTCTACCTGATTCCTGCTGTAATGCTTTTTGGTATCGGTGTTGTTCCCGGCATATTTGCTACCATAATATTTGCCATTCCGCCACCTGTTCGGCTGACGTATCTGGGGATAACTCAGGTTCCGGAAGATATGAAAGAGATGGCGGTAGCGTTTGGCGCCAGTGACCGGCAGGTGCTCAGAAAAGTTGAGCTTCCACTCTCTATGCCAAGTATTATGGCGGGTGTAAACCAGTGCATCATGCTGGGTATCTCCATGGTGGTTATCGCCTCCATGATTGGTGCCGGCGGGCTTGGTGCTGAAGTTATGCGCTCGGTTAACCGGCTTGATCTTGCCCTGGGTTTTGAAAGCGGCCTGGCGATAGTCATCCTGGCTATGGTTCTGGATCGCGTTAGCCGCAACATTGGTTCTGGCAAGGTCACTCCATCTGGCCGGATTATCAATCGTGTCAAGCAATGGCGTAAAGCCAGGCTGGAAGCACAAGAGGCCGAAGCAGCTACAGTCTCCGAAGAAGTGAAAGAAACCGAAGTTTAGATAATGAATTTGAGAGAAAGGAGGGAATGCTTAATAGAAGAAAGTAGCCCTAAAAAGGCAACCCAAAACTATTAAACAAAAAGAAGGAGGAGAAAATGTTTAATAAATTCCGTTTTTCAGCAATGGCAGCATTGGCTGCTGTTGTTATGACCGCCGGCCTTGCCGGAGGTTGCGCACAAGAAGAAGACGTCATAAAGATTCCCTATGTGGAATGGGCCTGAGCAGAGGCAGAAGCCTTTCTTGCAAAGGATATTTTAGAAGCACAAGGTTACACTGTGGAACTTAGCTCGGTTGCAGCTGGTGTTATGTGGGAATCCATCGCTACCGGTGATCAGGATTTCATTACTACCGCCTGGCTCCCGTATACTCATCAGTCCTATTGGGAAGCCCACAAGGACGATGTCGACAGGATCGGCGCTGTTTACGAGGGAGCCGTTCTGGCAATCGTGGTGCCGGATTACGTAACCATTGATTCACTAACCGAGATGGCAGACCATGCGGAAGAGTTCGACAACCGCATCGTTGGTATCGATCCCTCTGCCGGCGTCATGGAGGCTACCAAGAATGCCCTCATGCCCAATTATGGCCTGGATGACTGGGAACTCAGTGAATCGAGTGAAGCGGCTATGATAGCCGAATTGGAACGCTCTATAAACAACCAGGATTGGGTCGCCGTAACCGGTTGGGCTCCTCACTGGAAGTTTGCAGCTTATGATCTCAAAATGCTTGAGGACCCGGATGAAACTCTGGGCGGGCAGGAAGAGATCGTTGTAGTCGCCCGGGAAGGTTTCCGGGAAGATTTCCCGGAAGTTACCTCTTTCCTGGAAAACTGGAAGATGACTTCCGCACAGCTCGGCGAAATTATGTATATGATCAACGTCGATGGTATGGGCCCGGCGGAAGCAGCTGCCCAGTGGGTTGAGGAAAACCAGAATGTAGTTGATTCCTGGCTTTCATAGTAATAACTGGTTAGTTTATTAAAGAGGGGGCGCAAATGCGCCCCCTCTTTAATTACTGCCCTCGAGGGTGGTTGCCTTCATAGCTGTGTCATCCAGAGGAGGGCGTTTCAATTACTTGTGTCATCCTTGATGAGGGCGAGAGCCCGAAGAAGGATCTTCCCCGTAATAGCGCCCGTCGTAACATGGGAGTGTTTACGAAAAGACAAGCTCAATCCGTGTGAGACCCTTCGCTTGCGCTCAAGGGTGACACAATTTTTCGTGTGAGGCCCTTCGTTTCGCTCCAGGGTGGCACGAGTTAATGAGTACTTGAGAATGCCACATTTAACTTACCTGGTTGAAATGTTAAACGGTATATAAAGCGGGCATACACCTAAAGCGGCAGTTATCACCATTATTGCCCCGAAAATATAGAGCACAATGTCCCAAACTCCTGCTACAAAGAAAAGAGCAATTACCAATGCGGCTATACCAAGTATTGCCCGGATTGTTCTGTCTGCAGTTCCCATATTTAGCTTCATTATTACCCTCCTTGAGGCTCTAACTGATTATATTGGCAGTGCGCTTCAATAGCAATAGAAAAACCGTGTTCAGTTAAAAAAATGTGGCGGGCTTTTATATCTAATCAGCTATCGCTAGTGCAAGTTGCGCTCCAAGATTTTGGGCTTTTTCCATAGCTTCTGTGTCAGCTCTTACTGCGCCTTTATCGAAAACCCCCAGTACAGGTAGTTCTCCAATCAGTTCGTAACCCAGATACTCAAACGGTATCCGCATGGCGTCCATAGTGAGGCCGATGGCTATCTCGTATTGCGGCTGCTCACCGATAGCAATGAGCACCATTTTACGTCCCTGCCCGGAAATACTGCTCGTATACTGCCGCGGGCGGTCTTTAGTAAACTGGTAAAGGCAGTACAGCCGGTCGATAAAAGCCTTCATCCAGGCGGTGATATTACAGTTATGGCTGGGAGAAACAAGCACCAGCCCTCGAGCCTCCAAAAGTTTGGGGTATAACAGCTGCATACCATCATTGAGGCCGCTGCAGTGCGTGCTGTTTTGACACCTTTCACATCCGGTGCATGGCATAAAGTGGTAATCTCGCAGTTGAATGGCTTCACATTCAGTACCTGCGCTTGCTACTCCTGATAACGCCTGTTTTAGCAAAATATCAGAATTGCCGTTCTTGCGCGGGCTGGCGCCGATAGCCAGTACCCGGTTTTTAACTTCCATGTTTCATCCTCCAATGCGGGTTTTGTATCAGGCAGGCTTTTTATGCTTTTCTCTTCTGCCCCTGGCATTATCGTACCAGACTATCAAGCCCGGGACGACTCCAAGAGAAATCAAAAGGCAAAGCAGTACGCCGATAACCGTTACGATGCCGAAATCACGAATCATCACAAAACTGGATACGATCATTACCGCAAACCCGCCGAGTGTGGTAAGAGCTGTTGCCATAACAGCCCGGCCAGTTTTGGTTATTGCCGTTACCATGGCTTCCTCCGGTGCCTCCCCCAAGCTCTTTTCTTCTCTGTAGCGCCCGTTGATCATTACCATAAACTCGGTGCCGATGCCGATTATCAACACCCCCAGGATTGCAGTGAGAGGATTAAGCGGGATATCGATCAGGTACATCACCATCGAAGACCATGCGATTACCGCAGCAACTGGCAACACTGTTAAAATGGCGCTTACCAGCCGGCGGTAGCTGAGCAGTATTATTATGAAAACAGCAACCAGGCAAAGCAGGTTAAGCAGCATGCGGGAACCGATTACTGAGTCTATGGTTTGCGCCCCGAGTGCCATTGTACCCACTGAGGCTACTGATATTCCCGGTGGAGTATCAGCAAGATTTTTCAGGTTGCCAATAAGGTCGTGGACCTCTTCCATGGAAATATAGCTGGTGTTAAAAGCAATGCTTGCCATTGATGATTCGTCTGAAACCAGGCCGTAAGTAAATATCTCCGGGCTGGAGCTAATAATGCCCTTTATCTGTTCAGCCGGAGGTATGATTCCGCCGGTAGACTGGGTTATCAGTGTCGCCAGGCTGTTTACAGAATGGATCTGGGGATAGGTTTCCAGCGCTTTGTTTTCCCACTCTTGCATCCACTCTATAACTTCAGGACTGGCTACATCACTTGCCTCGATTAAAAAGCGCAGTTGCCCGCCGCTGCCGGTGATTTCTCTCAGGTATCTCATCTCTTCCAGGGCGGGTTCATCCTGCGGCATAAGTTCTTCGTAGTCTGTGTTGATTGCAAGGCGGCTGTCGAAATATCCCCCCGCAACCGCCAGCACCAGCGCTATCGCAGAAACCCAGATAGTATGCCTGATGGCGTTTCTCCCCAGGACTGTCAGCATTCTTTCTACGCGGCCGCTGGCTTGTTTGGATTTGGTTTTCAGTTTTTCTACCGGAGTGCGCCGGTCAGCAACATATATAACACTGTGCAGCAGGAAGAGACCGAGTATGAAGCTGAAGATGATACCAACCGAGAGCATCAAACCAAAATCTTTTATCATGGGTACGTCAGATACGAACAAGGTTATAAAGCCAGCTATGGTTGCCAGCAAACCTACTCCTACCACCGGTAACATGCGGGAGATGGATATGATGATGGCGCTACCAACCGAACCACAGCGGGTTATCTCTTCCTGGTAGCGGTTCTGGAACTGGATAGAAAAATCTATTCCCAGGCCTATCAGAATGGGCAGTACTGCCATGGTAGCCATACTCATGGGTACTGAGAGGTAGCCCATCAGCCCAAATGTCCATAAAGCGCTCATACCTACCATGCCCAGCGAAAGCAGGCGCCAATGTATGCGGAAAAAAAGCAAGAGCACAACAATCATAACCGCCACTGCGAGCCCTAGCAGGATAGCGATATTACTCCCGATGGAAATGGTTATCGAGTTTATAAGCCCGGCATCGGAGATTACGGTTGCGCTTGCTTTGTTAAATGGGTTATCGTCGAGAAAGTTTTCGATTGTTTGCGCTGCCAGCAGAGATTCATTGTCATTTAAATTACCTGCAGGTGTTACCTGAACCAGTCCATGCTCTGAATCCGGGAAGAGGGGGGCAATAACCGGATTGAGGTTTCCCTGCTGGTCATAAGCTGCATATAGAATAACCTCCGGATTCTGCTCATAAGTGGCACCGGTTACTGCCTCAAGCAGTGCAAGAGGGCTGGTAACACAACAATAGCGCTCATCTGAGAGCAGAAATTGTTCGAGCTTTGCCATCTGCTCAAGGTTAACAGGAGAGAGGATGTCTCCCGTGGTACCTTTTAGTAGAACTGTAAAAGGTTCACCGCCAAACTCTGCTTCATAGCGGGTATTGTTTACCGAAATTTCTGCCTCGTCTGAGACCAGTGCGGAAAAGCCGGTTTCAGTTTCAAGCATCGTGATACCGGGGACCGCAGCTGCGGTTATTACAAGCGCGATTGCAATAAACCAGCGCGGGTGGCGCTCGATAAATCTGGCAAGAGCTTCGAAAATCTTTTCCATAGTGCTAAACCTCCGGGGAGTCAATTTGGGTGCGGGTTACATTTGCCAGTAAAAGCCGGGCAACTTCGGCTGATTTTTTCAGTTCTTCTTCGCCCAGCCCGTCTAAAAGCTTTTTCATTTCCGTTCTGCCCATCATCCACAACCCGTTGAGCATCTCTTCACCTTTATCGGTCAGGCAGCAGATAACCACCCGGCGGTCCGAATCATCAGTCCGCCGGTAAGCCAGTTTTTTCTTAACCAGGTTGTCCATAATGCCGGTAACGGTTGGAAGTGCAACCCCAAGTTGGCCGGCTATACCACTCATTTTACTGTGTCCATCGGTATATAGAACCAGCATAACCCGTAACTGGGCGATGGTAACATCACTGCTCAGGTATTCGAGCGGGATGCGCGGTTTTATGATGTTAAACAGTTCTTCTGAAGTTTTAAGTATTTCATTAACCAGGTTTTCTTGTTGCTTCTCCATTTTATTCAGTCTCCCTTATGGTAGTACGGCTCTCCCGAGCTCCCCTGTCATTCTGAGCGTTAGCGAAGAATCTTATAAGAATTGTGCCCGCCCTCTCGTAAACATCCCCGTGTTACAGCGGGCACCATTACGGAAAAGATCCTTCTTCGGGCTGTCGCCCTCATCCAGAATGACACAGGTAACGAAAACACGTGTCATTCTCGAGTGCAACGAAGAATCTCACGCGGATTGTGCCCGTAGTAAAGAAAAATGCCCATTTTTATAATACGGCCAATAACCTCCACCGAATAGTTAGGCTATGCCTAACTATATTATAAGCTTTGTTGTACGCACTATCAATAGGGGTTAACAGAAAAACAAGGTTTTTAAGAACTTTGTTGGTCAAACAAGCGCGGCTTCAAAAACCTGGTAACTTATGGCGGCATCTGTCAGGCGTCGTATGAGCCCGGAGGATTCTCCCTCAGCACAAACCACAAGTGGATTAAGCCCACTTCTGGCAGCTTCTATGGCCGCTTCAATCACACCGAAATACTGGAACTCGCCGCCCCATTTTTGGCAGGTGATGTAAGCTTCTATGCCCAGAGCAAATATCGGTGCGTAGCTGGTGGAGAACTTTTTCAGCTTTTTGTAATCAACTTTATTGGATCCGCCTCGCTCCACGCCGGGAATCTTTATTATTCCAGCACTCCCCACAGTGAGTTCCACTATACCCTTGATTGCAGTTATGCCGATATCTTCCCCCGCGCCGGCGCTGGTAGCAGCAATTCCGGTTGCCCCGGTTCCGGTTTGGCTGGAGGCATACAGCAGGCCGCCCTTCATTTTCAGGCCTACCTCAGTATTTTTTGCAATATCATCTTCAGCAACCGCGGCACAGGTTGCGATGTTGTTAATGGCTTTCAGGATAAAGCTATTGTAATTATCCATCTCCCTCAGCATTTTTATAACCCAGTTGACGGCTTCTCCGCTGAGGCGGTAGCAGGAGCGGCCTTCGGTAATAAGCATTCCATCAGCAGTGAGGCGGGATATGTATTCCGAAACTGCCTGTGGGGTGATGCCGAGCGTCTTTGCGATCTGGCGCTGCTGAATAAATGGGCCTTTATCAGCGATCTCAACCAGAATCTGGAACCTGGTGGCCAGGTTTTTGTTTTTTAGTATTTCTGTCACTTTAACTTAACCCTGCTTTA
>JAQUQL010000054.1 GCA_028716145.1 Dehalococcoidales bacterium
GCATTACATAAATATATTGTGCAGGTAAAAAAACGTCATTAATCCATGCTTCGTAAAAACCCGTCTGAGGCAGAAATCCCCCGGCGATAAAATTAAACGGTTAGACGCTTGTGGCGGTATAAGCTATAATTACAGCTTTGGAGAGCCTTGTGATACATTGCCTTTACCTGGTTGCTACACCAATAGGTAACCTGGAAGATATTACCCTGAGGGCTATCAGGATATTAAAAGAAGTGGCGTTGATTGCTGCCGAAGATACTCGTAAAACAGCGATTCTGTTAAAAAAATACGATATACATACTCCGCTGTGCAGTTATTATGAACACAGTAACTCCGGGAAGATATCTTTCATACTGGAAAAACTCCAGGAGGGAGATGTTGCCGTAGTTTCGGAAGCCGGAATGCCCGGAATTTCTGACCCCGGATATGAATTGATTGTAGCAGCGGCTCAAAAAGGGGTGCGGGTAGTTCCGGTGCCCGGTCCATCTGCGGTAGTAAGTGCGGTTGCAGCCAGCGCTTTGCCTGCGAACAGTTTTTTGTTTTTAGGTTTTTTACCGCGGAAAACGTCAGAAAGAAAACGTCTTCTGGCTGATAATTCCCGTCAAAGCGCAACTTTGGTTTTATATGAAGCTCCGCATAGGATTAGAGATGCTTTTAGTGATATAATGCAGATACTCGGTGATCGGCGTATTTCCGTATGCCGCGAAATTACCAAAGTATACGAAGAGATATTTCGCGGTACGGTAAGCCAGGCTCTGGATTATTTTGAACGTCCTAAGGGCGAGTTTACGCTGGTTATAGAGGGCTGGAGGGAAGATGAAGCTGGTAGCGGTGATGAACTAAACAGCCGGATAAAAGAAATGAAAAACTCTGGCATGAAGGCAAAAGATGCCGTAAGTATACTAGCCGGAGAAACAGGCCTCAAGCGGAGGGATATATACCGCGCCTGGCTTGAGGAATAAAAACAGCCAAATCATAAGAGGAGAAGTAATAGATGCGAAGAGGTTGTATATCACTGGGTAATGTAAGATGCGATATTTGCTTGAGCACGATACCGTATCCGCAACGCTATCTTGTAGTTGATGAAGAGAACGGGGTAGAAGTAGAAAGCGGAACCCCTGTGCGCTATTGTGTAAAATGCGCTTTGGAAAAAAACTATGCCCATTACAAAAAAGAAAAAGGGGAGCAGATACTAACCTTCCTGCCGATACCGGAGGTTGGCCAGGAATAAAGCACCGTTGCTTGATTTGCTGGTAATACCTGATTTATGACAGAACGCATCTATATCGGGGTTGCGTGGCCTTACGCTAACAGCCCTCTACATATGGGACACATCGCCGGAGCTTATCTGCCCCCTGATATTTTTGCCCGTTACCACCGGGTCAAAGGCAATCGGGTACTGATGGTCACCGGGTCGGACATGCATGGAACTCCGATAACTATCTCGGCTGAGAAAGAAGGTGTGTCTCCCCTGGAAGTTGCCCAAAAATATCACCACTCTTTTCTTGAAAGCTGGGAAAAACTCGGCATAAGCTTTGACCTTTTTACCCACACCGATACCCCCAACCATGCTGCAGTATCACAGGATATATTCCTTAAGCTTTATAACCAGGGAGATATCTATAAGGATATTGTTCAGCAACCGTGGTGTGCAAAATGCCGGCGTTTTCTGCCCGATCGCTACGTGGAAGGCGAATGCCCGCTTTGTGGCTACGATGGAGCACGGGGAGACCAGTGCGATAAATGCGGCCAGCCATTAAACCCGGCTGATTTGAAATACCCGCGCTGTGGTTTGTGCTCAAGCGAGCCCGAATTTAAGGAATCTGAACATTTTTTCCTGAGGCTTTCGGCTTTTCAGGAACGATTGATAGAATGGGTAAAAACCAAAGAAGACCTCTGGCGCCCCAATGTTTATCGCTTTACTCTGAGCTATCTTGAAAATGGACTCAGAGATCGTGCTATCACTCGCGATATCGATTGGGGGATAGAACTTCCCATAGAAGGCTATCCGGGCAAGCGCATATACGTTTGGTTTGAAGCGGTTATCGGCTACCTGTCTGCCTCAAAAGAATGGGCACAGATTACGGGTGAACCAGAAAAATGGCGTGATTTCTGGCAGGATGAAACCGTTCGCAGTTATTATTTTATCGGCAAGGACAACATTCCCTTCCATACGATCATATGGCCGGCTATGCTCATGGGATACGGTGGCTTGAACCTACCGTATGATGTGCCGTCAAATGAATACCTCACCATTGAAGGCCGTAAGCTTTCTTCCAGCCGCAACTGGGCGGTGTGGCTGCCGGATTATCTGTCCCGCTATGACCCGGATCCACTGCGCTACCTTCTTTCGGTTAATATGCCCGAAACTTCTGACACTGATTTTTCATGGCGCGAATTCGTGAGGCGCAACAACGATGAACTGGTGGCTACCTATGGCAATCTCGCTCAGAGAGTGCTGACCATGACCCACCGCAATTTTGACGGGGCAGTTCCCGAGCCAGGCGATTTTGATCCGGTGGATTCGGCGCTGCTTGACAGGGCAGAAGAGGCTTTCCGGCATATCGATAACAACCTCGCCGGGTGTCACTTCCGGGAGGCAATACGTACTGCGATGACGCTGGCAGGTGACGCTAACCGCTACCTGGAAGAAAAATCTCCCTGGAAAGTAATTAAACAGGATCGGCAGAAGGCTGCCACTGCGCTTTATACTGCGCTATCTGTGATAGATATATTAAAAACAGTTATGTACCCCTTCCTCCCGTTTTCTTCCCAGAAACTGCATGAGTATCTAGGTTACGCAGGAAAGATTGAAGACCAGGGGTGGAAAATAACAAACCTGGAGCCCGGGCAGAAGCTGGTAGCCCCTCAGCCTCTCTTTGTTAAGCTGGATGAGGCGGTAATAGAGGAAGAAACCAGCCGGCTGGGGAAATGATATGGAGGCAATTTGAAGGACAGAATATATAACCCGGTACAGGATGACCTCGAACGGGTAAAAAATAAGTTGTGCAATTTTTGCCCGGCAGGGATTACCAATTTTCCGGATTCGCAAAAAATGCTTGGCCAGATACTGGGCGGGGGAAAGCTGCTCAGGCCACTGCTGGTGTTACACTCCGGCAATTTCTATACTTATCGTCCTGAAAGGCTGTTGCCTATGGCCACTTCTGCTGAAATGCTTCACGTAGCAACTCTTGTTCATGATGATGCCATTGATAAAGCTGATACACGCCGCGGGAAACCGACCATCAATTCCATCTGGGGGCCGGACAAGGCTGTTGTGCTGGGTGATTACCTTTTTGCCTGTGCAGCCGAGTTTGCCGCTGAAACAGAAAGCATTCGGGCGGTAAAACTTTTTGCCGGTGCACTTGCCAGCATTTCAACCGGGGAACTGCGCCAGAGTTTTAGTGCGTTCAACAAGACCCAGCAGTTTGACCAGTACCTTAAACGCATAATCGGTAAAACTGCTTCTCTTTTTGCCATGGCTACTGAAACGGGTGCTGTGCTTAGTGATGCTCCTGAAGAATCTGTGAAAATACTGAAAGAATATGGGATGAATCTGGGTATTGCCTTTCAGATAATGGATGACGTTTTGGATTTTACCGGAACCGAGGAAGAGCTGGGTAAACCGGTGGCTTCTGACCTTCTCCAGGGTACGGTAACCTTGCCCTCCCTGAAAATTATCGAATACTATCCACAGGATAACCCGGTTAAAAGGCTGTTTGAGGGAAAGGGCGAACCAGCTGATAATATCGCCGAAGCCATATCACTGGTTAAGGAAACCTCGATCCTGAATGAATGCATAGAAACTGCTCTTGGATACAGCAGGGCAGCCTGCAGGGATATCAATTTACTTCCGGAAAGCCCGAGCAAGGATTCAATGTTTGCGCTGGCTGAATCTATGGTTAAAAGGCGGAGCTAGTAGAGCCGTCCAGGTACTTTTCGGTTTTATCAGTAGGCCGCCGGGCTTTGAACTCATCCACTGCGAATGAACAGGCTGCAAAGGCTTCCTGACGGTGTCCGGCAGCTACCGCGATGACCAGGTTTATATCCCCAACCTTGAGTTTGCCGGTACGGTGAACAAGTGACATCTCGTTTATCGGCCATTTCTGTTTTGCTTCGTCAACGATGGACTGAAGAACTTTAACAGAATCTGTTCCGCGGTCTGCATATTCTACATACTCAACCATTTTATCACGGTTGTTATCGCGTATCAGGCCGACATAGGTGGCAACACAGCCGGAATCCGAAGTTTTGGTGGCAAGTACTATCTCTTCCGGGGAAAGAACATCATTGGTAACTGCTATCATAATAAAACCAAACCTTTCTTAATCTAATTATTGGTTAGTATTTTCCTCTTCGCTTTTACGGTTACTCTTGCTGGCAGGCTTTTTGGGCGCTTCTTTTTTGGGGGCTTTTAAATCACCGCTATTTTCAACTTCAGTTTTATTAACACTCTGGGCAACCTCAACAGGTTGACCCTTGCCGTTCATAGGACCGGAAAAAGCCTCTTCCATAGCCTTGCCTTCCAGACCCTCTTTGGCAACCAGGATGCCGGAGATGTAATCAAGCCTCTCGCGGTTTTCCGATAAAATCCGCCTGGCGGTATCGTAGGCTTCCTTAATAATGCCGTTTACTTCCTTGTCTATCATATCGGCTATATCATCACCATAGTTTCTCTGTTCGGTTATTTCGCGCCCCAGGAAGATCATATCCTGGCGCTCGCCATAGGTACGCGGGCCCAGTTTGGAGCTCATGCCATACTGGGTTACCATTTTCATGGCAAGATCCGTTGCTACCTTGATATCATTGGAAGCACCGGTAGAAAGTTCCCCAAAAGCGATCTCTTCTGCAACCCTTCCTCCCATCAGCGTAGCCAGGCGATCTTTGTACTGGGAAAGAGTTTCTATGTATCTGTCTTCAGCTGGCAGCTGGCGAGTATGACCAAGGCTCATGCCGCGGGCTACAACGCTTATCTTATGGACTGGATCAGCATTAGGGAGCAAGCGTGCTACCAGGGCATGGCCAGCTTCGTGATAGGCGATCACTTCTTTTTCGTGTGTGCTTATGCGGCGGCTCTTGCGCTCCGGGCCGGCAATAACGCGCTCGATCGATTCCTCAAATTCCTTCTGGCCGATGGTTTTCTTGTTTCTGCGGGCGGCAAGGATTGCTGCTTCGTTGACAAGATTGGCAAGGTCAGCCCCGGAGAAGCCAACTGTCTGTTTTGCCATTGACTCCAGGTTTACATCTTTGGCCAGTGGTTTACCCTGTGAATGAATTTTAAGGATAGCCTCACGGCCGTGGATATCCGGCATGTCCAATATTATCCGCCGGTCAAAGCGGCCTGGTCTGAGCAGGGCTGTATCCAGGATATCCGGCCGGTTGGTGGCTGCAATTACAATAACACTGGTATTGGTATCGAAGCCATCCATTTCCACCAGTATCTGGTTAAGCGTTTGTTCACGTTCATCGTGCCCGCCGCCTACACCAGCTCCGCGTTGCCTGCCGACGGCATCGATTTCGTCTATAAATATCAGCGCAGGAGCATTGCGTTTGGCTTGTTCGAAAAGGTCGCGCACGCGGGAAGCGCCAACGCCAACGAACATCTCTACAAACTCACTTCCGCTTATGGAAAAGAAAGGCACGCCAGCTTCACCTGCAATCGCTTTGGCAAGCAGGGTTTTACCAGTGCCTGGTGCACCAACCAGCAGAGCGCCCTTGGGAACTCTCGCACCAAGTGTCTGGAACTTTTCCCGGTTTTTCAGAAATTCTACAATCTCATACATTTCCTGTTTGGCTTCATCAGCACCGGCAACATCTGCAAAAGTTACTGAAGGTTTGGAAGCCGAGAAAAGCCTTGCCTTGGAACGGCCAAAGCTCATAGCCTGGCTGTTGGCGCCCCTGGCCTGGGAGAACATAAAGAAGATGAGCCCACCAATTAAAAGCAGTGGCAGGAAGTTGATAAAGAGTGCACCCCAGTTGACGCCCCCTTCGGATATATCTACCTTCACTCCTTCAAGGTTGAGATTTGGAATTTCGTAGATGCTTACCCCGGTTTCCTTGATGGCGTGATATTTAGCACCGTTCATATCGGTAATTTCGAGGTTGGTGCCATCAACAATAATTTCCTGGATGGTGCCCTCCTGGGACATTGAAATTACCTGGCTGAAAGGTATGTCAGCAGGCTTTTCTGTGCCTATGGAAGAAAAAGTAAAAAATACAATCACTGCCAGTATGATGAGGATATAGATAAAAATGCTTCTTTTGATATTAATCTTCAATTATAAAACCTCTGCTTGGATACTTAATTATATCAGAAAAGAACCCTGCCACAAAGAATGCGAACCAATAAGTGCTGGTTTGGCGGTGAAAAGAGCTTGCCCGGCAGGCTTTTATTGGCAACAACAACTGGTAATACTTATGAAAAAGCCAGGGGGATGGAGCATCCCCCTGGCAAAAAAAGGAGTTAATTTACATTAATAGTAATGGAATCAGAGCCAACAATTTTGGGTGCGTAATCATGCTCGGGGAGTTCAAAGAAATCTCCAACCGAAGAAGGCACAGTGGAAAAGTACATGTTAAAATCAATCTTTACTTCTCCGGATGCTACGTTTTGAGGCAACTGCCAGGTATAACTTTCCTGCTTTGTTTCCCTGGGTGCAAACCGGTAGTCAACTGCGGTGTTGGAAGCAGTGTACCACTGGCAAACAGTCATTTCCCCATCCGGGTTTAAGAATGGGCGGCGAAAGATTCTTGCTCCATCAGGAACGTTGCCATCTCTGGATAAGCCTTCAAAATTATCCAATCCCATTATAGGGCCGATGTCGCTATAAGCAAGTGCGGAGGAATCAGCAACAGTGTACTCTTCACCATCGAAACCGGTAGTATTTACCGGCAGATGGAAGGTGTTGCCTGCGCTGTCAGTAGCCCAGACTTCCAGCCAGAGCATCCGTTCTTCAGAAGAACCGCTTGGGAATGAATGGCCACATTCACCGCTGTAGATGTCAACGCTGAGGTTAACTTCATTTCCTTTGGATGCCTGCTGGGTATCCGCAGAAGCAGTTAACTGCATAGTGTTAGCCATAAACTCGTTGTTGTGAGGACCATAAAAGGTGTGGACCGCCAGATCATCGCGCTGCTGACCACCCATGCCGGCTACTCCGGAAGTTGTTTCCATGTGGCAATCAATACATACAGTGCCCTGATCGGCATAATATCCACCTGACCATTCTCGATAGGTTTCTTTAACCCATGCTCCATAAGGACTTTGTTCATCGTGGCAGATGGCACATTGTTCGGGCGAACCGTGGAACTCTGAATAAGCGGTATTGTGGAAAGAGCTGCGGGAATCATCTCTTGGGCCATATTTTATATCGCCCAGATCCATTATGGCAGAAAAGTTGAAAGGTTCTGCTTCAGTAGAACCGGTGATAGAATGGCACATCTCGCAGCTGACGCCTTCATTAGCCCTGGTATTGGCGGAAGGACGTGATGGCGGAATATCGCCGGATAAAAAGGCCAGCGGACCGTGGCATGAGATACAGCCGCTTTTTACGCCGGAAACTTTATCCAGCTCCATGGCGTGGGGCAGGGCAAGTTCGAAATACTCAACATCGTCCCAGGTGTGGACGAATGATTTGGCCATGAGTGTTTCCTGCCAGTTGGAATAGATGGTCTGGTGGCAGATTCCACAGGTTTCCGGTTTCTTAAAATCATCGTAAGTATACATGCCTTCATATACGGCTTCACCTGGTACATCCGGTAGAGTTGTTGTGGTAGGCGCCTGACTTGTCGTTGTTGGCTGTTGGGTAGTGGTGGTTGTGGGGTCTTTGGTATCAGTGCAACCGATAGCAGATGACCCGAATACAACTACCAGGGCAGCCAACGGAAGCATTTTGATAAGTAGCGTGTTTTTGAGCATGATCATTACCTCCTTGCGGGGTCAATTTTAACATAAAAATAATAAGAATTGCTATTATTTGTAACTACAACAAAATAACAAACCTCATTTTTTTAACTGGTGGTATTTGTTTTTAAGCAGCAGGGCATCGGCTTCCATTACCGGGCTTTCACATATTATTACTCCGCCGGCATTTGCATCTATGA
>JAQUQL010000055.1 GCA_028716145.1 Dehalococcoidales bacterium
CGATTCTTGAAACGGTTCTGTATGCATGTTAATCAACTTTCACATAAGTTGCTTCAAAAATGTCCGGCTTGCATGGGTATCTTTCGCCTTTTATTCCCGTGATTATCCAGTCTCCTTCTGTTATTTCATGGGGTCCCTCTAAGGTAAAGATAGCAGGAACACGTTTGCACCTTGGTAATCCACCACCCTTTGGATAATACCCGATGTATCCGCCCATCAACTCATAACAGTTAAACCCGTCTTCCATTCCTGGCTTATACAATTCTGCATCAATTACAACTGGTTTCTTTCTATATTTCGCCATAGTATCACGCCTCAATATTAGAATCCATTTTCTCAATATCCCTTCCCAACACGTCAAGGATCTCTTGACAACTCAACCCATACTTTTCTTTGTACAGAAACACGACCTTAAACGTTTCTGAATATTCCAGGCCAGCGCTGTTTCGCATTTTACTTAATTCTTCATAGAACTTTTGAACACGTTCAGCGTGCATTTGATACCCCCTCCAACATTATTATAAGCCTATATCAATAATACTATAATCAACACGTTTAGTCTAGTATAGGAAGACTGAAAACGCTATCGTTATAATTGATTTTCTCAATACTTACTATGTTCCTTCTTCCTAATATAACTTTTCCTTGGATCTTGATATAATCACCATGTTCGGGGACAAAATCAAACGATTCTTTGGAAACCTGGAAATGCACACTTATCATTCTATGAGAAAATGGGATATCCCCTTGAACCTTTTCGCCTTCCGCAGTTAATATCTTTCCAGCTTCGATTTGATAGATGTCTCCGAGGTCCTGCACGCTGTCTACCTGGTAAACCGTGTAATCGTATGTTGGGTTTATGGTCGAGTATGCTATTACTCCGGATAGTACCAGGGCCGTTGAGATTATTATTATTTTTATATCCTGCTGGTTCAATAATATACACCACACATCTATTAAATATAACGATAATTGTTCACACTGTTAATATACAATAGTAATTTATAATTTTGATTTTAGTTACATAATTAGGCTGCAGGGAGATATTCAGCCGACAGACAAACTAGCATTATCAAGATTTACGTCCCTTAGTGCAGAAGCAACTTTATCTTTTCCGCACCCTACCCTCCTCCCGATTTCTCTATAACTTAGTTCAGGATTATTCTCTTTTAATATTTGAATTGCATAATTTAGCTTGTCGGATTTCTTAGCTTTGTTGGCTGGGGAGTTTTCAGAACTCTTAGATAAATTTTCCTCAAACTCTGCAATGGAATCCAATCTCATCTGTTCTTCTATCTCATGCCTGGCTTTCTCATAAGAATCTATTAAATGTTTTGGGGCCCTGGTAAAAACTGCATAATTATAAACCGTTGACCCATCGCGAATAAATGGATAATTATTATTTCCATTGTCCTTTGAATATTGTTTTGTAACCGTGGAAAGTTTAGCAAGAGTGATTCCCCTGGAGAACCATGCCTGTTTCATTACAATTTTATAATGAAGTAGGTTCCTCGCGATCTTATCAACGAATCCTCTATCCGGAACAGTCATGATTAACAGATTCTCTTTTGTTCTGAACGTCTGAAGTATCTTAGTCATGACTGCGTTAATATCCGACTGCCATTTACGGGCATTGAGCCCCTCGGCCCCTATATCATCAAGAATATAAATACCGTGCTGCTTTATATTTTTTGCAATCCGGATAACTTCTTCTCCGGTAAGTATAGCCACGTTTTCAGTAGTGAAGTAGTCTTCGGGGACCCCCCCGAGCTTATCGGCCATGTGCAACGAAACGTTGAACGCGAACTCCAATGCCGCGTTACTTTTCCCGGTCCCGGTCTTTCCCTCGATCATGATAATGGCATGTTGATTAAACCCGGTACAAATCTTATTGCACATTACCTCAGCAAGTGACAAAACGTTTTCTTCGTGCCTTTCCACCAAAGGATATCTAAACGTCATTTTACCACCACGTTCTCAAGCCCTTCAGGATAATATTTTTCTATCAATCTCTTCTGAGTTTCAGGCTTGGATGTAGCCATTACCTCTTGTCTCTCAACGATCCCCAAGAAATCGTCACAGGTTTCCATGATTAGCCCGATTATAAAAGCATTCACTTTAAAAATTTCATCGTTTTTATCACTTGTTTTACTGGCAGACCCTTTATATTTCTCGTTTATTTTATCTATCCGTTCTTCTCGTTCATTACTCAGTTTTTCCCGGGTCTTCGGATTGGGTATTAAATTGATAGTTATGATAATTAACAGTTCGACCTTTTTATATATCTCGTTGATATTCGAGTTCCCGGCAACGTTTACGCACTGGGAGAACGCCTCAAACAGCAAATTCATATACTGCTGCTTTGGCGCTGTCTTGGCGGCCGGGGTATATAATACACCACCTTCCATTAATACCCCTCCACAATTGCGATTATGGATAACCTGTTAAGTTCGGTTTTCATGTTTTTGAATATATTAAGAGATTCTGTATAAAACTCACGTTCTTTTTTTACAGGAACTTTGTTAATCATGCTCCACCGGTCTACACTGACTTTTAATTCGGGGTCGAACTCATACAAATCTATTAATAAATAATAGAGTTCATACATATAATATCTAAAATTTTTAAACGTTTCACGTAACGCCGGAAGATCATTATAATTTAATTGGGTATGCATTTGTGCGGAAAGTTGACACAGGCCCATGTAAAGCTCAGTTGATCTTGTCAGTATTGGAGACTCTTTGATGGTTTGAGTATCAACCATTCACACACCTTTAGTAATGGTCATATAATATATTAACGGGATTATAAGAAGTACAACTACGCCAGTTATGTACATAAGATACTTTTCGGTATTTTTCCATTCAGTGCCCGACTTCGCGTACCTCTCAGATAACGAAATAATCGTGGATAGAGTGTGACCTGTTAAATCCGGGACTGCTAACTCCTGGGCTTCAGCTAACGAAGTGGCCTCTGTCTTAATCGGATGAAGCTTTATTTCCTCTCGCTTATCTATAATATGCTTCATCAATTGCTCAGATATTTCGTTTTGGGCAGCCGGTTCGATCATTTCTCTCCCTCCGTGAAATCGTCTTCTTCTTCCTCGATATCGTCTTCATATAGTTCTTCCGTTTCTTCGCCTTCATCTACTTCTTCGTCTTCGGGGTCCCCTTCATCGATTTCAAAATAATTATCAGGTATTTCATCACCGAAATTAACACAGTCTTGTACTAACTGTCTTGCGTCCCGTGGGAATGATTCGGTAGCGTTAAACATTAGGGCTATTAATCCAAGCTCGTCTGTAATCCACGAGAATCTTTCATCTTCTTTCAGGTCTTTTGCTAACTGCACCAGGGCCGCCGCACTTTGGATTGAGTAAGGGAAGTACCCCGGAAGCGGATAAAACGACATTTCCGGACCACCCTTTATCCGATGTTTAGTGTTTGGTTTTGCTAAATCTGGATGAATCAATGTATATCTTTTGTGGACCGCTAACCCGGCGTTTTTTGGGTCATGCTCTATGGAGACAGGGATAATTTTAGAGCCTTTGTCTACAATCATTCCCATTGTGCCGTTTTTACATTCTGCCATCACATCAACCAATTCAGCATATTCTTTTATCTTATTAAGTTTATTTATAAGATAAAATGTCATTATTCCGAAAATTAGCGTAGTTATGGAAGTTACCACGAAAGGCCAAAGATAATTAGGCCCAGTTGAGGATATCGCCATTTAATTTCCTCCGAAATTTAAAATACCCGATTTCTTTTTATTATTAACAACTTCTTGCGATCTTGGGCGTTCTAGCCTCGACATTGATTCGGTTGTTATTATACTGTTCCTTATTCCTTCGCGGTCAGATCCTATCGACCTGGAAACATACGCTTCGAAGGAATCAAGTATTTCCTTCTGCAACAACATTGTATTTATTTTTCTTGAATCCGATTTAGTGCAAGTGCTCGCAATCGCTATTGCGATCTGCAACTCTGCGGACAGTAACTTTTTTTCAAGTGGGTCTGATCTAAAAAACCTCGATTCTACCCTTGGATTATTGTTTGCCAACACCTGCTCAGGACTAAAAAGTGTATATATAACACTATACAAATCACGTTTTAATCTATATGTAACCGGGAGATTTGAAATGAAAGATAAAAACTCGATCTTAAACTGCGACGACGTGCGGGTCTGGGCGTATTTTAAATCTGCTCTGTCAAAATTCGGCTTTTCTGCTGATGCTTCGGAAAATCCTGCGTAATCGTCGCCCTCGTCTGTATAGCTTCCGCTATCCAAAAATTACACCTCCATAAAAAAAGAATTTAATTAAAAGGGAGAGGTGGAGGGAATGTTATTCACTCCCCTTACTGATCATCCCCATAATTGACTTGATTGCAAGAGAAATAAATACAATCAAGATAACAACCCCAAGGATCTTGGCGTTGGAACCCCAGATTTCGGCCCCAGTAGTCGCATCGGCAAAATCCCCAGACGCGTTTATAGGCATTGCGGCACTAATTTCTTCACCGAGTCCCGGCCCGACGTACATGATGACCATGACGACCATAAGCCCAACTGAATAGGCAATTACTGTATCCATCGTAGACATTTCGAATCACCCCGCTAACATATAGATTATAATCAATGATATAAATAAGTTTGGTACAATCTATATACTGTTATACATTTCTAGGGTAATCCAATAATTTGGTATAGTTCCGTTTTATCTTCCAAAATATGCCTTTTTTATCGACACGAGACCGATCATTAGCGCGATTACTACCAGGATCATTGGAATTACCCCGAATATCGAACTTGTGGCTGTCTGTATCTTCGCGTTCCCCTCATAACTGTCTTCGTATGCAGTCCCTTCCACATTCAGATTATCGTCGTTTACCGCAAGAATACCGATTATATAGGTCGAGGAAATCATTAAAATTGCCAAAAGTGCAATTATTGGCACCAGTCGTTTCATTTTCTAAACCTCTTCATAATTTTAGCTTGCGTTTCTTTTATCATGGCTTCCTGTTTTGCTTGCATCAGTGGATCATAGTAGTCTCTGTATGATGTATAACAATATATTAATATATATGCTATACATGAAATGTATATCAATGATGATACTGCCGGGTTTTCCACGGGCGATTTTAAAATAAGGATTGCAAGTGCGGCCAGAGCACCGGCCCCCTGCAAAGATATTATTTCAGATATTTTCATTTAAAAATCCCTCTCAACTTTCATACTTTTAATATAAATATAGACCTGTAAACATAGTATAATAAATAATCCTATCGCAATGAACTCATACAAATTTGACATTGCCGTATTTCTAAGGATTTCCTTTTTTACTATGACGGTATCTGCCGAACTCAGAAACTTCTGTGTATTAGATAATGTTCCGTCGATATATAAATTTGATATCTTAAATGATGACCATGTCGGAACAATCATTGTAAATATACTTGTTATATCAACGCCTTTGAAGCAAATGCAAGCAAATGATATTATCAGGAACACTAGGGCAACGGTAGTAAGTAAATAAACCGTTTTTATATCGGTTGTTGACGTTTCGGTTATATCGGCTTCCGGGGTATAATCTAAATATATTTCTATACCCGTTACGTCAGATCCATTCAAGATGAATGTGTGAGTCCCATTTTCGAAATTAGCTTTGTCTGCAACGATTGTATAAGTTCCATTATGTACATTTTGGTATAGAAAATCTCCTGAAATATCCGTATTCGATCGATCAAACACAAATCCATTTCTAATATATGTTTCAGCGTTGAACAATGTGGCCCCCGTTCCACCGTTGTACACGGTCCCAGACACATTGTAACCAGGAATATCGAGCGATACAACATCGATAGTTGCGTTATCCCCAATTAACCCGGTAGGGTATACCCAAAAACGATACCAATTGAATGAACAATCCACCGTCGCCGTGTAATAGTTGTTTGGTGTGGTATCTAATATTTCAAGCCCTTCTGCGTCAGGAATGACGACATTGACTTCTGCCCATAGATCCGAGTTTGTTTCAGATACTGCAAAACACAGTTCACTTAAAAAGTACCTTGATACCGCGGGGATAAGGTCTCCACATGATCGTTTCAATAATATTTTATGATACGAGTTATTTGTTATTTTGTTATCGAATTCAGAAACCGGGATTCTGTACTCTATCGTGAATTCAGAAGTTCCGGCCCCCAACGTTACCCCGTTCGCACCATTGACGACAGAATCCCATGTAGCTCCATCCCACTCATACGATTTTAGTAACCCATCTTCGCTGATTCGGTATTTTCTATCCCCGATATCAACTCCATCACCATCAATATCAAAGAATATATCAAAGAAGTCGTCTTGTGTTTTCACGTCCGCGTCATAACACTCAACCCCTAAATATACATAGTTGGCATCCCATAAAATATACGAATAATCCAACTGTTGTTGTGTGATGTAATTTGGCGTTAGTATCATGTACCTATGTGATTTTGCCACCAACGGTGGTTCTATGATCCCGTCCAGAATTGGCGGCGTATCAGTATAATGGATTGAATAGTTTTCTTTGGCAATTGTATACGGGCCGCCTACATCATCCCACTGCAATAATATTTCATCTGTCGACGGGATAGCAGTTAACCCCGTTATCTGGACCGCGCTTGCGAATGGTATTAACGAGATTAATAAAAGTAGAGTTATTAAATGTTTCATCGGTTCCTCCTATCGTGTTTGTATATAGGGAGGAAGAGTTTATAAAAGTGACTGAAAAAAAGAGAATTGGGGTTAATTATCTGCCCAAAAGTTCAGAATTTAATATTTCGTCATCAATCCAATCCGAGTTAGTCAAATGCTCGTCGTCTGAATAAGAATTGACGTGTTCAGGCAAAGAAGCTATCATTAGCCGGTCATTTGTTTTATCCATCGTCACGGTGTTGTATTTAGACACAAGCCTATTATACTGTGCCGCGTACCCAGATAAGTTTTCACAATCGTTTTGTAACAACTTTTCGTTTATTTCAGATCTATATAATGGATATCCACCATCAATGTAAACTGGGTTTCCTGAACAATCAAACGTTACCAAATAAGTTTCCCCTTTGGTATAATTTATAATTGGTTCCTCGTGTGAAATGTAGAATATCTCCGAGGTTTCGTTTTTGAATTTATATTCGTATTGTGGATATTTGTTACACGGATCATATGAAGATAGATACCTGTGTGATTCACCGACGCTTTCAAACTGCATTTCGTGTTCCGTGAACGGCCTTATATGAAGAGACCTGTCGAACTCTTCGTTCATGTGGAAACCAACGTCAAGCCCTAACATAGTTAACAATATAATGGCCGATATACATATGCCACATAGTTTTTCAGAATTCATTTTCGACCACCTATATAAAAAATGAAGAATTAGAGAAACTTAATTCAGTTTCCCCATCGTTTCTTATATTCGCTTACAATCTCCCAAGGCGGCTGTGAAAAATCGTTTCCTCTCTCACATGGAATACCGAGGGCCACTTTCTTTTCGTAATTGAGTTCACTGTGCGCGGATACACATGTGAGTATTACCATCATCGATACAACCCCGACACACGCCAGGCCAAACATGATTTCGAGTATAAGCAGTAGTTCCATTTACCATCACTTCTTTTCAATAGGTACGATTCCAGCAGCGTCGCCTATCACGTTCACCAGATTGGAATCTTTACCAACTATTATTTTAGTTCCGTTTCTCAGCGATTCAAGAGCAGTTTCTAGCTTCTTATATTCAACGGCAGGCCCGAGGAACGTATCGGATATTGATAAGTTTACAGCTCTTATTTTCTCAGCTTCGGCTTTAGCAAGCTCTTTTATGGCGTTTGCTTGCCCTTCGGCGTTTAGTTCAGTCGCTTTCTTTTTACCCTCCGCCTC
>JAQUQL010000056.1 GCA_028716145.1 Dehalococcoidales bacterium
CGGTCAGCTCGGGAATTGTGGCAGGAAATTAACCCAAATTGAACATAAGGAGGCAGTGCTCTCCGGTAACATTTCTAAATGAGTGAATGGTCTTGCTTGGGTAACATTCTTATTTGAGTTGACACGCTGTTTATCCTGAACGCAAACCATATCCTGGCAAACTGTTAATTTAATGCCGATTTACTGGTTTTTGTGGATTTCCTACCTTTCTGCTAAAATTACTGGATAAAAGATATCTAGAAAGGAAGGGAAAACAAACCTCAATGACGAAAAGGATTTCGATTTTTCTTGCCATGGTAATGGTCATCAGTGCTGTTGCTTTATCGGCTTGTGGTAATGGTGGAGAAACCACAACTCCGACTACGACTGAGCCGACTACGACTGAGCCGACTACCACCCAGCCGACTACGACTGAACCTACTACCACCGAGCCGACTACCACCGAACCCACTACGACCGAGCCGACTACGACCGAGCCGACTACCACCACCGAACCCACTACGACTGAGCCGACTATCACCGAGCCCGGCGGCGAGCCAACCGCTGAAAATGCCCCGGCTATCACCAGCCACGCCACCGGAGCAGGCTACGACGGTCTTTGCGGCATCTGCCATATGATCGGCGGAACCGATCCCATGCCCGATGATGGCTTTCATCCGGATTTCGATGTAGCCGAATGCTACGATTGCCACAAAGCCGGATAAAAAGATACCTTAAATCAAGTCCGCTGATAAAACCGCCGTTTTGTTCTAAACGGCGGTTTTATATTCTCTCGAGCAATCATTGCTCCGCCGCTTTGTTTGCACCGGCTTAACTATTGGGGTAATATAAGACCCATCCCGGTTTTAAGAAACGATAGAACTGTTTTATATGTCTTTAGAAGAGGAATTATCAAACCTCACTCCCACTGCTGACACGCTGCTCACCATTGGTGTGTTCGACGGTGTCCATCGGGGGCACCAGAAGCTGCTTGCTGAACTTGTCAAAAAAGCCAAAAAGCGGCATCTTTCCAGCGGAGTGATCACTTTCAATAATCACCCCTTAAGCCAGCTTGGCAACCACACAGCTCCTCCTGTCCTAACATCAAATCAAGATAAAATAACACTTATAAAAAGTTTGGGAGCTGATTTTGTAATGAGCCTGGACTTTTCACCAGAGCTGGCGCAAACAGGTGCCAGAGAATTTTGCAGCCTTCTTCAAAAGAACCTCAAAATGAAAGGCCTGGTGCTGGGTTTTGATTTTGCCATGGGGCGCAACCGCGAGGGGTCTCTGTCTAAAATGGAACTGCTTGGAAAAGAAATGGGTTTTACAACAGCTATTGTCCCCCCGGTTATCGTAGAAGGAAACATTGTCTCCAGTACAGCTATACGATACCTTATATCCGGAGGCAAAGTCAGGCAGGCAGAAAGCATGCTGGGGCGCAACTACAGCCTTGGGGGAATGATAATCGCCGGCAAAGGTATTGGCCAAAAACTGGGGTTCCCGACTGCCAATATCAAGATCGATCCAGCCCACGCTACCCCTCCCAATGGAATCTATGCCACAATTGCGGTTCTAAATGGAGAAAAAATGGCAGCTGCCACCAACATTGGAATCGGGCCAACCTTTGGTGGCGGAGAAAGAACAGTTGAAGTCCATGTTCTTGATTTTAACGGGTCTCTTTATGGAAAATATATGGAAGTGGAATTCGTTGAGCGGATTCGGGATGAGATAACTTTTTCCGGTGCAGAAGAACTCAAAGCTAAAATCGCTGAAGATATAAGAAACGTAAGATCAATTTTGAAAGGATACTAAAGATACAGAAAATGGATAATGATGAAGCCAGGGTTGAGTCACTTTTAAAGAGAAGCGTAGCTGAGGTCATCGTTGAAGAAGAGCTCAAAAAACGTCTTCTGGCAGGTGAAAAACTGCGCTTGAAAGAAGGCTTCGATCCCAGCTTTACGGATATTCACCTTGGGCATATGGTCGGGCTGCGCAAGCTGCGCCAGTTTCAGGAGATGGGCCATCAGGTAGTGCTCATCGTAGGGGACTGGACCGCCCAGATAGGAGACCCTTCCGGCCAGTCAGTTACCCGGCCGATGCTCAGCGCTGAGCAGGTCAAGCAAAATGCACAAACCTACATGGAGCAGTTTTTCAAGGTAGTAGATAAGCAAAAAACTGAAGTGCGATGGCAAAGCGAATGGTTTGGTAATTTTAGCTTGGCCGATGTTATCCGCCTGACTTCAAAGTTTACCCTTGCCCAAATGCTTGCCAGGGAGGACTTTAATCAGCGTTATCAGGCAAATCAGCCCATTTCCATAACCGAGTTTCTCTATCCTCTTCTGCAGGCATACGATTCCGTAGCAATACAGTCTGATGTTGAGTTTGGCGGAACCGATCAGAAATTTAATCTTCTGGTAGGCAGAGAACTGCAGTCAATGGTAGGCCAGAGACCGCAAAATATACTTATGACTCCCCTGCTGGTTGGCACCGATGGGGTTAAAAAGATGAGTAAAAGCCTGGGTAATTACATCGGCGTTGCTGATCCACCGGAAGAAATGTTTGGTAAAATCATGTCCATACCGGATGACTTGCTCTACAGCTATTACGAGCTATTGACCGACATCAGTGATGAAGCCTTGCTCAACATCGGCATATCATTAAATAATGAAACCGTAAACCCGATGGAAATGAAAAAACAACTCGGCCTCATTATTGTTGAAAACCTCTATGACCGCACATCCGCCGAGCAGGCCGAAGAGCACTTCCGCCGCACCATCCAGCAAAAGGAGCTCCCGGACGATATCAGTGAGTACCCGGTAAACCCAACCAATGCCTGTCTTAAAGACTATATCTTTGAAGCCGGTTTATGTAAAAGCCGGGGCGAAGCCAAACGGCTGATCACCCAGGGTGCCGTACAAATCGACGGCCGGGTCATAGATGATAGCAATTATACATTAAGCAGTGGAAACATCATCAAGGTTGGAAAACGTCGTTATGTTAAATGCATATAGACTTTAACTGCCTTTCTGTTTTCAGTTATAATACACAGCTAGCCCAATTAAGGAGTTTTTGATGAGTAATTTACGTATTCCCGGTCCAACCCCTTGTCCGCCTGAAGTCCTCGAGGCTATGAGTTGGCAAATGATCAACCATCGTGGCCCACAGTTTGCCGGTTATCTTAAAGAGGTAACCGAGGGTTTGAAAACCATCTTTCAGACTAAAAACGATGTTTTTCTTCTCTCATCTTCCGGCACCGGCGGCCTTGAATCAGCAGTAGTAAACACCCTTTCTCCAGGAGATAAAGTGCTTGGAGTTTCGATAGGTGTATTTGGAGAACGCTTCGCCACCATTGCTAAAACCTATGGAGCTGAAGTTGTTCCGTTAAATTTTGACTGGGGTAAAGCTGCCGATGCAGATGCAGTTGCTGATGCACTCAAAGCCAATCCGGATGTCAAAACAGTGCTGGTAACCCACAACGAGACTTCCACCGGCGTCACCAATGACCTTGCCTCTATCGCCAAAGTGGTAAAAAACGCCGGCAAGCTTTTACTGGTTGACGCAGTATCTTCCATGGGTTCCATAAACCTTCCAGTAGATGAATGGGGAATAGATGTTTGTGTTACCGGTTCACAAAAAGGCTGGATGGTACCACCAGGGCTTGCCATGGTAAGTGTAAGCGATGAAGCATGGAAAGCTTGTGAACAAGCCAGGATGCCCCGCTTCTACTTCGATTACCTCAAAGCCAAAAAATATGGCGAAAAGGGTCAAACACCCTGGACTCCATGTATGTCAGTTGTATATGGAATGGTGGTAGCTATGAAAATGATGCTTGAAGAGGGACCTGTGAATATTGTGGCACGTCATGAACATATCGCAGAAATGACCCGCCGCAACGCAAAAGAACTCGGGCTTGAACTGTTTGCAGATGAAAAATACGCATCAAATACTGTTACTTCAATCCGTGCAACCAACGGGCTGGATGGGAAACTGTTAAATAAAATCATGCGTGAAGAATATGATATCATCCTCGGTGGTGGCCAACAAACACTGGAGGGCAAGATTTTCCGCATCGGCCATCTTGGCTGGGTAGAAGATAAGGATATCGAGGCAGTATTTGCCGCCCTGAAGGTTGCACTGCCAAAAGCAGGATTCAAAGGAGCATAATTGATGAAGGTTCTTGTAGCTGACCCCATCGCCCAGGACGGCGTTGACATCATAAACCAGGTTGCCGAGGTTGACGTAAAAACCAAGCTTTGTGAAGACGAGTTAGTTGGAATCATCGGTGATTACGATGCCCTGGTGGTCCGTTCTCAAACTCAGGTAACTGCCAGAGTTATTGCAGCCGGCAAAAAGCTGGTTATAATCGGGCGAGCCGGGGTGGGAGTAGATAATATAGATGTAAACGCCGCAACAGAACGGGGCATTATAGTAGCTAACGCCCCAACCGGAAACACCGTATCTGCTGCCGAGCACACGATTGCACTGATGCTCTCAATGACCCGCCATATTCCGCAGGCAAATTATTCATTAAAATCAGGCCAGTGGAAACGGGCAGATTTTATGGGAACCGAAGTAAAAGGCAAAACTCTGGGAATCGTAGGCTTGGGTAATATCGGCCGTGAAGTAGCCCGTCGTGCCAGAGGAATGGAGATGAAGATTCTGGCCTATGACCCCTTTGTTTCCGAAGAACGGGCTGGGCAACTACAGGCTGAAATGGTTTCCCTGGAAAAGCTTTACCGGGAAGCTGATTTCATAACCCTTCACACCCCGCTTACTGATACCACCCGAAATATGATAGATGCACCACAACTGGAAACCATGAAGCCCACAACACGCATAATCAATGCCGCAAGAGGTGGTCTTATCAACGAAGAGGCACTGGTAAAAGCCATAAATGAAGGCAAGCTTGCCGGTGCAGCGATAGATGTATTCTGCAAAGAGCCCTGCACTCAGAGCATATTGTTTTCCTGTGATAAGATAATCGTCACTCCTCACCTCGGAGCCTCCACAACTGAAGCCCAGGTTCTGGCCGCTACAGAAGTTGCCCGCCAAATAGTTGACGTTCTGGGTGGGCAGCCAGCCCGGTATGCCGTCAACGCTCCCTTTATTTCGGCAGAGGCGATGAGCGTTCTGGGCCCGTACCTGAAGGTTGCCAAGATAACCGGCCAGTTAACCAGCTACCTCGGTGAAGGCAATATGCGTAAAATCAAAATTAAATATAACGGCGAAATTGCATCATACAACACCAACGCACTTAAAGCTGCTGTGCTTGGCGGCCTGCTTGACCGGCTCAGCGAAGAACGGGTAAACATGGTTAATGCCAACAGTGTTGCCAGCCGAAGAGGGATCCAGGTGATTGAAGAGAAGGAAACAACGTGTGAAAACTTTGCCAATCTGATCACCCTCGATGTGGAAACCTCTAAAGGGGATGTTTCAGTTGCCGGTACTGTACTGCGGGGGGAACCCCATATAGTAAAGGTAAACGAATTCTGGATCGATATCGTGCCTACCGGCAGATACTTCCTCTTCTCTGACCACATGGACAGGCCTGGACTCATCGGGGCTGTCGGTAAGATTACCGGAGAAGCAGATGTTAACGTGAGCCATATGTACCTCAGCCGGGAAAAACCGCGGGGTAATGCTCTTATGATAATGGCGCTGGATGAACCTCTTGGCGAAGAAGATATGAAGAAAATCCTCAATGTCCCGGACGTACGTAACGCCAAGCTGGTAAAGCTTTAATTACACGTTTAGGCCTGATATAAAAAGCAGGGGCTTGCCCCTGCTTTTTATTTACTTCCCGTTTAACACTTTCAGCAAGGCTTAAATTTAGATCCGCCAACCAAGTGTTATGGTATACTAACCCGGTATGAAAAACGATTCTTTACGCTCTGAAATAGAGCGCCTCAGAGCTGAAATAAACCGCCACAATCGCCTCTATTACATAGAGGACAATCCAGAAATAAGCGATGCAGAATACGACAATCTCATGCAGCGCCTGTTAAAACTGGAAAGAGAGCACCCTGAATTCCTGGTGCCTGATTCCCCCACCCAGCGAGTGGGAGCAGAACCTTTAAGTGCCTTCGATACAGTCAAACACCCCGTTCCCATGCTTTCCCTGGCTAATGCATTTACCGAAACAGACCTGGATGAGTGGTACGAACGGGTATTGCGCCTGACCGGTGATGCCAGCTTTGATTTTGTTTGCGAGCTCAAAATGGACGGGCTGGCAGTAGCATTGACTTATGAACACGGGCACTTTATCACCGGCGCTACCCGAGGAGACGGGTTGTATGGAGAAGACATTACCCATAACCTTAAAACTATCCGCTCCATTCCACTTTCTGTGGCACCGGACTCCCCTGCCCGTTTTGAAGCCAGGGGCGAGGTTTATATGACCAAAGTCGGCTTCGAAAAGCTTAACCTCACCCGCTCACGCCAGGGTATGCCCCTCTTTGCCAATCCGCGCAACGCTGCAGCCGGATCAGTGCGCCAGCTTGACCCCCGTCTTACAGCAAAGCGGCCTCTGGATATCTTCATATATATGCTGGGCTGGGCGGAAGATGCCAACCTGCCTGATAACCACTGGGAGAGGCTGGAATACCTGAAAAAACTGGGTTTTAAAATTAACCCGAATAACACACGTTTTTCTACTCTGGAACAGGCAAAGGAGTATTATCGCTACTGGACTGAGAACCGCCATAGCCTTCCCTATGAAGTTGATGGGGTGGTAATAAAAATAAACCAGACAGACCTGCAGCAAAAACTCGGCCACGTTGGCCGCGAGCCACGCTGGGCAATCGCCTTCAAGTTTCCTCCGGTTCAGGCTACTACCCTTCTAAAAGAGATAAAAATAAGTGTAGGGCGCACCGGAACCATGAACCCTTATGCTGTCCTGGAACCGGTTCAGATAGCCGGCGTAACAGTGAAACAGGCAACTTTGCACAACGAAGATGATATCCTGCGCAAAGACGTGAGGGAAGGAGACACCATAATCGTCCAGAGAGCCGGAGACGTCATCCCTCAAATAGTCGGACCGGTTCTTGCCAAAAGACCTCAAACCGCCCGTCCATTCAGCCTGGAGAAAAAATTAAAAAATCCCCTTACCGGTAAACCGGTTTGCCCGGAATGCGGTTCTGTGATAATCAAACCCGAAAGCGAAGTTATGTACTACTGCCCGGATGCCGCCTGCCCTGCACAGGCAGAGCAGCGTATAGAACACTTCACGTCCAGAGAAGCGATGGATATTCGCGGCATCGGTGAAAACCTTTCCGTTGCACTGTTTAGAAAAGGGCTGGTCAAAGATTTTGCCGACCTTTACTACCTCACCGCAGAAGATCTCTTAAAGCTGGATAATATGGGGGAGAAAAGTGTTACCAATATTCTTGGAGCTATCGAAAGCTCTAAGGCTCCCCCGCTCGAACGCGTGATTTACGGGCTGGGGATACGCCACGTTGGAAGTGAAACAGCCGGTCTGCTGGTAAAGCATTTAAAAAACCTTGGGAGGCTGATGGAAGCCAGTGCAGAGGAACTCAGCCAGATTCCCGGAATCGGCCCCAAAATCGCCGAAAGCATCGTGGGGTTCTTTGCCAATCCTGCCAACCGTGAGATTATTCAAAAACTGGCGAATGCTGGCGTAATACCTCCGGAGACTGAAGAAAAATCCCCGGAAGAAATGCCACTGTCCAGCCTTGAGTTTGTTATCACCGGAAAGCTCAGCCAATTTACAAGAGAGGAAGCCGAAGAACGCATAAAAGCACTTGGCGGAAGCATAAAAAGTGACGTAACCCGCAAAACCAGTTTTCTGGTAGTCGGGGAAGCTCCCGGCTCAAAGCTTCAAAAAGCACGCAAGCTTGGCGT
>JAQUQL010000057.1 GCA_028716145.1 Dehalococcoidales bacterium
TCATCGTTGCAGCAAGGATACCAGTCATAAATATCCCGGCCAGCATTGGCGGCAGCAAACCAGTGGACATGACAATGAATATATTTTCTGACGCGCTCTGGGTGAGCAATTCCGCCGGATACAACACTCTTCCCATAAGACCTATGGCTACAGCGGCTACCAGAGATATCACACACCACACTATTGCGATTCTTCGTGATTTTTTCAAGCTGTTGGGGTTTTTTATTGCCATAAATCTTAGCAAAACCTGCGGCATGCCAAAATAACCGAGGCCCCACGAAAGCGTAGAAAGAATAGTTAAAAGCCCATAAGTTCCCGCTGGCCCGAAAAGAGGCTCGCCAGAGGAACCAACCTGCTGTACGCCGTCAGCAACCTGGGGTGAGGCAATCCCGAAGAATTCAAAAAAGCCGGGTATGTTTCTGATGTTTTCAACGATAGCCGGTATGCCACCAGCCACTGATATACCCACGATGGTAACTATGCTCAGAGCCAGTATCATCACTATGCCCTGGATAAAATCAGAAACACTTTCTGCCAGAAATCCTCCTATATAGGTATACAACACAACCGCCGCAGCTCCCAGTACCATCACGAGCTGATAATCTATGCCAAACAAAGCATTAAAAAGTTTTCCAAATGTTACAAAGCAGCTTGCTGCATACACCGCAAAAAAGATGAGGATAAACACAGCAGCGATGGAAAGAATCACCTTTTTGTTCTCTTTGAACCTCTGGCTGAAAAATTCCGGTATTGTTATTGCATTCCCGGCAATCGCTGAATAATTACGCAGTCTTCTGGCAACCAGCAGCCAGTTGAGATAAGTCCCGATCGCCAGACCTATAGCAGTCCATATTGCATCACTCATGCCGAACCAGTAAGCAACTCCCGGAAGCCCCATTAAAAGCCAGCCGCTCATGTCGGAAGCTTCAGCGCTCATAGCTGTAACCCAGGGGCCAAGAGATCTTCCTCCAATAAAGTAGTGCTCACTACTCTGGTTGGAGCGCCTGTAGAAGTAGAAACCGATACCAATAACCAGCGCCGTATAGGCAAGCATGGCAATCAGTATCTGGATCGAATCACCGCTCATTCTTTTTTAGCTCTCCTTTACAATTTGATGTGTTATGTCAAAGAAACGACGCGATGACCGTTCCTGTGATAAAATTTATCGCTTTTCTTGCGGCATCCCGCAAGACAGCAAGTGTCGTAAATAAACAATGGGTTAAAATACACAGGTTTAGAGCGATGCGAACACCTGCTAACGCCTGTTAAATTGATAAGATACTCCGGTCAGGCAAGCCCGGTCAAGACCCCGGGCTCCAAATATCCGGTGGAATTTGCTCAAAAACAGGCAGCTCAACAGTTTTTTAAAACTTTAACCCAAAAAACTCAATCCTGTTCAACCGGTATTTAACTGATGATTTCCGATGTTAAGAGCGGTTTATTCGAAATCTTCTTCCAGTTCTTCCAGGCGCTGATCAGAGATACCGAAATGATGGGCAACCTCATGCCTGACGACCTGGCTTATCTTGCAAATGATTTGGTATTCGTCGTTACGGCATATCTGCTCTATCGGTCTTTTAAACAGGGTGATTTTATCCGGAACCGTCATACTGTAAGACTGCCCTCTTTCCGTAAGGGGAACACCCTCATAAAGACCGAGCAGGATCTCGCCTGGCCCCATCCCGAGTTCGGTTAATCTGGGCTGGTGGGGAAAATCCTCCACGCAAACATCCACGTTCTCCATCAGTAAGGCAAATTCCAATGGTAACTGGTCAATAGCCTGGCGTACCAGCTCTTCAAACCTCTCTCGTTTCACAGTTTGTTAGCTCCTGGTCTGAAGTAAAACAGCAGAAACTGAAACTGGCTTAACCCCAAGTTTTATAAGCGCCGCCTTACCCCGTACCGTAAGATCGCTGATAAACTGGAACTGGTCCCGCGCATCCATAGGGAAAGCTCTGATTTTATAATGGGTATACCACGGCTTTTCACTAACAACGACCACCACCGGAATAGACAGCTTCAGATATGGACTTGTAAGGGCAACATCATAAAGCCTGTCGCGCACGACCTGGGCATCGTGCTCTGGCTCCAGGTAAAAATCGGCCGCACACTGCAGCTCCATTTTACCGGAATTTTCATTGTAGATATTAGTATTCCACATCTTGTTATGCGGTATGCTGACCAGTGTATCGTCCGGAGTAAGTATCTGCACCGCGCGCAATCCCACCGATTTAACTTCACCATAGGCCCCATCCACAGTTATCCAGTCACCGGGGCGATATGATTTTTCAAAAACTGCAAGTATCCCGCCAATCAGAGCACTGGCATAGTCTTTAAACGCAAACCCAACAGCTACACCAACAGCCCCCAGTATCGCCACAAAATTCTGAAAATTCGGGACAATAATCAGCGGGATTATCATGAAAAACGCCCCTACGATCAGCAGCAGGCGTACAAGCGGAGTCCATGGCAGGATAACCATGCGCAAACGGCTTCGCACTTTTCCTGCTATCCAGGGAAGGAGACGGTCAATAAAAGTCACCACTAAAATGGTTACTGCAAGGATGATAAAGATACGCAAGAAATCTATCTGTTCGAAATCCAGAAAAATCCCGGTCAGTTCTTCAGTTGGCATGCCTTCTCCCTCCTACAGACCATCTACCAGAAAGCCCTCTCCATAAAGCGTCTGGCGTACCGATGGGTATCCTGCCGGTGTTACCGAATACACTCCTTCTTCCTCTCCAACCAAACCAGCAAGCGCCAGTTGATGCAGGGCAATCTGTATCTGATGAACCGGACTGGGCAGAAGATAATTCAGCACATCAACCGAAAGACCTCCATGAAGAAGAATTGCATGCAGGACCAGCAGACTTATTTTTTCACGTTTGGCCATATAAGGACAATTATCCTGAGCCCATGGTTTTACCCAGATCACCCGGCCTTCTTGAGCGTGCGCCTCTTCAACCATGCGTTCATCTGCATTTTCGTCTGGCATGTCCTGCAGATTAAGCGCCCATATCGCCCGTGCTACTCCGGGGTTTCCGCGGCTGTAAGCAGCCAGATGTTTTAAAAAATCAGTCGTAGCCACATTTTCAGTATTGTCACCTGCACTAATTACCCCTGATACCAGCGGATTTATGACATAGCTGCCGTTGTTTGACTGTCGAAAAACATAATCCGGCCTATCCTTACCGGCAGCCGGGCTGCCAAACCATCGATCGAGCATGTTATAATCCAAAGGTTCCAGCACTATCGGCTCTGGATACAGCTGATTAATATCCAGAGCAACAGACAGATAAGTCCATGCCCAGCTGTCGCATTGGATTAAGTAGCTGCCGCTGAAAGACTGCAGCCGATTGATCAGTTTCCTGATAAGGTCCAAACCTTCTGTTTGGCGCAAATACCATTTTTCAAACCGGGTAAATACAAGCGGCTTGTCAACCTTGTTTAAAACTGAAAAAATGCTCTCATCATGCTTGATAATCTCTCCGACAGTGGGAGGTTCAATCAACATGTAGCCTTTATTTTTTGCCCAACTTTTGACAGTGTCTGCAGTCCGGCTAAAAGGGGCGCCAACAGCAAACAAGCCATTAAACCCGGTTGGGCCAGCTTTTTCCCATTCTCCCAGGCTTTCTGCCAGTCCCATAGCCAACTGGTCAACAGGAATCTGAGGAAGAAGTTTCTTTAGCAGCTTCTGGCCTACCGGTTTGAGGTCTGCTCCGGCGATCAAAGCCTCGGGCTCACGAGTCTTACTCCGCACCAAATCAATTAGCCGGCCTATGCTCCTGGCAGCAGCCTCAGTCCTCACTGCCGGAGGACTGGAATATTTATTCATAGGTATAAAAGACCAGGTTTGGCGGCTATTGTCCTGCCTATCAGCCATTTTTTGCCCCTTCATTGCTTCTTCACTTTTATACAGCAGCAAATCTTGAGAAAACGGTTGTGCTTCGCCCTATAGGTATCTGCTGTGATGAATTATTCTGCGCCAATAGACAACATTCTATACCACAAGTATCGAAGAGACAAGACGGAACCAAACGCCAGGTTTCTAGAAAAAAAGACTGACAGCCCAGAAGATAAGCATCCCGGCTATGACCGTAATACTGAGAGATCTCAGCTTTAGCGCGATCACGGCAGTTGGCAACGCAGCTATCAGTTCAGGCTGTATAAGATTTACAGCACCACCTTCTTCCGGCATCACCAGCAAAGGGAAAAGCAGGGCCGAGAGTATCGCCACCGGTATAAGGTCAAGCCACTCAACCAGCCAGTCCGGTAATTTCCGCCCGGAAAGCACAACCAGCGGAATCCAGCGGGGGATATAGGTGACCAGGCTCATTCCCAACAACAGCAGCAGATACTCAGGCACGCTCATTCTGTGCCACCTGCCTTATTTTACGAAGTATTAATACACCGCCGGTTGCTGCCGCCATCGAGGCTGCCATGATATAAAAATTTCCTGGTAAAAGAAGTGAAAAAACAACTGCCAGAACACCAGAACACAATGCGGTCAAGACGTATTTGCGCCCTCTTAGCTGCATGGAAAGCAGGCCGATAAACATAGCTACAAGCGCATAATCTATACCGAATGCTCCTTCCGGTATAAACTCCCCCACGTATCCACCTGCGATGGTGCTGGCTACCCAGGAAAAATTGGAAACATGATTAACAGTAAGAGCGCTGGAAAAGCTCCAGCTGCCTCCACGAAATTTTATCAGGTTTACCGCAAAAGTTTCATCGGTTACCCCATAAGCGAAAAGAGAAAGAAGCCTTTTGCTTACATTGCCCAGATAAACCGAGAGCGAAGAGCTCATGAGAAAATGGCGAAGATTAACTGCAAGAGTAGTAATAATTATAGAAGCAAACCCAGCTCCAGCCGAAAGCATGGACGCGGCAATAAACTGGGCACTGCCGGCAAAAAGAGCTACTGACATTATGCCGATCTGCCATGGCTGGAGCCCTGCATTACGTGCTATAACCCCAAAAGCCAGACCTAGTGGAATATAACCGAGGAATACCGGCCAGGCGGCACCAGCTCCCCGGGATATGTTCTGTCTGATATTATCTTGACTGGCTCGCTGAGATTCTGTCATCGTCAAGGCTGGTAAAATTAGTTTTACCTCAAATCAGCCACGCAGGCGAGAAGATGTCTGCGTTCAGCTGTTTACCGCAATCCCCCTGGCTTTCAAATATTTTTTCACCTCACCGATGCCGATTATTCCAAAATGGAAAACTGAAGCCGCCAGCACGGCTGATGCCCTGCCTTCCGCAACCGCTTCATACATGTGCTCCAGTGTACCGGCTCCTCCGGAAGCCGTAACCGGTATTTTAACCGCCTCTGCTACAGCCCGAGTCATCTCAATATCATATCCATCCCTGGTGCCATCAGCATCCTTGCTGGTAAGCAGAATCTCACCGGCTCCCAGCAACTCGGCCTTTTTTGCCCATTCCACGATATCCAGCCCCGAAGCATGTTCCCCGCTCTTTACAACCACTTCAAGCCTTGGCAAACCGCTGCCGGCAGGGTTTTTCCTGCCATCAATGGCTACCACCAGACTGCTTGACCCAAAGCGAAGAGATGCCTCTTCTATAAGTGAGGGATTATTGACCGCTGCTGTATTTATGGATACCTTGTCGACGCCGATAGCTTTAAGAGCTTCCATATCTTCAATTGAACTAATCCCTCCCCCTACCGCAAAAGGAACATCAACCACGCTTCGCACCTTTTTGACCCACTCCAAACGGGTTTTCCGGTTCTCTACAGTGGCAAAGATATCCAGAAAAACCAATTCATCGGCTCCCTGCTGGCAATACGCCCGGGCTGCTTCAACCGGATCTCTCGCATCCTTAAGGTCAACAAATTTTACTCCTTTTACCACCCTCCCCTCTTTGATATCAAGGCACGGAATCACACGGATATTTTTCAATGTTTTTCTCCCAGTTGTTTATTGGCCAGTTAACCAGCACAGCCGGTTTCATTGTAAATCCGGTTGCATAGTATCGGCAGAATATGCTTCCCATTATATATAAAATATTGGCAACTTACACTTTTTCCCGCTGTCAGCTAATCTGCCAGTTTAACCTCAACCCTCGCCCTCTCCAGATCCGATGAAGACAGAAGGGCAAACGGTTTGAAACCGGTGGCAGCAGCCAGAAAACGGTCCGGAATCACCCGGAGACGGGTATTGTAAAAAGTGCTGACCTGGTTATAGTAATCCCGGGCCAGAGCCAGACGCTGTTCGGTTTCGGACAATAATTGCTGAAGACGGTAAAATTGTTCATCCGCCTTGAGCGAAGGGTAGTCTTCCACAACTGCCGTTAACAGCGGAACCAAACCTTTTAAATCCTCGCCGGCCTCCTCTCCCAATGCCTCAGCACGAGCTCTCAGTTGAGCCGCAGCCTGGTGTAAACCAGACTCATAACGCCTGTAAGCATCTACTATCTGAAATATGCGAGGAATCAGATCGTAGCGCCGTTTCGCCTCGACTTCTATCTGTGACCGCGCCTGTTTCACTCTCTGGCGAAGACGCACCAGGCTGTTAAATGCATTCCATACCCATCCTATAAATAACCCTCCGAGGTATAACCCCGCCGCCGGTAAAAGTATTGCTGCAATCGATGCGGGAACAGAGCCAACAGCTGAATATATCGCCGCACCTCCAAGGGTAACGGCAAAACCAAAAACAGCCCAAAACCAAAACCGGCGAGCATATTGTCTGCTGTGGGCAACCTCATCGCGCGTTGATATCAAAAACATTGGCGCATTTCTACATTTGGCTATTTCAGCAGCTACTACATCATCCCTTTCCCTGGCCTGGCCAACCACATATAGCTTTGCATGCAGGGGAATCGCTTCTTCGGTGAAGCGACGGCGATGAGTGGAGTTAGGGATAGAAACAGCCGGGCCCTTTAAGTAGTAGAGAGCATCTCCCCTTGAGCAGGTGGTATCAAATATTTTCCCCGCATGTATATCAGCCCCCTCCGGAAGAATACGGATTATCCCGGTGTCATCCTTGATATAGAAAGGGGGTGCCTGCACGCCGCTGTCGACAGTCTTCCAGCCAGATTCGCTACGGGTACGGGTTTTATGATGCCCCTGTGCATCTGTATAGGATTCGGTCACGAAACGGTGCCAGTGCTCTTCCACATTATATGAGTAATAGACACACTTTGCTCCGGAGAGGTAGCTTTCAATCGGCTCCTCGGTCTCTGCAGTTCCACTGAGTTCTGTCAGACCGATAAACACCCCCTGCACTTTTGAAGTTGGGAGGCCGTCTATCAGGTGCTTGCGGCGATAATAGTGAAAAGCACCAACCAGACACCCCAAACCTGCAATCACGCCTGCAGCTAGAATGATTATCGCAAAAGGACTGTCAGCAGGCATT
>JAQUQL010000058.1 GCA_028716145.1 Dehalococcoidales bacterium
TTGTAACTACAACAAAATAACAAACCTCATTTTTTTAACTGGTGGTATTTGTTTTTAAGCAGCAGGGCATCGGCTTCCATTACCGGGCTTTCACATATTATTACTCCGCCGGCATTTGCATCTATGAAGGCTTGCAGTAACTCCGGATAATTGAAGTCCGACTCATCAAGGGGGAGGTGTTTGAGTTCTCCCCTCGGCCCGTAATGTATCCCGGACACATGCAGGTGAAGCCTGCTAATGGCTTCTTTGCCCAGGGAGGTTTTTATCCGGTCGAGTATATCACCAAATTCATTATAGGTGTTTACAGCACCGGCATATGCGTGCAGATGGGCAAAATCTATGCAAGGCGTCAAACTCTTGAGCCTGGTGCAGAGGCCGAGTACCTCATCAAGTGTGCCGAACTGGCTTACCTTGCCTGTGGTTTCCGGGGAAAGGCTGGTGGATAACCCCTCTTCGCTTAATTGTTGTTCAACTTTGGAAATATTTTCCAGTATGGCTGCAAAGGCCTCTTCTGAAGTGTTTTTGAGATAATAACCCGGGTGAAAAACTACGTTTCCTGCACCGGCAAAAGAGGCAATTTGGGCTGCTTTAAATAGAAACGACCTGCTTTTGGCCAATTTTTCAGGTTCTGCTGCGTTTAAGTTGAGGTAATAGGGGGCATGGGCAGAAAGCCTGATGCCGGCCTCGCGGGCAGCAGCGCCAACATTTGTGGCCGATTCCCTGGTAAGATACACGTTCCTTACAAACTCTATCTCGAGAGCATCCAGACCCAGAGTTTTAATATGGTAAATCCCATCAATGGTGCTTGATCCGGGTGTGCTGAGGGGGATACCGGCTGTGCCGAATAACATACTGTTCATCTGGGGAGAGTATATCATAAATAAGCAAAATTTAGCCCTGGAAGTATGTTATAATTAAAAGGTAAATTAAAAGTAAGATACGGAGGCCACATCTGGAAGCGATAGATATAGCCCGGCGGGCAGTAGAAATTGGCTCTGATAAACAGGCAGAAAATATTGTACTGCTGGATGCCCGCCAGGCGTGTAATTTTACTGATTATATGGTAATACTCACCGCTGAGTCAGACCGGCAGGTAAACGCCATTCGTGATGAAGTAGTCCATTCTCTCAAACAGGATGATGTTTACCCACGCCATGTTGAGGGTGATGCATCCTCAGGCTGGATACTCATAGATTACATCGATGCGGTAGTGCACATCTTTGCTCCGGCTGAGCGCGAATTTTATCAACTGGACAGCGTCTGGCCTGAAGCCAGCCCGGTTGTTCACATTCAATAGCAACAGCTAATTGATACGGGTATATTCGCAGGTTCCCTCATTGCCGAAGAAGGTTTCGACTTCGACAGCAGCTGTTTCCGGTGAATCAGATGCGTGGATAGTATTGCGGCCGATATCCAGCCCGAAATCTCCCCGGATGGTTCCCTTCTCGGATTGAGCCGGGTCGGTTGCACCACAGGCTTTCCTGATGCGGCTGACAGCCTCTTCACCTTCAAAAACGGCAGCTACTATGGGTGAGGAAGTGATGTAATTAACCAGGTCGTTAAAAAAGGGTCTTTCCCTGTGAATGGCATAATGGCGTTCGGCCAGATCCTTGTCTGCACGAAGCATTCTTATCGCTACCAGTTTTAACCCCAGTTCTTCCAGGCGGCCAATTATAGTCCCTGTGAGCCCCCGCTCGACGCCATCCGGTTTAACCAGAATAAGTGATTTCTCCATTGAATCTCCTCTCAATCAGGTGTTATTTTATCAAGCCGAGCAGATCTTCCGTATTGATACTGTCAAGGCTTTTTACCACAAAATCGGCTTCCTTGAGCATACTTGCCGGATTGGTGCTACCAACTGCAAGGCATGCCATTTTGGCTTTTCTGGCAGCCTGTAATCCGTGTAATGAATCCTCTATGACTACGCATCTCTCCGGTGGTATGCCGAGTTTTTCAGCAGCTTTTAGGAATACTTCCGGATCAGGTTTGCCGCAGCTTACATCCTCCTGGCCAATTAGAACTCTAAAATACTGGCGGATGTTTAGCTCTTTGAGTATGCACCTTATGTTTTCAAGCGGTGCTGAAGAGGCAACTGCCATAGGTATTTTGCGCTTTTTTAATCCCATAATCAAATCTATGGCTCCGGGAAGAGGTTTTATGCCATTTGAAACCATTTCACGGAAAAACTTTTCCTTGGTTGCGGCGACCGAATTGAAGGCTTGAGGTGAAAGGTCTAGCCCCAATCCGCTTATTATTGAATTATTGTTGCTTCCAAACGTTTTCCAGAAGTATTCCTCCGGGAAGCTGGCTCCCAGAGGAGCGAAAGCTTTCTGCCATGCCTGCAAATGATAGATTGCACTGTCTACCAGAACCCCGTCCATATCCCAGATAACTGCTTTTGAAAGGCTGGACTGGGTAGAGTGTGCTGGTTTTTTACCGGGCTTGGTGATATGGGGTTTTTTCAGGTAGAAAGGTTCAAGCGTATGAACGTTATCTGCCTGGCCTTTCTCAAGCCTGGCGCTTGCCAGCCTGGCGACGTTTGTGCCGTAACTTATAATTTCTCTCGAGGGAAAGACTGCTTTATTTCCTGTCAACATGACCAGGGCATTTCTGGCAGCATCATCCAAATAACCACAAATTATTGTTTTTGAGCTGACAAGTTTTGCAATATCTTCTGTTGTGGCAAGAAAAGGTTCTTTGGTCAAAATAAGGCTATCGCCCTCTGCTTTATAAAATGCTGTTGAAAGCATGCCAGAAGCCGCCTGGATAACTGGCGCCAGCTTCGCGCCAGGTGCGGCATAAGAAAAAGCGATGGCCTCAAGGCTGGGAATTCCCATAATCGGTATATTTAAACTGAAGGCTATTCCTTTGGCTATGCTTAATCCCACTCGGAGGCCGTTAAAACTTCCAGGGCCAATGGCAACACCAACAGCGCTAATATCGTTGACGTGTAAACCGGTCTTGCCAAGAAGTTTATCCAGTGCTGGTAAAACCTCCACGGAGTGGTTATGCTTGCACTCCCATGTGTGTTCTGCTAGAAGGCGTTCGTTTTTTATAACGGCCAGGCTGGAATATCGTGCCGAGGTGTCTATTCCCAGGATTATCATCTGGTTATTTTATTTCTCCAAGCATATCAATATAACGTGCACCGTAAGGGTAAAAGTCTAACTGCCGGCCTGTGTCAGCGGTGGTTTTGAAGTGTATGGTAAGATTGGAGACTGGCATGAGGTCAAGCCCTTTGTCGGCCCATTCTATTACTGTTATGCCTTCTCCATAAAGGTACTCTTCAATGCCCAGTGTCTCAATTTCGCTGATGTGGCTAAGCCGGTAAAGATCTATGTGATAGAGTGGGATTCTACCCGACATTTCCCTTACCAGCACAAAAGTCGGACTCTGCACTGGTTCAGCAATCTCGAGCCCTCGAGCTATCCCCTGGGTAAGACAGGTTTTTCCTGCTCCCAGGTTTCCGATAAGTAAAATCACATCCCCCGGCCTGGCAGCTTTGCCGATTTTTACTCCAATTGAAAGAGTGTGTGCCGGTTTGAAGCTGTTAAAAGTGAAGGAAGGGGAGTTTTTAGCCAAAGTGCTTCCACCCGAATAAATTTATATTCTCCGTTGGGGCTAACTCGCCGGTGAGAGCAATGCTTCCCGGTATTCCATCAATAATCGAGCCGATTACACTTACAGGTATGGTAAAGTCTTCAGCGATATTTTTCATTGCATTCTGGTTGGCGGTGAACATGAGTTCATAATCTTCTCCGCCGCCCAGACAAAGCTCTACGGCATGTTTCTGGCTGAAACCGGCTTCAAGCAGTGTTTCAATGGGTAATTTGTCTGTGTCCACAGTTGCGCTGACCCCGCTTGCTTCCAGGATGTGATACAGATCTGCAAGCAGCCCATCGCTGATATCGATACAGGAGCTGGCTTTCTTTTTTACTAAAATTTGTCCTTCTGCAAGGCGGGGGTGAGGCCTGGTAAAGGCCTTTAGCAGGGGAGCGGCACAAGCCCTGTCTGCGTTAGGAGTGCTTGTTAAAAGCATTCTTCCACCTGCTGAGGAACCAGGGTTTCCGGTTATGGCGATCAAATCTCCTGTGGCTGCACCTGAGCGCCTGAGCAAGCCGTCAGCTAAAGACGTGCCTATAGCAGCCACGGTTATATTTATAACCGGGGAACGGCTGATGTTTCCGCCACCAATAGATACACCAGTTTCTCTTGCCAGTTCCAGCATTCCCTGGTAAAAGTTAATCACGTTTTCAGTTTCCATGCGGCCAGGGAGTGCCATTGAAACGAGGGCTAACCGGCCTTTGCCTCCCATCGCTGCTATATCGCTAAGGTTGACTGCCAGTGCCTTGTAGCCGAGGTCGCTCCAGTTGGTGAGGGAAGATTCGAAGTGGATACCTTCAACCAAGCTGTCGGTTGTGGCCAGATGGATGGCATTATCGGATTGCCATGCGCACGCATCGTCCCCTATTCCAATTAGTAAATTAGGGTCATTACCGATAGTACTTTTTATCAGCTCAATAAGCTCGAATTCACCGGTTTCTTCTACCTTCATATCTTTGCAAGTATATCATCTGCTTTAATATTGCTACAACAGAAATATCGGCATCGCATTTTGTGTAACAGGTTAAAAACAAGACAGGTATTGACTAAGATGGTAAAATTAGATATTAAGGGGGTGGGTAGCGCCAAGTTGTACTTTGTATCGGAATTATAGCCTCATCATACTAGCTGGAGGAAAAGGACGAAGGCTGGGGCAAGAGAAGGCTTGGGTTAAAATAGAAGGCCAGACCCTGCTGGAAAGAGCGATTTCCAGACTCGGGTCCTTAGTAAATCAAATCATAGTGGTGAGTGCACCGGGGCAGAAATTGCCTCTTGGCACTTCAGGCGGCTTGGAGATAGTTGAGGATATTTATCCTGGAAAAGGTCCGCTTGTTGGTATTTACAGCGGCTTGAAAGCCTGCCGTGGCGAAGGTGGTTTTGTAACTGCCTGCGACATGCCTTTTGTTAACCCTGAATTCGTTCGTTACCTCATTAGCCTGAGTCCAGGCTACGATGTTGTAATCCCGGTATACGGTGAATTACTTGAGCCCTTGCATGCCTTTTATTCTACCGGGTGCATTAACACGATTGCCTCCCTTTTGGAAGAAGGAAATTACAAGATAGATCGTCTGTTGCAAAAGGTGAGAGTAAGGTATGTTGGAGAAAGCGAGATTACCCGGTTTGATGCTGAGCACAAGAGCTTTTTTAATATTAATACGCTCGAAGACCTTGAAAAAGCCGGGAGGATGGCATCTATACCCTACGAACCCTTATTAATTACGAAAACGGAGATAGCATAATGTTAGAGGTGTTCCTTGATTTTTAACTCAGATGAGTTCGTATTTAATGCTCCGCGCCCGATAACCCGGGCTCGCAGGGTTTTGATCAAACCGGATATTTCCACCAGCAGGGAGTACCCATATACAACCAGCCCGAAATTGCTCAGTACTATCATTGATGGAGTGCGCAGGGTAAGTGATGCTGATATTATGATTATCGGCGGTACTCCGGATGGCAGTCCGGTTGCAGATGTGTATAAAGCCTTGGGTTATGATTTTCCCAGAGTCATCATGGTAGATGTAAAAGACTGCGTCTGGGTGGAGGTAGATAATCCTCTTGAAAAGCCACTGGCGATACCAACCTTCCTGATACCTAATATCGTCCTTTCCAGTGATTACCTGATAACGACTTGTCCACTTAAGGTTGAGAATGGACGCGGTATGTTAAGCATTGCCAACCTACTTCCCCTTCTTTCTGTAGAAAGATATGGCAAACACTGGCAGAATTTAAATGAATTTGATATGCAAAGCGTACTGGCCGATTTGTATTTCACCATGCCGTTTGATATGGGGATCATAGAAGGGGAAAGCCGGCTGGATATCCGTTCTGGCGCCAAAGACATGGTAAGTTCTTTTGGCAAGGTGTATCAGGGGGAGCCTTATTACATTGATCGCGAGATGTCTACCGCTTTGAATATTGAAACTACTTATCTGGATCTTGTAGATGAGGCCGAAGCAGAGCTGGAAGGGGAAGAAGACTAACTTCCTACTGGGGTTTTACCTGATTTCAAACCCCTGGTAATAATGCCCGGTATCAAGTTCTTTCAGGCTGGCTTTTTCAATAAGTGCTCCGGGATGCCCCTTTTCTAATAGTTTAAAAAAGCCATGCACCGATGACGGGCTTCCCTGAGCAATTGCTTCCAGGGAGCGCCCGTCACTTAAATTTCTTACAAAACCACACACACCTGTTTTAGCTGCCCAACTGGCTGCAAAACGGCGGAATGAAACTCCCTGAACCCTGCCACTTATCAAAATTCTTGCTGTGACGGTTTGGTTTTCGCCCGGCTGGGCGGGATTATGTGCCATCCTCGTTCTTGCGGTGTTTGCGCACTACGTCCACAGTGGGCGGAGGGGCAACTATATCTGTAATTATTGGTTTAACGGAGCCTTTTTTTGGCTTTCTTGTTTCCCGGCTTGGTTTATTTTTACTCATGTTTAACCCCCTTTTGAATTTGTAAGCAGTTTAATGGCATTAAAAGCTGCATCAGCCTCGGCAAGTTTTTTACTCTTTCCTTTACCGGTAGCGATCACTTTATCTTCAAGAATAACCTCAGCCGTAAATTCCGGTTTATGAACCGGACCATTGGACTCTACTATATTATACACAGGAAACCCAAGGCGCATGGCGTGTGCAATTTCCTGTAGGCGCGACTTGGAATCTGCACATAACTGACTGTGGGCAATTTCCTGCAGCTCGCTGCCGTATAACCTGCGGATGACGCCCCGGGTTTTTTCCAGGCCTCCATCAAGGTATACTGCTCCCAGTATAGCTTCAAGCCCTCTTGCCAGGTTTGTAGCTTTGTTGCGGCCTCCACTGGCTTCTTCTCCTTTTCCCATAAACAGGTATCTACCAAGCTGAATGTTCTTTCCCAGAAAACCGAGTGTCGCACTGCAAACCAGCCTTGAACGCAGGCGGGTTAGTTCTCCTTCATCAACTTCAGGCATTAAAACAAACAGCTCATGGGCAATTATAAGGCCAAGTGCTGCATCTCCGAGGTATTCAAGCCTTTCGTTGCATTCGATTCCCGGTGCATGGTTTTCATTAAGCAAAGAGCTGTGTACCAGCGCTTCCTGCAGTAAATCCTTGTCCTGGAAGTAATAATCCAGCGTCTGTTCGAGTTCCGATGTTTCAGCCAATTTCGCGCCTCCTTAATTTGTATGATACT
>JAQUQL010000059.1 GCA_028716145.1 Dehalococcoidales bacterium
CGTATGCTATAATAAACGCCGATGGGGATATAGCTCAATTGGGAGAGCGCTGCGTTCGCATCGCAGAGGTCGGGGGTTCGAATCCCCCTATCTCCATTTCCTTTTTATTTGTTGCTTTTCTACTGCAGTTGGTGGTTCCAAAACACCTTTCCGCAGCTCTCTTCTAAAACCGCTTTTATCCCAGTATAACTGCGCCTTGCTATTTCTTTATTACTTTTTAGTTTTGAAGAGTATAATGTCATAAAAGTGTATCCGTGCTTATTAAACCAGGGAGGTACTTCGCTGAAAACATGTAATATTCCACATACATCAAGCGCCAAATCAGGCCGTTGTTACAATTGGGTGTTGTCGCTGATGCTGACTCTTGGATTGGCGATTGCCCTTTTGGCAACAGGCTGTAACCCGAACCCGATTGACGAGACGACGGGCTTGCTCGGAGATGATGCCCCCAAAATCCTGGATGGGGACAACTTGGTGGAAATAGCAGACGAAATAATCAATGTCGGCCAGGTATTTATTATTGATGCCAATGATTACTTAAATGGTGCCCGGCAGAATATCTTTTTTGTACGGGAGTATGCAACTGAATTTCTCACTTATTTAGGTCTTGAAATACAGAAATCGGAATCCGGCGAGAAATGGTTACATCACTTTAAAGCCATTAAATCGAGCGGCACAGCTGATTATACTACCGTGATGCTTGCTACCCCCAGACCTGACCGGGATGTGGTTGCGGCCAGGATATATATCCGCGACACTTCTTCAACTATCACTTTCCCGACCTACACAAAGACGGAAAATACCTCTCCAACTACTACTCAATCAGTTGAACCGGTTGTTTATAAAGCCTTTCCCTTTGAAATAGAAAAAACCCGATCGCTGTGGTCGCAAACTTATTTAGGGGAGATTAAACTGTATCCATACACATACACCCCGGCTTTTTCTGCCCTGTGTGATGGTGCTCAGTGGCCGGTAGCCGGGAATGAGGTTTTACATGCTTTGCTGGGCTTTACCTTCGGCGGAGATGGGGAAACAGTTTTCGCTCTTCCGGACTTGGATGATATATCCGCTCCGAGCCTTCTGAAGTTTCATATATCTACAACTGGTTCATACCCAAATTTTAACGGTTACCTTGATGGAGAAATAGGCTACTTTGCTTTATCAGCAACAAGCTGGAACTCCTCAGACTACTGGATGGGTGAAATCGTACTCGGTAAAAATCTTGACCAGTACATGCCATCTGCCCTTCTCCCCTGTGACGGGCGAACTCTTTCCATAGACAGGAACTATTTTCTATATGATTTGCTTGGAAACAGATTTGGGGGAGATGGGCACACATCTTTTGCCCTGCCGAATATGTCAGAAATAGTGTCTCCTGTGGACGGGGCTAATTACTACATAGTTGCTGAAGGAGGGATATACCCTCAATATCAGTAATTGGTAAGGTGTTAGAGGTAGCTGCCGCTGTTTAACCTAAACCAGGAAATGGCTTTAGGCTGCCCTCCCGTTCCAGAAAAGGTTTGCTGTAAAAATCGTATCAATACAGGTTTTATGTCGAAAACGGAGCAAAGGTATCAGTTCGTAGTAGCAAGTTTTATAATAGATAATCTAAGATTAAAAACGGCAGGTGAACCATGATAGAAAAAATATATACATATTCGACTAAAGAGGAAAAAACAATAGAGCAGGTTGTTCAGGATGATGTGGCACAGATAAACCATATGATTCTGCCAAAGGATGCTGCTCTTCCCGAACACTACTCAAATTCCAATGTTTATATGATCGTAATGCGAGGAAGCCTGTCCCTCAGGCTGGATGATCAGGAAACCCATATTTATAAATACGGGCAGATTATTAACATTCCCTTTAACACCAGAATGAACGTTAGCAACCGCGATGATAAGATACTGGAATTTATGGTTGTTAAAGCACCGCACCCGAAGAATTTCAAAAAATAACACACTGCAGTCCGGGCTGTGCGGTCTCCGTTTCTGTTTACTTTAAAACGGCTTCCTCTTCCAGTGTTACCCAGTGGTTGTAAACAGCCATGGCAACAGCGTGTGCCCTATCGTTGGCGTTTAGCTTTCTCAGAATGGTGCTCACATGATTTTTAATGGTTTGGTCACTTATGTTTAACCTGTGAGCTACTTCCTTATTGGTGCAGCCGTTGGCTATGAAGCGCAGTATCTGTATCTCTCTTAATGTAAGTGGTGTTTTTGGTTTATGAGTTCCCTGCTCCATAGATGCCATTTCCTGGAACTGCTTGAGAATTCTTTCGGCAACCCCGGGTTTACTCAGAAGGCTGGAGTTGATAGCGTACTCACCCTGGTTGACCCGGCGAATCAGGGACAGCAATTCTTCGGCGCTTATTCTCTTGTCTATATAAGCGCTGGCGCCTGCCTTGATAGCCTCAAACAGTTCATCATCGTTAAAATATGAACTGATGATTATAACTCTGGTGTAGGGATAATAACGTATTATATTTTTGGCAACTTCCAGACCTTTGGTGCCCGGGTGGTCTATATCAAGAAGAACTATATTTACATTGTGGGAATCTACCATCTTGACAGGATCGTGCTCGCCATCGCATTCCAGAAGCTTTATACCAGTCTGGCAGGCCAGCTTTTGAGCTATTCCGGCTCTGAAAATTTCCGACCGGTCAACAATGAGTACCGTAACATCGTTCATCAACCACCCCGCATATGGCAAACACTCCTGCCATGAAGCTATTTTAGGCCAGCCATTTTCGACACACAATAGCCCAAATGGGTTAGCTTTCGTCTGTCAAAAACAGTAAATTGGGGGAACTGGTGATAATTAAAATCCTCCAGGCTCCAATTGTCAATAGACATTCTGTCTATATTTACAGGTACCATTATCTTTTTTAACTTGATGAATTTGGGTAGTTACCACCTGCTGGAAAAGACATCATAATTAATAGTTTGGAGCGTTGATAACATCCAGTTTCAGGGAGGTAGTATATGGGAAGCGGAAAGACTGGTTTTGCAAAAAATATCACCAAATCTGAAGGCATCACCACAGAAGAAATTACAAGAGCCCTGCATTTTCTAAACACCACTGGAATGGCTCCATGCGGATATGTGATTTATCTGTGGGATGAAGATCATACCATAGTAAATGGCGGATTTATTGGCTGGGAAAGCAGCAGCAGTGCTGGTTTCTGCCTTGAGTTGCCACTTGTATAATAGCTGGCTTCGGTGGTGAGGCAGCGCCAAAGCGATAATTTTCATTGTAAAAGGAGGATCGGAGGATGGATGAACTGAGGAAGAAATATGAGGAAATGCTGGAGTCTGAAGCTCGAACTGCCAAAGAGGATACCTTAAAAGAACTGGGCGATTATCAGAAAGAAGCGGGAAGGCGCGTAGCTGGAGCTGCCGAAGAGCCGCGCGCCATGGCTGGCCCTTACTCTTTCACCGTCGGGGAGATTATTGACCAGGTTGAAAAAGACACCAACATTGGACGGGATGTGATAAATGCCATGATTAATCTGAAAGCCAACCTGGCTGGAGGAGGAGAATAATGCCTGCCAGAATGCCAGCTGCAAAAGACCTGGCCAAGATTTACATAAAAAGAATAGAGAAGACGGCTATTGATCTGCGCAAACCAGTTGCAGTGAACTGGAAAGATGTTTTTACTCGTTTTCCACGCTATTGTCACGTACTTCTGATTGCTCCTCACCACACCTCTCCGGATTATACCGATTATTCTATCCAGGGGGCAGACGATTTCTTTGCTTTTGCCGGTTCGATAGCTACAGTCAAGTATCTGAGGGATGCCCAGGCAACCCGGGCTAATGTTGAGAAGGAGTTGAAAGAATTTAACCCGAGGCTGGTGGTTCACTATGATCATGGCGGCACCAACGCCATTTACGGAGAAAGCGTTGCAAATAACCCGCAGGCGGTGATCGATACAGCCAATTCAGACAAACTCAGGATGAGAGTTGCCAGTACTGTATCGTGCCTTTCTGCTTCAGGTTTGGGGCCAGATGCGGTTGGCAAGGGCTGTACCAGCTATGTGGGCTATAATGACCTGCATTGGATCGTCACTTCCACTCATATGGCATTCTGGAACTGTGCCAGCAAGGTGCATCAGAAACTGGTGTTGGGGTACAACACCAAAAACGGCTTTGATTCTGCCATTGCAACCTACAATACCAATATTGCATATTATTCTTCTATCGGAGATACATTTACGGCGGTGCATCTGCAGATGGATCGTGACCGCCTTACTCTCGTTGGAAGCCAGACTGCAACAACTTGCCCAAAACGCTTTGAGATATTGTGGCCGTTGCATGAAATGGTGGTTATGAAAAAGATTCCAGACCTGGTATGGCCGCCAAAGCTGCTTGATATTGATCAGGAAAGATATCTGTAAACGGGAAGCACGACCAGGGGGGCTTTGGTTCCAAGAAAGGAGCTGAAGCTCCCTGGTCGTTGCATGACAAGAGCGATATGGAAAAAGAATCCGAACGTGAACTGGCTATCCGGGAAATCCGGCAAATAATTGAAAAACAGGCTGACACACCGGAGCCTCCGAGGGCTATAGGCGGGCCTTTCAGCCTTACTCCGGAGCAAATGCTCAGAGAGGTTGAGGAAAACACTGAAATCGGCCGGAAAATAGTCGAGAGCTTCAGTAAGCTAAGGCAACAGTTTCATAAGGAGGGATAAACCAGCAGCTGTTGCCGGTTAAGCATTTTCTGTAAGAGTAAAGATCGTTTGCTATTACTGCCGAGTGATTAGTGTTTGCCCGATTGCCGGAGGAGTTCCATGAACGAAATAAGGCCTCGCATTATTTCTAATGGAGTAGGTGGGTTTCCCGGGATTTTAAAATCTACCGGCAGGACCTTGTCTGCCCCACCAAGAACGCCGTAGCTGCCATTTAACAGCCCTTCGCCACAGGCATCGTCCCCAACGGCAATCACCCAGCAGGGGTGGGGCATTGCGGCATAAGTTCTCATTACGGCTTCCTGCATGTTGCGGGTAACTGCCCCGGTGATAAGGAGAACATCAGCATGCCTTGGAGAAGCAACAAAGCTAACTCCAAACCTTTCAATATCATAATGTGGAGCGCTGAGGTTGTTTAGCTCGATCTCAGCAGAGTTATCAGAGCCTGAATCGAGCTCGCGTATGGCCAGGCTGCGGCCAAAAACCCTGGATACATGTTCCTTGAGACGTAAGCCAGTAAGTTCGAAATCTTCTGTGGCCGGGTATTTACCAGACGAGAGCTTTTTACTGAATATATTTATTATGATTTTGCGCATTTTTAAAGATCGTTTCCTGCGTAGGATAGATTAAAGCTTTTGTTTATCACCGGAAAATCCGGCAGGATGTTGTTTATGACGGCATGTTCAATAGCCAGCCAGTTGCAAAAGGAAGCGGTAATCACTTCCCAGTGCTCAACGGTGCCGTTTTTTACTCTCAGCCAGTGAATATTTCTGCCTCGTGGAGCTTCGAGTATTGCCAGAGCCTGGCCGGATTTCAGGTCAAAGCCCGAAAAAATCGGCCCGGGAGCGCAGCGGGCAATGGTCTCATTGATTATGCCGATCGATGAGATTGCTTCCTCTGCTTTTACATTAAACCTGGCCAGCACGTCACCGGATGTTTTAACCGGTACCATATACTTTAAGCCGGTATAGATTCCGTAAGTGTGCAACTGCCTGGTATCACTATCATATCCAGAAGCACGGGCTATCGGCCCGCTGAGGCTCAGAGGCGCTACAAGTTCCGGCGATACAATTCCGGTAGTTTCGAACCTGTCAATCACCCATGCCGATTCATCGACACTGGATAGAGCTCTTCTCACGCGGCGGGAAAAAGTGTTTAGAAAACATTTGAACTGCTGGAGCATACCATCTTCTATATCCCGGCTTAATCCACCTGGTATAATTGCACCCCTGAGAAATCTGGAACCGGTAAATATGGCGTTCCAGCGCATTATTTCCTCTCTAAGAATAAAGAAGGGCGAAGCTCCTATCGGATAACCTACATCTACCAGCATTCCTGCCAGATCACCAAGGTGAGAGTACAGGCGTTCCATTTCAAGAAGAACTGTACGTAATTCCCATGCTCGTTTCGGGGGGTCAATGCCGGCAATGTTTTCTACTGCCAATGAGAAAGTGCAGGCATTAACCGCGCTTTCATCTCCGCTGATGCTCTCTGATAACCTGTTTACTTCAGCTATGGTTTTACCTGCAGCCAGCTTGTTTAAGCCCCGGTGTTTGTACCCCAGTCTCAGCTCAAGGTTGAAAATGGTTTCCCCGATAACGCTGAAGCGAAAATGACCCGGTTCTATAATTCCGGCATGCACGGGGCCTACCGGAACCTGGTAAAGGCCTTCGCCTCCAAACTCCTTGAATGAGTATTCGGTAGTGGCCAGATTACTCGAAAGAGGCTCTGGATTTGAATCAACCATAGGATGATAATCTGGTGGGTAGGCCTCGTGAAGCAGCAGGCGGCGGGTATCGGGCAGGCCGGTAAAACCCAAGCCGTACCAGTCTTTAGTTCTGCGTTCAAAGTTGATTGCTGCCGGGAATATTTTGGATACGGAAGGCGCCTGGTTGTTTTTAACCTCGGCAATCATAACCAGGGCCGGGGACGGGTGCTTTAATTCAAAGGCATAGTATAGTTCAAGGCAGTCCTTCGCATGGCTTGGAACTGCCCAAATGCCGATAAGGGCAAGGTCTTTCCGGTCCGCCAGCCATCCGGCAGCTTCAACGATACCATTATCGGGAACTCGCAAGTAGTATTCCCCGCCCTTCCCCTTTGAGAAATGGCTGCCAATCTGTTTGGATTCAAGGTGGGTCATTAGCCCGGTTGTAACTATATCCATCATGCGCACATCCCCAATTCAGCACAAATAGTATTTATAATGTCGGTTAACCACGAGGGTACGTGCACACCGAGGATTAGAATAATCACCATGCAAACGATTATCGGCAGCTTCATTGAAAGCGGTGTTTTAAACTGCCCGATCTCTGCTCCACCCTTCTGGCTGAAAGCCTTGAGAAAGTAATATCCCATACCGGCAGCCACAACCATAAATAATACAAGAACCACGAAAAACAGCAGTGGTTTTTCTGCCAGCACGCTGAGTATATTGAATTTTACCAGAAAAACCGGCAGCAGCGGCGTACCTGCAGCCGCAGCTATGCCGGCAATAAGCCCGATGCTGGCAAGTGGCTGATGGCTCATCGGCTGGAT
>JAQUQL010000060.1 GCA_028716145.1 Dehalococcoidales bacterium
TACCTGGCCAATGTAAACTTACGCCAAAAAATACAGGCCGAAAGCATTCTGCGTGAACGGCAACGACTTTCACGCGAACTGCATGATGGCATCACCCAGACCCTTGCTGTGCTGCACTGGCAGTCGCAATTAATACAGCGTCAGCTGCAAAAAAGCGGCCTGCAAATACAAACCATCAAGCAAATGGAATCACTTATAAATGACGCCCAGAAAGATGCACGGGAGGCACTGCACCTGCTCCACAGTAACGGTAATTCCGGCTCTTTCCTGCCACAATTACAGACAATACTCGATAACATGTCAAATACGGGCAGCATAATATCAAACATGAGGATACTAAGCACCCACTTTCATTTAAATACAGTTACAGAAGTAGAACTCATCCGCATATGCCAGGAAGTCCTGGTTAACGTTAGAAAGCATTCAAAAGCCCGCCATGTAAAGGTGGCTGTGCAGGAAATCGACAATAACCTGGAAGTTACCATCATCGATGATGGCCGTGGATTTGATTACTCCGCCTACCTTGCCCGCGAAGATGTTGAAAAAGGATATGGTCTGGCTGTGATACAGGAGCGGGCTGAATCGGTTGGCGGAAAAGTATCAGTCTCAAGCACTCCCGGGCAAGGCACAACGGTCTTGATCTGCGTACCTTGTATCGAGCATTCAGCAGGTGTTATATGGCAAAGTGCGAAAAAATAAAAATATTGCTGGTTGATGACCACCTTATCGTAAGGGAAGGGCTGAAATCCCTGCTTCAGGGTGAGGAGAATATAGATATCGTTGGGGAGGCGAGCAACTGTTCAGAAGCACTGGAAAAAGTTGAAGAGCTTGCTCCGGACATCGTGCTCATGGATATCCTGATGCCAGGTCGCAGCGGTATTGATGCAACCTATTCCCTTTCTAAAAAAGCTCCCGGATGCAAAATTCTGATTCTCTCCGTACTGGAGGAAATGCAGGATGTTGAACAAGCATTTAAATTTGGGGCAAGAGGTTACATTCTAAAAAGCGCGGGGGTTGACAGCATTAAAGATGCTATCAAACGGGTTGCCGATGGAGAAATAGTCCTGCCTCCAAGCATTTCTGCTTTTTTGCTCCAAAACTTCGGTCAAAAGAACGGCAAACATGCCTTGAGTGAACGCGAGTTTGAAGTGCTCGGCCTGATAGCCAAAGGGCTTTCCAACCGGGATATCGGCGAGTCCCTGTTTATAACCGAAAGTACTGTTCGTACTTATGTGCAAAGAATAACCGAGAAACTGCACCTTAAAAACCGTTCAGAAGCGATGTTGTATGCCATCAGGCACGGGATAACCAATGGGGGGCGGGTGTGAAACAGACAGCATCGTCTGGTTGTCTACAAAAATGGCACTGTTTTGATGACAGTGCAGTGTCTATAAAAAATCATCATACTGCTTACAACAAATTCATCACTGCGGCGACAGACACCCTACCCAGGTACTGGTAATATGATCGGAGAGCTGGCAAATAAAGAAATATACCAGCATGGCTCCGGTCGATTCCTGGAAGTTATTTCCAGGGGGAGCTGACAGGAATAAATTTAGGAGGAAGAAGATGCGTAAGTTAGGTATTCTGCTTATGGTCCTGGTTCTTGCTCTTGGTTCACTGGGTGTGGGTTATGCCGCATGGATGGATTTCGTCTATGTAGAAGGCACAGTGGAAACTGGTAACGTCGACCTGGTGGTTGAGAACTATTCCGGAACATGGGTATACAAAATGCCCGAACATGGAATCGATGTCGTTACCGGCTGGGTGGATGAAGTTGTTGCACCTGCCAACTATGTAGAGCTGGTTGCCTCTGCAGTTTCTACACCCGGCGCTGGTGGCGAAAATGATCCGGATGTAGTGATGACCTTCGATAACCTTTTCCCCGGAGTATTATTCTGTGCCGATTTCCTGGTCCATTATATTGGCTCGGTTCCAGCCATTGTTGATGCTGATATTGTCAGCGATGATGAATGGCTGAACGAACTCTGGGATGAAGGCTATGCCTATTGGGAAGCCTGGGATGCTGACGGCAACAAAATTGAAGGCCCGGTTCAATTGCACTACTGCGATACCGTAACCGTCAAGCTCTGCATCGAAATCCCGCAGGACAACAAATATATGAACCTGACAGGCTCATTCAATGGCTTTGTCCGTGCTGTCAACTGGAACGAATGGGCTACTCACCCGATAGATTAATACGCTATACCAGAGAGAGCGGGGAATTAACACACCCCGCACTCCAGATCTACCCTGTGTAGTACAGGGGGAAGGAGAGATGGATGAAAAAACTAGGTGTTATATGCCTTGCACTGGTTCTCGCCCTGGGTTCTCTTGGGGTGGCGTATGCTGCGTGGTCTGACGTAGCTTTAGTGGAAGGTACTGTGCAAAATGGATCCCTTGTTCTGGGTATTGCTGATTGTGCTGTCAGGGACTCCAACGCTCCAATCAATTTTGGCGGAGACTACCCAACCGATAACCCCGATCAGTCAATATTGCCAGGTTTTGCGGGCTCACCGTTTTTGCTGGACAAAAATGTTGCCTGGGGGGATTGCAGCCTTGAAGATCTTGATGGAGATGGGATAAACGATATAGCTTACTTCAACCTCTATAATACTTATCCCTGCTATTTCAATGCATTTGCATTTTACCCCTACAATGCAGGCACCATTCCACTCCGGATCAACAGCGTACTGATAGAGTGGGAAGGCGGAAGCCAGTTACTCACCCAAAACGGATATGTCGGAATGGACATCAATGGTGATGGCTACGATGACGTAGAAATCCTCTGGGGTGACAACTTCGGAGCCCAGCTGCATGAAGGCGAGCAGGGAGAGATAAGCTTCTGGATTCATGTGCTCCAGCCAGCTCCCCAAAGTTCGACTTTATCATTCACAGCTACCATGATGGCAGTCCAGTGGGATGAATACCCACATCCGTGGCCTACCACAACCCCTGAATAGCAGCCCTCGGTAAAATCACAGCAGGTGCGGCCACAGCCGCACCTGCTGTAGAGAGCAGTAAAATGATAAAACATAAACATAATCGATCCGGCATCCTACCCAAGCTGGGTACTCTCTGTTTGGCTTTGATAATAGCCGTCGGCGCAATGGGCGTGGGCTATGCGGCATGGATAGATTACGTGCACGTCACCGGTACTGTCACCACCGGAGACTGGGAAGTAGATCTCGGCGGCACTATTGGTTTCTGGGGCGCATGGGATAATCATGATACCTTTACACAAACCCAAATCGAGGAGTGGCTGTGCAATATAGATTCCTGTTCCGGCTGGCTGTATGCTACCTGCATTGATGATATGGAGGAGGTATTTGACAACTGCTCAGGGCCCGACCGCCAAGCCCGCTTCCTGGGACATTACATGGCCACCCGCCTGGATGGTGAATCAGGCCGGCTTGGCCTGACCGTTGTGCATGACTTTTCCGGTTACGACCCTGCAAACTACCTTGGCCTGGGCGGCAGCGGAACGCTGGCGGAGATTTTCGATGCAATAGAGGCCAAATACGGCACCTCGCCGACAAATTCCCAATTTAATTTGATGAAGGATATATGCGATAAGTTAAACAACCTTGTGATCTAATATCTTGTGATCTAATATTTTTAATTTAAAGAAGGGAATTATTGAATTAATTTGTTATGCAATTAAGAAGCCATAGTGTACCCTTAAAGATATGGCTGGTTATTACCGGAATAGTTGCCGGGCTTTTTATTATATTCAACCTGGCGATGCCGGCTCTGACAGCCGACCCTTTTATTAAAACCTATATCATCCAGCCATTTATATGGCTTGGAGTGATTTTTATTATCTGGCTTCTACCCCGCTACACACCGATTGCCGGCCATCGCTCGAGGAACCGGTTTGTCAGTTTTGCCTTGATGTTTGGGTTCTGCCATGTGGCCTTTCTCTTAATTGGCGGTCTTTTTTCCAGTTTTGGGCAGAGCCCATATTCATTCAAACCAGCCAGCATTATTATCAATCTTGTTTATGCTGGCACTATGCTTGCAGGTATGGAAATCAGCCGCGCCTGGCTGATAAACCAGCTGGCGCGGAAACGCTTACTTCTTGCCCTGATCCTGGTTGCATCTCTCTACACCCTTTTAACCATACCCTTTGAACGAGTTGCCAGCATCACCGCAGAAGCAGGCTCCATTCCATTTATTGGAGGCACCCTGCTGCCGGCATTTACCGAGTCTCTGCTTACAACCCAGCTGGCACTGTTTGCCGGCCCGCTGGCAGCTATCTGCTACAGGGGAATGCTGGAAGCCTTCTGGTGGTTTAGCCCGGTATTACCAAACCTACCCTGGGTATTTAAAGCAATTATCGGAGTGGGTGTTCCTATAGCCGGTATGGTGGTAGGAACCGGAATCTATAACAACATCGCCAACCGCCATGCCAACCGTAAAAAATCCCGGGAGGGTTTTCCAGCAGGATGGGTTTTTACTTCTGTATTTGCAGTTATGGCGATCTGGTTCTCGGTAGGGCTGTTTCCCTTTCAGCCATCTGTGATCGCCTCCGGAAGCATGCAGCCGACATTTAATACCGGCGATATAGTTATGGTAGCCAAGATGCCGGCAGAAAAGATAGACAACGGGGATATAATAGTGTACAGGGCTTCTGAGACCATGGACATCGTTCACCGGGTGGTGGATATTGAAAGAAATGGGAGCAGCTTGCAGTTTACAACCCGGGGAGATGCCTACAAATTCAATGACCCGGAACCGGTACTGGGAGAAAACGTTATAGGAAAAGTTATGTTTTCCATTCCGAAAATCGGATGGGTAGCCATAAAAATCAAGAATTTGATCTACCAGTAACATGCTGGTAGGAAAGCGGGAGTCAAATGGAGTTTTTAGGTTTTTTTTACAGGCATTTCCGGCCGCTGGCGGTTATTTCAGCCGTTTTTCTGGTTGCATGTACCGCTCTGGCTGCCATAGCCTGGTCCAAACCGACTGCAATCGAGCAGAAGACTCCATTATTAAACTACTATCAGGACTCAAGATTCGACTATCTTGTAACGTTGACCCCTTCCACTATATTTGCTGATGAAGATACCTACAATATAAGTACATACAATTACCCGCGCAGTATTACAGAAAGCCTGGATTTTACATTTACACACTCCCCCTCATCTGATAAACCGGTCAGCTACACCGTAAGTGCCGTTATGGAAAACCGCGGTGTCTGGGAGAAGGCATACCAGTTACTGCCGCCAGTAAGTCAGCAGGGAGATTATACCGCCAGTTTCAGTTTGGATATTGATGCATATGAAAGTAAATTTGGCACTTTTGAAGAAGCGCTCGGTATAAATGGCGTCCGCTTTATTCGTATCATGGTAACAGCCACCTCAGACCAGCAAACCTTTGTTTTTTCACTGCCGATTGATACCGGGGAGGACCTGATTAAAATCAACTCTAACCTGATACAGCGCAAATTATGCGGCAGGGGAGCTTTCAGTTACTCTGTAAACCTGAAGCCCAATCCGGTCTTTGATGAGCATGTGCTTCTTTCTCCGCAAACGCCTGAATCAACCGGAAACGTAATCGAGCCTGGAGGTGTTATTTTTACCCGCATGGCCGATACCATGGACATCAACTACCAGTACCGCTACTCAGATAATGACGGCAACAGCCAGGCAGAGACAATCACCAGGCTGAGCCTGGTTCTTACAGCCGGGAAACTCTGGAATCACGAGATTCCTCTTGCGGAAGTCGCGGGTGATAAAAATGCAAGCATGAATTTCAATCTGGATTTAGCTTATTTTATCGAACTGATGGGAAACATCAAGTCTGAAACCGGCGTACCGGCAGACAATTACAGCCTGGTTTTAAAAGCAGAAACGGCGTTAAATGCAGATACCAGTCACGGTGACATAAGCGAGACTTACCTGCATACTCTCTCCGGCACGATTAACGGAGGTATTCTCACCTGGGACGATTCTTTAACCAGTCAAACCAACGGGTCGATCACCGAAACACATGTGGTTGACAACCCCGCCAGGGTAGCAGGAATGACCGCCACTGCTGCCAGATGGCTTTTTTTAATATTTGCTCTATTGGCCCTTGCCTGCCTGGCAGGTCTGGTATTTCTGTATTTTAAGGAAAGACCTTCCAAGACCCTGGAAAGCAAGGTTAACAGCTACCATAAGAAATACGGTGACCGCATAGTGGATGCGGTGAGCGAGTTCCCGATCGTAGAAAATATGGTGGTGTCCCTGGGCAGTATGGAAGAGCTGGCCAGTGTTTCAGATGAGCTGGCCAAGCCGATAGTATACGTAGGACCACTGGGCAACGGGCTACCGCATACTTTTTATGTTCTGGATGGAACCACTCGTTACCAGTTCCTTCTTAATTAGAGAGTTTAAGTTTTTTTAATGGAGCTGATAGAACAGCTACTTAAACTCAGCCAGCAGAGCGTCAAAGGCTATCCCGGCTACAGTTTTTCCGCTATATGAATGGCGAATGTGGTCCATGGCACTGGCAAGCTCGGGGGCTGAAATCCCATTACGGGCTGAAGTGTAGGCTTCTACAAACGCACACAACTCGTCTGTAGCTTTTACCAGTTCTCCATCTCTTGGCCGGTAACCATTACTGTTAAAACATCGGCTTATTTCTTCCGAGCTCTTTCTTACTATACTGCCATCAAGATGGATAATACTGTTAAACTCATCTTCAGTAAAGAGCCTGATGTCATCATGCCACTCTGGATCAAGCAGGGAATAAACTTTTTCCATCTCTTCTTTTTCGTACTGCTTTATAAGTTCTGCCAGCCCGGAGGTGGATTTTTTAACCGGCGATATGATATCCCGGGTGAGAACCTCCGGCAGGTCATGAAAAAGCCCGGTATAGTAGTTGTTGATTCTCCGGCTTTCACAGCTGCCGATCTGGAGCGAAAACAGATAGGCCAGAATAGCCACCATCAGCATATGACCCAGAACTGAAGTTTCTGGCAGTCTGGGTATCGTATTCCATCTCCGTTGAAAACGAAGCTCCCCACAAAGGTTAACAAAATCACCATACCTTGGATATAGTGCAAGCAGTTTCATTCCTTCAAGATCATAATATTTCTGGGTTTCAGAGGTGATTTCCTTCCGGATAGCATCAATCTCGTAGCCGTTGGGATTAGCGTTTTCTATAAATGAAAATTCCCACCTTGTAGCATAAAAGTGAG
>JAQUQL010000061.1 GCA_028716145.1 Dehalococcoidales bacterium
AGAGGAAACAAATTTGTTAAATCGATCGATTTTTTCTGGTTCACCGATAATCATGCCCCCTTCATCTACTGTTAAATCCCAACAGCGTTTTAACCCTGCCTGGCATTCACGACGATAAGGCCCGGCTGTCCACTGGATGCATGAATCAGGTTTAAAACTGTGGATGGAGCACATGGCAATTTTTTCACCAAAGGCTCGTTTCAGGAAAACACAGGCTCCGTTTTTATGGCGTAGAAGAAGGCTTTTTTCACCAGGCCATCTCGAGTCAGCATAACGCTGGATAAATTCCTCCCACTCAACCCCAAGCGTTTCGCTTATACGCCTGGCTTCGGAAAGCGTAACCCTTACCTGGTATCGGCTGCAGCACTCGCCGCACATAAAACATGAAAAGCCAGTACTGGCTTCGTTCGTATTTGATTCCGGCCTCATGTCAACCGCCTTCTATAAACAGATTTAACAGTGATTATCCTAAAAAATTAAACGTAAAGATGGTTCTGTTTAATATACTCTGCTACTTTTTGTGGCACCAGGCAGGATATATCTTCCCCCCGGCTGGCTTTTCTGCGGATGTCTGAAGCGCTGATGGTTATCAGCGGCCGGTTGAGCATTATCAGGCGCCGTGTAATGCCCGGGATTTCATTTTCCAACTGGCCGATATCTGGACCAGCCTCCTCCGGACGGGGCACCACCACAAGGATGCTCTTCTTTATAATTTCACCAGGTTTATGCCATCTGTGCAAGCTGGTTAGGTTATCCATTCCGATTATGAAATATAGTTCGTCTCTGCCTCCCCCTTGCTTTTCAATTTCCGCCAGGGTTTGAGCGGTATAAGTGGCTCCACTCCTTCTCACTTCCAGGGAAGAGGCTTCGAACGCCTCTTCATCACTTACTGCCAATTCCGTCATGGCCATTCTTTGTTCTGCTGGAGTAATAACAGGGTTGCGTTTTAACTGAGGACTGCCAGCTACCATAAATATTACGCGGTCCAGGCAAAGTTCTTCTAAAACTACCCGTCCTATTTCCAGATGGCCGTTGTGGGGTGGGTCAAATGTTCCTCCGAGTATCCCCGTTTTCATTCTCTTATTAATACCGCCAGTTAAAATCCGCTACCCTGATCACATCACCGGTTTTTACACCGGCTCTTTCGAGGTGTTTGATCCCAACTTTTCTCTCTATCATTTTCCACAGTTGTCTTCGCACCTCTGAGTTACCGATATCACTGCCGGCAACCAGGCGTTCCAGATCTGCATCTTCCACAATTAAAACATCATCTTCGCGCCTTATTACAGGCCCTTGTTTTAAGGGTTCAGGTTTAAAAACTACTTCTTCCACCGTTGCTTCAGATGGCTCTGCGGCTGCAATTTTTACCAGTTGCCGCTCAACCCTTTCGGTTAATCCTTCTATCCCTTCCCCGGTAAGAGCAGAAACAAACAACGGATTGATACCCTCAGAAGCAAATTCTCTGATTATTTCCCCGATTCTATCCTGCGTCTCGGTTTTGTCTATTTTATTTATAACTATAATCTGCTTCTTGCGCATAAGTTCAGAATCATACCGATTAAGCTCGCGGTTTACCATTTTAAAATCTTCGAGAGCGCTTTCGGTACTTCCGTCAATCAGATGAATAAGCAGTCTTGTACGGATTATATGGCGCAGGAATTCGTGCCCAAGGCCTTTTCCTTCAGCCGCCCCTTCAATAAGGCCTGGTATATCTGCCATAACAAAGGCAGTTTTCCCTTTAACAACAGTGCCCAGCTCCGGTTCAAGTGTTGTGAATGGATAGGCCTCTATCCTTGGTTTAGCACCGGAACAACTGGCAAGTAATGAGGATTTACCGGCATTTGGCAATCCTATAATACCAACATCTGCAATCAGCTTTAACTCCAACTGCAGAACTTTTTCCTCTCCTTTTTCTCCAGCTGAAGCCAATCTGGGTACCTGGTTTGTAGAGGAGGTAAAATGGACATTACCCAATCCCCCCTTGCCTCCCTTTGCAATAACCAGGGTTTCTCCTTCAGTATCCATATCAGCCACTAAAATTGGTTTATCCGCGTCCGTGATATCAGTAATTACTGTTCCGGGAGGGATCCTTAAAACCAGGTTTTTTCCGGACTTGCCGTGTTTTTTACGGTGCTGGCCGGGCATTCCATTATCTGCTGTATATTCCTTCTTCAGGTAATATTTCTTTAAAGTGTCTTCATTTCGATCTACCAGCAGGATAATATCCCCCCCTTCTCCTCCATCACCACCATCTGGCCCACCGAGCGGGACAAACTTCTCCCGGCGGAAACTTGCCAGACCATTTCCACCTTTGCCGGATTTTACCGTTATTTTTACTCTATCGAACACGCTGTTATTATTCCAATCAAATAACTCTCTCTTGGAAAGTATTTATTTTATATTCTTGGTAATAATAGCACAATCCATTTTATACGACAGAATTTAAAAAACCACTTAGTTTAAACCTGTTTAAAAGTTAACTTATCGAAACATTTATCAACTTATCGAAAAAACAGGCATGGTTATCAAAATTATATCTAACAAATAGAAGGAATAGACAAATAAAAGAACGCAGTTATACAAGGACTATGAAAAAGCAAAAAACAGGCTAGCTTAACGAAGAAGACGAAAATTTAGAACAAATACTCTCAACCTGACGTTTGAGAGGAGGGTTATTATCGATGTCTCGGGCTATTTTTTCGCATGCGTGGCTGACGGTAGAAGCGTTGCGCCCACCAAGCAGTTCTCCAATACGCTCAAGCGGATAATTATGATAACTTTTCAATAAATACATGGCCAACTGCCGGGCAAGAGCTGTAGTCTTATCCCGTTTGCGACCGGTAAGATCTTCAGTTTCAAGAGAAAAAGAACACGCAACCTCGCGGATTATGGAATCTGCTGAGTTTCCATTCTTGCCACTTGAGCCGATATCAGTGAGTGCTCTTAAGGCAAGATCAGGTGTAATATCAGCCTGGAGGAGCCTGGAATAGGCTGTAATACGGTTTAATGACCCTTCAAGCTCGCGGACGTTGCTTCGGATTTCTCTAGCAATAATCTCGAGAACCTCAGGAATAACTGTAATCCCGTCCCGATCGGATTTTGCTTTAAGTATAGCCATACGGGTTTCAAATTCAGGGGGTTGAATATCAACTGTAAGCCCCCATTCAAACCTTGACCTGAGCCGATCCTCAATCAATGGCATTTCTTTTGGAGACCGGTCACTGGAAAGGATTATCTGGCGAGAACCGTTATGCAATTCATTGAAAGTGTGGAAAAAACACTCCTCTGTTTGACTTTTTCCACTGATAAATTGAATATCGTCAACCAGGAGTATATCTACGCTGCGGTATCTGGAACGGAATTCCTCCCCGTTACCAGAGCGGATAGAACCGATAAAATCATTAGTAAACTGCTCTCCGCTTACATAAAGAGCCTGCAGATTATTTTTAGATGCAACGTGGCCAATAGCATGAAGAAGATGGGTTTTACCAAGACCAACACCACCGTATATAAAAAGAGGGTTATAAAGCTGACCAGGTCCTTTGGCAGCGCTTACTGCCGCAGCATGCGCTAACTGGTTACCAGAACCGGTAACAAAACTTTCAAATGTGTAACGGGGGTTAAACCGATGGTGTACAGCCGTATCAACGTTTACCTTACTATTATCAAGGTTGGTTATTTCGGCATTATTTCCCACCACCTGAAAGTGAATTTTTACATCACTTTTAGCCAGCCGCATTACGGTGCGCTCTATAAGAGAATATTGGCTCGTTTGAAGGTATTCAGCAATAAATGAACTGGGGGCGCCAACAGTAAAAACGCCGTCACTAAAACTTATTCCGGTAGTGCCTTTAAGCCAGGTGTTAAAATTCGGGCGGGTCATTTGGAGTTCCAGTTCTCCAAGAGCCGCTTGCCAGATTTGTTGTGCTAAAGGCATTATTAAGCCATTGCTCCTTTAAAATAAATAAGTGACTTGCGCCCTTAAACCGGGCAAAAATGAACTGCTAAGAGTTGTATGGTATTAACAGAGAGTGAAACTGTAAGACTGGGGGTAATGTTAACAATGCTCCGATACCAAGGGCAAGGCATTTGTGGCGGGTTGAGCATTCACGTCCCCCATTAAAATCTTAAAAAATCTCCAAATTGCGCCCGAATTTACGCTAAATGAAGCTTTCATAGCTAGAAAAAAAATCTTTAAAAATTAAATTTTCTTTATGTTTACCAAACATCCATCTATGTATAAAACATACCAAAAACAAGCATTTTAGTACCACCCTTTAACCTGAGATTAGCTAAAACTCTTGGACTTTAAGCACGAGCACAGATTATGATATATTAAACGGGTAACAGGGCTGACCAGCCCTTTGCAGGGAGGGATCGCATAGTGGTCTAGTGCGGGCGCCTGCTAAGCGCTTACACCGGGAAACCGGTGTCGAGGGTTCGAATCCCTCTCCCTCCGCCAGATTGCTATCCGCCTGAACATTCCCTGGCTTACGTTGCTGATTGCAGTTAGCCGGGAAATTCCCTGTTAATTATCCAAAAACCGGAAGTATTATATGCCTTCATACAATATCTGGACCATTGGTTGTCAGATGAACAGGGCTGAATCAGAGCGTCTGGAAGCCTTGCTGGAAAACCATGGCTACACCGGCGTGGCAAAAGCTGAAGACGCCGGACTGGTAATAGTAAACAGTTGTGTTGTTCGCCAGAGCGCTGAGAACCGGGTAATCAACAAGTTGATGCGGTTGAGGTACCTGAAACGCAGTCACCCGGGATTAAAAATTGCCCTTACCGGCTGTTTTGTTACCAGCGATATAGCGCAGATGAGGAAAAAGTATCCCTTTGTAGATTATTTCTTTACAGCTGGCTCAAGCCCAACGTTTACAGATTTGGTTGATGTGGAAAGCTACTCCCTGCCAAGGCCGGCAGCCATAAGTAGTGGACTGACCATAATCCAGGGATGTGACAACTTCTGCAGCTACTGCATAGTGCCATACCGGCGCGGGCGGGAGCAGAGCCGGCAGGTGGCCGATATCGAATCAGAAGCCCGCTATCTGGTTGAAGGCGGAGCGCGAGAGCTGGTACTGCTGGGGCAGAACGTAGATTCTTATGGGCATGACCTTCCCGATAAAGCTGATCTTGCCAGTCTTCTCGAGCATATAAATTGTATTGATGGTCTTTATCGGATACGTTTTTTAACCAACCACCCCAAGGATATGAGCGAAAGGCTTATCAATTCCATGGCCAGCTTGGACAAGGTGTGCCAGCAGTTAAACCTACCGGTTCAATCCGGGGATGATGATATTTTACAAAGGATGAAGCGTGGCTACAACCTTGCTCATTATCGAAAATTGTTGGAAGGGCTGCGCAGTGGGGTGCCCGGTGTTGCTATAACTACAGATATTATTGTAGGCTTTCCGGGTGAGAGCAGGGAACAGTTTGATAACACGCTTAAGTTTCTTGAAGAAGCTCGCTTTGATGCGGTACACGTAGCCGCATATTCCCCCAGGCCGCAGACACTTGCCTCGCTTGTTTATACAGATGATATAGACCCTTCAGAAAAGGACCGGCGCCGCAAGCTGATTGAAGAGGCGCAATCGCGAATTTCAGCCGAAATCAACTCCGGACTGGTCGGTCAGACCGTTGAGGTGTTGGTAGAGGGACGGAAGAAGGGGAAGTGGTACGGTCGCAGTCGAACTGATAAACTGGTGTTTTTCGAACACCCCGGTAACTGGCTGGGGAGACAGGTGCCTGTTAAAATAGAACATTCCAGCCCATGGTTTTTAAAGGGATCTATATAAATAATCTTTAATCTTAAGGAGGTTTCTCAAATGGACCAGACTATTATGCTAGTTATATTTATGGTGCTGATGTTTGCCATGTTTTATTTTCTTATTATCCGCCCCCAGCGCAAACGCCAGCAGGAACACCAGGCACTGCTTGCCAGTTTAAATGTCGGCGATAAGATAATCACCATCGGTGGCATTCATGGCGTTATTGAAAGCATGAAGGAAGACAGCGTTCTTATAAAGCTGGAATCAGGTGCAACCGTGCGCATGTCTCGTGCAAGCATTGCTTTCCGTGAGGGAGAACCCAAGACAACCTAAATTACACCCGGAGGGTAAAAACGAAATACGATTATATAATCGTCGGCAGCGGTATAGCCGGGCTATATTCGGCAATAATGGCTTCCCGGTACGGAAGCGTGCTGCTTGTCACCAAAGGAAAGCTGAGTGATTGTAACTCCCGCCTGGCCCAGGGCGGTATTGCGGCAGCTATAGGGCTGGGAGATTCGCCCGATATACATTTAAAAGATACCTTAAAGGCTGGCGCCGGACTTTGTGATGAAAATGCAGTCAGGATGCTGGCAGAAGAGGCTCCGGCGCGCATCGCTGATCTGGTTGGGATGGGTGTGGATTTTGATACCGTTGATGGGCAGATCGCACTAACGCTTGAGGCAGCTCACAGCATGCCGCGTATTTTGCATGCAGGTGGTGATGCCACTGGTGCCCGCATTGAAGATGCACTCAGCCAGCGGATTCTCCAATCAGACGTACAGCTTGAACAAAACAGCCTGGTGTGCGAAATAGTAACCCGGGATGGAGAAGCACAAGGGGTTAAAATAATTGGCAACTGTCCGGGGGAAACCAGGCAGTTTGATGCCCGTTTTATTATTCTGGCTACGGGTGGTGCCGGCCAGCTTTATCGCCTCACCACCAATCCGGAAGTAGCCACCGGAGACGGGGTAGCTCTGGCTTTCAAGGCCGGAGCGAGAGTAAAAGACATTGAATTTTTCCAGTTTCACCCCACTGCACTCTGCATACCCGGCCTGGCACCGTTTCTTATTTCCGAAGCTGTCAGGGGAGAGGGAGGGGTGCTTTTAAACAACCGGGGCGAGAGGTTTATGCCCTCCTACGCACGCGAGGCAGAACTCGCACCCCGGGACGTAGTGGCGCGCTCGATTGTGGCAGAAATGAATAAAACCGGTGCGTTGAACGTTTTTCTGGATATCAGCCACATGCCACCGCAGCGCATAGCTGCCCGTTTCCCGCAGATATA
>JAQUQL010000062.1:0-3637 GCA_028716145.1 Dehalococcoidales bacterium
TGCAGTTGTCTGTATAGGCTCTTAGGGCCAATTTCCTGCGCCATCGCCTGTGGACCGGTTACGCGCCTTACTGCGTCCATCGCAAGCTTCGGCAGGATTGCTACTTCACCGGTGTCCTTTCCGTCTTCTTTGAGCCTCCATCCAATTACATTGGGCCGGGTGATCTCTTCACCGGTGTAAATGTGGTTAAGGACGATGCATCTGCCTGACGAGATCAGCTCCTTTAGGGTGTCCACAAACTGGGATGCTTCGGTTGCGTCCTCGGCAGCTTCGGCAGTGCTCTTGATCAGAGAGACGAGTCCATTTTCAAAGTCGGATGAGTAATCTTTGAGAACTTCGCCTAGTGGTGATGATAATGCCATCATCCACACCTGCTTTAGAATCGCCACTGTGGTCCCTATTCGGCCTGGGTTGATAGCTCCAGCCTCTTTAGCCACGCTGACCAGCTCCGAACGGCTGGCCTTCCATGCATCCATAGGCAGTTCTGCGATGCTGGATAGATATTCACACCATAACCGGCCTACTGCCGGTAAGTGATTTGCAATTGCTTGTAGTTCGGTGAGTTTATCGAAGTTCGGAGGAGTGGACCACTCAACCGGCAACAATCTTGCCACGGTGGAGGCTTCTTCCGGCAGATCTTCGCCCGTGACCAGTAGAGTAGATGCATATTCTCTCGTCTCTCGTAGCTCTGCGTTCCTATTGAGCCGTTCTCGTTCTCGGCCTTCAAGAATCGTATGGACCACAGAGACGAACTTGCCCGCACCATCGCGGTGAGTGGCTTTGTAGTTGTCAATTCCAGTTGGCAGACATCCACAGGCTGCGGCTATGGCAAGCATGGCGTTGTTGGTTGCGCCTTCGCCCCACCGAAGCAGCGATTCCTCAGAAAGGAATCCAGCTCCATAGACGGCCATGACGTGTTTTAGGGCTTCTGTTTTCAGCCCTCGGCCCGTTGTACCTACCAGCGCCAACCCGAACCGATCCCCTGGGAACCATCGTCCACACACAGGAGAGGCGAGGTCTGCCGCAATCAGGATAGCAGAGTTCTCTGCCGGCCATGTATCGAGGATCAGCTTGAGCGCGGCGAGTCCCCTCTCATCCTCGCCTGTGGACAGGTCCGCAGGTACTCTTCTGGATAAATTGAATTTGAATCCAGTTCCGTCTAATCCTGGGACGGCGAGTCTGTCGTCTATCCATCTCGGAGACGTGATTAGAGTTAGCTTCTTTACATCAAGTGTGAGGCTCTGGATTATGTCACCGGTCAAATCCTTAACCCGGTTGCGTGCTCCGAAGTGAGCCACGAGAGCAGCCTTCAATTTCCGTTTATCGGAAAAATCCCTTCCGGTGATATCGAATTTGAACACGTGCCCATCTTTGGAGCCACGTCCCTCCACAGTAAACGAGGCTTCACCTGCCTCGTCTCGTGTCTCTTCAGTTATGCAGCAGTAGCCGTCACAAATCTTAGTCTTGACGTATACCGTCTCGCCTTTCTTGTTGGTCTTTTCCGCTCGGTGATAGGTGATGCCGTTCTTGTCCACACCCGGGACGCCGGGCGTCAGATTATCGGCCCATGGTCGTAGTCCTGTTGGAAGGATGATCTCGCCCGACGAGTGCTCTTCTTCAGGCTGATAGACTTCCCGCGTGTCTTGGATGGCTTTGTCTATCGTCATCTCGCCGTAGGTCTGCGAACCTCTTTTCTCGTCCCACTTTGGCCGCATGAGTTTGCTTGTTCTGAAAAGGCGATCCATCTGGTGTCGGTTCCTGGCTGTCCAGAAGGCGAGATGGTTGCAAAGGGCCTGGTCTGTGCCGCTATCGTCACCTGCGTAGGCCGAGGTATCGCCTTTAAGAAGTCGCTCAATCTCGTCTGCGTTGGTGCCGCCTAGCATCCTGGCAATAACGACCTCGTCTGAAAGGGCAGACGTTCTTTTTTTCTTGTCGGATGGTCCGACTTCCTCCACAGGCGGACGTGAGGCGGACATTGAGTCTAGGATGATCGAATAAATCTCGTCCGTCTCGAGGCCGGAACGTTCCGTCGCTCGCCCTAACGCCGTGGTGACTTCGCCCACCTTCAGCGTGCCGTCTGACACGAATTTGCCGAGGCTGCTCGCAGATTTCTTCAATTGTTCCCTTCGACCACTTATAGGGCAGGTCCGAAGGGCTTCAACCTCACCTGCAAGAGCGGCTTCAGCATCTTGTCTGGAAGGCTCGTCCTGTGTCTTGGTCTGTGCAGGCTCCACTTTGCCGAAGATCTCCACAAAGACGGCTGTAAGCTCGTCCTGGCGGTTTTCTATCCCTGTTGGATAGTCTGCAAGGCGTGCGCCTGTCATAGTGAAATAGCGGCCACTACAGTACATCTCAATGCCCGCCTTCGGCCTGTAACCGTCGCCTGCGAAGTTCTTTCTCTTGCCGTCCACACCTGAGGGAAGAGCGCCTTTTACGAGGATATGGATACCTTCACCGCTTGGTGAGATCTCAGAGTAAGAATTGAGTCGGTTGAGGTATGCTTCCGCCCACGCATCTATCTCGCCGGTTGAAGCATCTCGGCAGTGGTCCAGGTCTATGCCAGTTATGCCACTTGCACGAGTGAAAACGAACCCTATGCCGTCGCCAATGCCGCTTTCAAGTGCCTTGCGTGCTTCATCGAGGTGGCACCAAGTATGCGGTGCTGTCGATGATGCAAGTTTACCGAAGCGGTCAACTGGCATCTTGGTTATCTTGCCGTCTCTCTTGCCGAACTTCCACTGTAACCAGTTGGGTAGTATGCGGCAGGCGGCAGGTAGGTTATCCCACTGCGGAGGAGAGACGGTCATTACCGCCTCCCTTGATAGGTGTCTGCAACCTCGATCAATCGCCATATATCGATATTGTAGAGCCGAGTACCAGCCTTACCGAAGGTCAGGCTTGACCATGCATCTACCACGTCGTCTATCGGCAAACCGATATCGGACGATAGAACAAACTCGTGTTGTAGCCAGATTCCAGGCACGAACACGATCTTCCTTTCCCGGTTGCCACGTGAATCAAGCATGGCAAGCTCAAATGCGACATAGAGGAAACGTTTAGCATCCTTCAGAAACGTTGTAAGGGTGTCTTCTCCGCGTGCAGTGCCGTAGAATTCTCGGCTGAGGTAGACTCGCTCGCGACGTGCCTGGGTTGCTGTCCAGTGTCGGACATCGATTGATAGATCTCTTCCACACACTGACAGAAATAAGTCCGGTGCACGTCGCTTATCTATCGGGTCAGTTAATCGAATCGTGCCGCGCAAGTGCTGCCGTGCAATCGAGTGCTCCAAAGATTGCTTGACTACAATTTCCGTCTTGGCACCTGTGCGAGGATTTATAAGGCATAGCTGCCGTTGTGATAGGTGGCAACGTTGAATTTTCTCCACAGCGGCGGATGAGGCGCTATTCATCGCTTCCGTCCTCCGCTGCTGGATTCCTATAAAGTAGCACCTTATGCTTTGTGGGCACACATCGAATCAATTTTCTCAATCTAAGCGCCCGAATCCTGCCGCGAAGAACGCTCTCAGAGCGTTCTGTCAGAAAAGGCCTTATTGCTTCCGAAATGGAGCAACCCTGCTTTCTAGAAATTCGGTCCAATATCGAGATGTCTATCTCGTCCGGTTCTTTCATCATGGTTT
>JAQUQL010000062.1:3737-6513 GCA_028716145.1 Dehalococcoidales bacterium
CGAAGAACGCTCTCAGAGCGTTCTGTCAGAAAAGGCCTTATTGCTTCCGAAATGGAGCAACCCTGCTTTCTAGAAATTCGGTCCAATATCGAGATGTCTATCTCGTCCGGTTCTTTCATCATGGTTTTATCACCTCGTGAAAGAGCTAACCGGTATCGGTAGGCACCACGCATTGTGTGCTTTGCATGTTTCTTACGTGTCGTAACGATTAAATGCAAGACAATGCTATGTATTACTTGTAGTGGTGCCCAGGTCGACCTTTTCTTTCTTGCAGGTTAGTCAAGGTCGGCCTGTAGCCCTAGTCTTTTCTTGCTGATATTTCTTCTATGGCCAGGTATATTAAACTAGCCACAGGCGAGCTTTTATTCCGCTTTTTTTCTATTACTATTTCTCCACCAGTTTATTCCTTTTGCGCTCCAAACTATCATAATTTCTCTATAGACATCTAACATGCAGATCATCAGTTTGATCCATCTTGCTCTTTGAGGAGCTATTTGTCTAATGGCTCGATGATCAGCCCTCCGCTTGTTAAGTTGGCTCTGATCACGACATCCTCGCATTCGCCGAAAAGCGCGGCGAGCTGCGGAGGAATGCTCACTGTGACGAATCCTTTGCGCCTAACCAAGCGCCTCTTAAAGACCGGATTGAATTCCATGTCAGGAAGAATATCGCAAATAGTATTTAACTGTTTACGTAGCATTTCGTAATACTATAAAATCATCTGCTTTGGACTGTTGTGTATAGTCCTGGGCCTGGGCGAGAAGCACTTTTACCAACTGAGCCATTCCATACTATATACGAATAGCCATTCCCTAGAGCGCAAACCCATACTTTACGAGTTAGGAAATAGTTTGATAATATTGTGCAAATAAAATCAAGATAAAACCGATAGCATCGACGGCCTTCTTCCATAGATAAAATGAAGATCGGCTAAATCGAGAACAGTGTGTGAGTGTTACGCAAGCCCAATCCATGACTTCGGCTAGTGTGAATGGCCGCATTATTATAATGAATCGTTATTTTAAGTTTTAAGGCATGGAAAAGTAGCGGTTGAAGGATTATACCGGCTCGCCTGGGATCTGCCCGGATTCGGCCCGCTGTGCGAGCTCACCACGGTCTATTAACCGCTTGATGAGTGCTTCAACGGTCTGCCTTGGCCTGTCTATATCCCTGGCAATATCTGCGACGGGTAGATCTGTAGTGCCCCACAAATATTTTATGCGTGAGATTTCCGACACTGATTTGGCTAATTGCTTTGGTCTAGCCGGTGTGGACCGCTGGCTTGATGGCTTATCTGTCGCGATGGCCTTTTCATCCACAGGTGAATTGCTACCAAGTGCCTTTAAAATTTCTCTGGCAGGCTGGCTTATGTGGTCAATGATGATTCTGTCCATAACGGCCTGTATGCTTGACTGCCTCACCATCGCCTCAGCCTGAAGGGCTTTATAGGTGTCCTGGCTTACAACGACACGATGCACTGAAGTCATAATAGCCATGTGGATACTATGAGAATTTAAGTTTTATGAACATGCTATTATATAAAAAATATAAAATAAATCTAAAGGAATACGGTTTCTTCTCCGTTTAATGTCTCGTTGTTTGGTGTTGTAAAGTAAAGCGTAACGCTGGCTTTTCCAGAATCTAACCCGTATTCTTCTAACTTCGATTTAGGAATTAGACCTATGTTGTATATGATGCCTTCATGTTCGAAAGCACCCATTCCTAACTTGACTTTCTGGAACTTCGATGCAGTGACGTTGTTGCTCAATGAGTACCATCCGCCGCCTTGACTTATTTTTATTTTAAATTGCCCGTCTGATGTAGTCTCTTGACCTGCTTTATCAGCTAAAATAAAATATGCTTGATAACCAGAAGCTTCCTTGATGACTGAGACATCTTTAATATGATCTGGCGGGTTGTTATTTAGGCTACTACCAAGACAACCACACGCGGCTAAGATAGCAACTAAGCCAATAAGACACATTGCATTTTTTATCATTAAATCCCTCCGTACAGGGAAAAGTTTTATGGCAGCTACATGATGTCATTAAGACTTAATATTATCCTCTTCCACCGCTTGCCTGACAAGAAACGGAACTCGGTTTATCCACCGTGAGTCAAGCTACTGAGAACCATTCCTCTCTACTGATCTCAGCCTCATCTAAAACAGTGCCCAGCAGAGAGGGATCTATCTCTTCACCATGATGAGGATTTGGTATGCGTGCGGTTACCATACCTCTTTTCATGTAAGCATGTTTCCCACCAGGATACGGGCCATCAAATCCCAGCTTCCTTAATCGCTTAATCAGCTCACGCCGGGATACTGGTGTTAGTCTAGACACTTGTGATAGGCTCCGCCGATGCTTCTATGGCCCGGTTATCTATTGATGGAATCGGCAACCCTAACCTCAGGCGCACTGCTATCCAACCCTCAATAACCTCTACAAGCTCGGTACGTGCTCCCTCGATGGTCTTGCCTGTAGCCCAAACACCTTGCAGACCAGGGACGGTAGCAACATACTCGCCGTTATCCAGAATCTTGTAATTGGCGTTGGATAGTGCTGCGGTAACGTACTCAGTAAACATGTCAAGATCTTACATGCCTTGAAGGGATTTAACAGTATTCACCATTTGCGGCGCAGCTTCGGCCCCCGCTTGTAGCCATGTGGGAACATCTTGCGTTTTAGTAATTTTCTCATGGCCTGCAAATATTGAAGTGCAAGGCGCGACTCTCTGAGTGATGCATGGATATCTACCACCTTGCCACATGCCGTGG
>JAQUQL010000063.1 GCA_028716145.1 Dehalococcoidales bacterium
GTAATGGGTGATTTCAGAACCTACGGCTACCTGGTGGCATTGCGTGCCGTGACCAGCATCGATGCCATGACAGCAGATTGGGCAAGGCTTCCTTATGACCTTCTGGCCACCATTTCCAACCGCATTGTAAATGAGGTAGATGGAGTCAACCGGGTTGTTTACGATATAACTTCCAAGCCGCCAGGCACCATAGAGTGGGAATAGCCGAATGAATGTATTCATCGTCGGCGGAGGCGCCAGGGAGCATACTATCGCCTGGAAGTTGTCCCTGAGTGCTGATGTTAAAAACCTTTACGTAGCTCCGGGCAATGCTGGCACTGCCCGAATAGCTGAAAATATCCCGATTGAAGCCGGTGATATTGAAGGCCTGCTGAAAAGTATCTCTGAGCATGACATCCAATTAGTAGTTGTCGGCCCGGAGATACCCCTTTCAAAGGGACTGGTTGACCGGCTCCAGGAAAAGGGCATGGCGGTTTTCGGCCCCTCAAAAGCAGCTGCCCAGATTGAAGCCAGCAAAGCCTTTTCTAAAGATTTTATGGCACGTCATAAAATCCCTGCAGCGAAAAGCCAAACCTTTACCCTATATGAGGATGCAAAAAAGCACATAGACGCTGCTTCGTTCCCGCTGGTATTAAAAGCAGACGGGCTGAGCCAGGGCAAGGGCGTGATCATCGCCGGGACCTCAGACGAAGCCGAATCAGCACTCGAATCAATAATGGTAAAAAAAGCGTTCGGAAGTGCCGGTGATGCGGTTATTATTGAAGAATTTCTTTCTGGGCGCGAACTAAGCGCGTTTGCATTTACCGACTCTCGTTTTACCAGCCCTCTGGTGACTGCCTGTGACTACAAGCGAATATACGATGGCAACATTGGACCCAACACTGGCGGTATGGGCAGTTATAGCCCACCAGAGTTTTATACCCCGGCATTGGGGGGTGAAATTTCGGCTACCATAATGCAGCCGGTAATCAAATATTTAAACGAAGAAAACCGCCCCTACAAAGGCGTATTATACGGCGGTTTAATGTTAACCGGTCATGGCCCCAAGGTACTTGAGTTTAATGCCCGTTTCGGAGATCCCGAGACTCAGGTTATCCTTCCCCGGCTGGAAAACGATTTGCTTGACGTGATGCTTGCCATATCCGGCAACCGCCTGGAGCAACTTCAGCTTAAATGGAGCGCAAAATCCTGCGTTGGCGTTGTGATGGCAAGCGGAGGGTACCCGGGAAGCTATCAAACCGGCTATACCGTAACCGGATTGGACGATGTTGATCAAGACATCCTGGTTTTCCACGCTGGTACTAAGCTAAACGGCCAGGGTGAGGTTGTAACCAGTGGAGGGCGGGTTCTTACCGTGGTGGCCACGGGTAGCAGCATCGAAGAAGCCCGCATGAAAGTATACAGCAACATCGGACGCATCAGTTTTAAAGATTGCTACTACCGCAAAGACATAGCTTTGCTGAGAGAAATATAACTGGAGGAAGGCAATATGAGTAAAGTCGCGATAGTAATGGGTTCCAAATCTGATGCCGAAGTAATGCAGAACGCTATAGATATTTTGGACAAGTTCGGCATTGCCAGTGAAATTTTTACCATATCTGCTCACCGCACACCAGAAAAAGCCCGTCAGTTCGCCTCATCTGCACGGGAGCAAGGGTTTGAAGTAGTTATCGCCGGCGCCGGTTACGCTGCCCACCTCCCCGGAGTGATTGCCAGCTGGACAACATTACCTGTGATCGGTGTCCCTCTTGCTTCGAGCGACTTAAATGGACTTGATTCACTATATGCAATTGTTCAAATGCCAGCTGGAATACCGGTAGCAACAGTAACCGTTGGCAAAGCCGGTGCAAAAAACGCTGCCTACCTTGCCGCCGAAATCCTGTCCCTCAAATACAGTGAAATCGAAAATAAGCTTAAAATTTATCGCGAGGAACTGGCCAGTTCCTAACCATAATTCAAGGAGTAATTAATGATCGAAAGATATTGTCGGCCTCAAATGAAAGAGGTCTGGAGCGACGCCAACAAGTACTCTAAATGGCTGGAAGTTGAAATCGCAGTGTGCGAAGCATGGTCAGAAATCGGCCGTGTTCCACGCAATTCAATCCCCAAAATTAAAATGGCTCGGCTGGACATGAAACGCATGGCGGAAATCTTGCAGCAAACCCACCACGATATGACTGCCTTTCTGGGCTCGATCGCTGAAAGTATAGGCCCGGAATCGCGTTTTATTCACCTTGGCCTTACTTCTAATGATGTAATGGATACCGCCCTCAGCTTGCAGATGGTTGAAGCAGCCAACCTTTTAAACGAGGGTGTCAAAGACATCATTAATATACTGGCGGAAAAAGCCATAGAGCACAAATACACTATTATGATGGGGCGCACGCACGGCATTCATGCCGAACCGATAACTTTTGGTTTAAAGCTTGCTTTATGGATGGAGGAGATGAAACGCCACCGCCAGCGTCTAGCCGACGCAACCCGAATAATTTCAGTCGGCAAGATCAGCGGAGCAGTCGGAACTTATGCCAATGTCCCTCCCGAGGTTGAGGAAAAAGCATGCTGTAAACTGGGGCTTTCACCTTCCCCGATCTCCAACCAGATACTACAGCGCGATCGCCATGCCCAGTTCCTGACTACCATAGCCCTGGTTGCCTGCTCGCTGGAAAAGTTTGCCACCGAGATAAGGGCACTGCAGAAAACCGAATTTCATGAGGCCGAGGAACCTTTTGCCCCCGGGCAGACGGGTTCTTCTTCCATGCCGCACAAGCGCAACCCTGAACTTTGTGAAAGAATTTCCGGGCTTGCCCGCCTTATTCGCGGATATTCGTTAACTTCTATGGAAAACGTTGCACTCTGGCACGAAAGAGATATATCCCATTCATCAACCGAAAGAGTAATACTTCCCGACAGCTGCCTGCTTCTAGACTACATGATGGGTCTTTTCAGTGGTATTATGAGCGGTTTGAAGGTTTTCCCGGAGAACATGAAACGAAACATGGAAATCACAAAAGGGCTGTTGTTTTCACAGCGAGTGATGCTTGCATTGATAGATAAAGGATTGACCCGTCAGCAAGCTTACGAAGTCGTCCAGACCAACGCCATGAAAAGCTGGCAGGGAAGAAGCAAGTTTATCACCCTGCTGAAAAAGGATCCTCAGGCCAGCAAAGTTTTCAAAGAAGAAGAGATCGACCAGCTTTTCGATTACGATTATTATGTAAAACACGTAGATGATATATTCAAACGTCTTGGTCTTACCCGCACTCAGTGGAAAAAGAGGCCTCAGACATCAGCAGGTAACAACCTTGCTCCCGGAGCTATATAATGAATAACGACAACATCGTTTTAACAACAGATCTTCCTCTCCCGCTGTTTATCAGAGGAAAGGTTCGTGACACCTATGACCTTGGAGAGCACCTCTTAATCGTTACAACTGACCGCATCTCGGCGTTTGACGTTATACTCCCTTGTGGCATTCCGGACAAGGGCAGGATTTTAAACCAGATGTCGGTTTTCTGGATGGAAAAAACATCCCGCATAATACCAAATCATTTGATTGCCAGTGTTGACGAAGTTGGTATGCTTGATGAATACATACCTGCTGACAAAAGGTTTGAATATCCTAAATACCTGAAAGGTCGTTCGGTTATTGTAAAAAAGGCTGAACGTATCGAGGCTGAATGCGTGGTTCGCGGTTATCTGGCTGGATCAGGCTGGAGTGAATACCAGGAGAAAGGCTCGATTTGCGGTGTAAAAATCATACCCGGCTTACTGGAAAGCCAGCAGTTACCACAGCCAGTTTTCACCCCAACCACCAAAGCAGATGAAGGCCATGATATGCCCATGGACTTTGAAATGCTGGAAAGAGCGGTTGGCAACAAGACGGCTTCCTCCCTTCAGCAAAAAAGCATAGAACTGTACAATCATGCTCTTAAATATGCTTCCGGTCGGGGTTTCATTATCGCCGATACCAAATTTGAATTCGGAATCCATGATGGGCGGCTGATCATAATTGATGAGATGCTGACTCCAGATTCTTCGCGCTTCTGGGACAAACTCACCTACAAAGCCGGACAGCCCCAGGACAGTTTTGACAAGCAACCGATCCGCGATTGGCTTTCCAGGAGCGGCTGGAATAAAACTCCTCCGGGCCCGGTTTTGCCTGAGGAAGTCATCACAAATGCTGCCAACCGGTACCGCCAAGCTTACGAGAGGATCACCGGCCGTACGTTTAGCTAAAGATCATATCTTTTCTTTGGTAGAAGGTATTTCACCGGCTATACGCGCGTCGATCCGGGTAGCTTTATCTAATGCTCTTCCCAGAGCCTTGAAAAATGCTTCTGCCTTGTGATGATCATTAGTGCCGTAAGCCAGACCGCCGTGCAGATTTATCCTGGCTTCGCGAGCAAACGTTTCCAGAAAATGGCGGATAAGATCAGTGGGAAAACCGAACATATCGTTTCCTTCAAATTCGATATCCAGCACAGAATATCCGCGGCCGCTTATATCGATGACAACGGTTGCCAGTGCGTCATCCATGGGCACTGTTGCATCAGCCATGCGTACAATTCCCCGTTTCTCGCCCAGTGCTTCTTCAAACGCCTGGGCAAGCACAATTGCAACATCTTCCACCAGATGATGGGCATCATCACCGGTTGCAGATATCTTGAGGTCAAACATCCCATGCCTTCCAAGCTGGTCCAAAAGATGGTCGAACAAACGTATGCCGGTTGATATTTCAGTATGCCCGCTGCCATCGACATTCATGTATACGCTTACATTGGTTTCCCGCGTTTCTCGTTTTTTATCGGAAATTCTGTCTACCACTGTGTATCCTCCCCAAGTATTTCTCTGATGCTTTCAACTACGATATCATTTTGCTCCGGGCGCCCAACGCTTATCCGGAAATAATCCTTAAGGGCCGGAGTATTGAAATATCTAACCAGGATACCTCGTTCTTTTAGTTGCTCGGTAAGTCTTAAAGCACGCCCGTCATGCAAACGGCATAGTATATAATTGGCCTTTGAAGGAAATGGGGTTAACCCTTCCAGGGCGCACAGTCTTCCAAAAAGCCTCTCCCGCTCATAGACTATATTTTCAACTTTTTGCAGGAGGTTATCTTTATCCCTCAAAGATGCAATAGCCGCATTTTGAGCGCAAACATTTATGGCATATGGGTCCTTTATGCGCATTATATACTCGGCTATATACTGTGGAAATATTCCGTACCCTACCCTTAATCCGGCAAGCCCCGCCCATTTACTAAAAGTCCTGAGCACTATCAGATTATCGTAACGTTCAACCCAGGGCACAACAGTTTCCCGGCTGAACTCGAAATATGCTTCATCAACCACAACTATGATACCAGAATCCAGAAGCGCCTGGATATCAGCTTTTGGAACCAGATTTCCGGTGGGGTTATTTGGATTGGCCAGGAAGATTATGCGTGTACGCGGCGTTATGCGGTTTAATACATCGTCACAGTTAAAACAAAATTTCTCATCCCTGCCAACTTCAATAATACTAGCCCGGGAAAGTTTTGCATAAAAAGCATACATCCCGAAAGTTGGCGGCAGGATTATAATTTCATCTCCCGGATTAATGGTAAGGCGTATTATAAGGTCGATAAGCTGATCGGACCCGGCTCCACAGGCAATACAATCAGACGGCATAGAGGTGTATAAGGAAAGTTCACTTCTCAGCTCAGATTGGGCAGCATCCGGATATACGCTGAAGGAGCCGCCGTCTTTTATAGAGTTGACCACCTGACCAGAACAGCCATATGGATTCTCGTTTGCATCCAGCTTGATTATTTCCTCGATATTCAGCCCGAATTTCTTCTTCATGAAATCGGGTGATGTATGGGCTGAATAGCTGGAAAAATCCTTTAAATCGGAACGCAACTTTTGCTGTGGGTCAAAGTCTTCCACTGTTATTCTCCCCCGATGCTGTAAAGGCGGTTTTCTATCGCCATTGCATGTGCTGTCAACCCTTCTGAACGAGCTATAATGACCGCTGACGGCCCAAGCTTTCTCAGCACGTCATCATCAACATTGACCACATTATAACACCTGATGAAATCACCTACATTTAGAGGAGAACTGAAACGCGCCGTTCCTCCGGTAGGAAGAGCATGGCTGGGACCACAAACATAATCCCCCATAGGCACAGTCGGATGTTTGCCCATAAAAATACAGCCAGCACTGGTAAACACCGAGATATCGATATTTTCAGTCCTTACATCTACTACAAGGTGCTCCGGAGCATACATATTTGCAAGCTTAACCGCCTCATCGAGGTTTGAAACAACAGCCATTATCCCGGTTGCCCCTATAGAACGGCCGGTTATATCAGCCCGGCTTGCGGTAGCCAGTTTTTCCTCCAGGTGGAACGAAACCTGGTCTGCCAGCTTGCCAGAAGT
>JAQUQL010000064.1 GCA_028716145.1 Dehalococcoidales bacterium
TTTGTATCCTCTTCACGGCGGCGGACAAGTTTGATGAGTTCCTCGCGTCTTTCTGAGGAGAGGGGAGGAATCTTCAGACGTATCACGGTACCATCACTGGAAGGAGTAAGGCCAACATTGGCTTTAAGGATGGCCTTTTCAATAGCTGACAGGCTGTTTGGCATCCATGGCTGGATCACCAGCATATCAGCACCGGATGCACTAACGCTTGCGATGTGGCTTAACTGCTGGGGCATACCCATAAAGTCGACCTTAATGTGGGTAATCAGAGCAGGGTTGGCCCTTCCGGTATGAAAAGTTGTAAGCTCCTGCCTGAAAACGGCCAGAGAAGCCTCCATCTTTTTTTCTGCTTCAATCAATAATTCTTGAGTCATAGTTATTCCCCCGTTATCAACGTTCCGACTGGTTCGCCGTAAATAACCCTTTCAAGGCTGTTTTCCATGTCAAGGTTGAACACAATAATTGGCACTTTGTTCTCCAGGCACAGGGAAAGCGCGGTGGAATCCATAACCCCCAGGCGCTTGTTAAGGGCGTCTAAATATGTAAGGTGGTCGTACTTGTGCGCCGAAGGATCGAGCTTTGGGTCGGCAGAGTAGACTCCGTCAACATTGTTTTTGCTCATCAGAAGAACATCGGCTTCTATTTCAACTGCCCTGAGGGCAGCGGCGGTGTCAGTGGTCATATAGGGATTTCCGGTGCCGCAGGCAAGGATCACAACTCTTCCCTTTTCAAGATGTCTTATGGTTCTTCTACGTATGTACGGCTCAGCTACCTGTTGTATGGTAAGAGCGGATTGGGTGCGGGTTACAACTTCTATACGCTCAAGCGCGTCCTGGAGCATCAGTGAATTTATCAGGGTGGCCAGCATTCCTGCATAGTCTGCAGTAGCTCGGTCAACCCCATCCTTTTCTGCTTGTGAGCCCCGCCATATGTTACCGCCCCCAACCACTATCGCAACTTCAACATTTAATTGAACGATTCGTTTTATTTGAGAGGCGACGCGATTAACTGTGGCAGCATCAATACCATACGTGCCGGAGCCCTTGAAGGCTTCTCCGCTGAGTTTAAGGAGAACGCGCTTGTACTTGGGTTCAGGCATTAGTCCTGTTGCGTTTCACCCAACTCAAACCGGGTGAAACGGCTTATCCTAATATTCTCCTTGGTTTTGGCTATGGTTTCGACTATCAGGTCTCTGATAGTTCGGCTCTGATCTTTTATGAAAGGCTGATCCATCAGGCATGTAACTTCAGCCGACTCTTCTGCGTCTTCGGGCATATCCTCTTTGCAGATATAGCAGGGGCTCATGGCTGTGACCTGCATTGCAATGTCATGAGCAAGGTTTTTAAATTCATCAGTGCGGGCAACGAAATCGGTCTCGCAATTTAATTCAACGATGGCTCCGACTCGTCCGCCGGCATGGATATAAGCTTCAACAAGCCCTTGCCCGGTAGCCCGGTCAGCTTTTTTGGCAGCTTTTTCATAACCCTGTTCTTTGAGTTCCTCGGCTGCTTTCTGGACATTCCAGTCACACTTAACTAAAGCGTTGCGGCAATCCATGACACCGGCTCCGCAAAGCTCTCGAAGTTCTTTTATAATGGCAGTCTTGTCTTCCAAGGCCTTCTCCTTAAAAACTTATGAATTTGCTTCTTCGTATGCTGCGGTATCTTCAACTTCAACGGTTTCAGTAACCATGTCTGCAGCAATAGTCTGGTTGAGGTTTTGCCCCTCTATAACTGCCGAAGCAATTTTTCCGGTTATGAGTTTGATTGCCCTGATTGCATCATCATTTGCAGGTATGGGCAAGTCAATCTCATCCGGATTGCAGTTTGTGTCTACTATTGCAATCACGGGGACACCCATCTTGCGAGCTTCAGCTATAGCAATTCTTTCCTTTGCTGGATCTACAATAAATATGGCATCGGGGAGGTCAGTCATTTCCTTAAAGCCGCCCATATTTCTGTTGAGCCGCTCGATTTCTTCGGTTTTCTTGCGGGCTTCCTTCTTTGGCAGCCGCTGAAATTCGCCTCTTTCCAGCTGGTCTTCCAGACGTACGAGGTAATCCATGCGGGTCTGGATGGCTGTGAAGTTAGTGAGAATACCGCCTATCCAACGCTGGTTTATGAAATACATGTTACAGCGCCTGGCTTCTTCTTCGATGATGGATTGAGCCTGTTTTTTAGTGCCTACAAATAGAACTTTTCCTCCATCGGCAACCAGTTGTTTGACGTACTGGCAGGCTTTATCCAGCAGTTCAGCAGTCTTTTCGAGGTCTACGATATGAATCTTGTTACGCTTGGTAAAAATATAGCGTTTCATTTTGGGGTGCCAGCGGCTGGTCTGGTGGCCGAAATGCGCCCCGGCTTCCAGTAATTCTTTAATAGTAGCTGTATCCGGCAATCAAGTCCTCCCTTAATTTAACTTGTATTAGCTTTCCTTTAACAGTCTATCAGTATAGCATAACGTTTGGTGAGCCACAAACAAAAAATGCGAGAGGGTAATTAAAACAAAAACTGATTGGTTGCTGCCTGCAATAAATAAGGGCTTTTTCTTTTATTTGTGCCATATCAATTGGCCGAGTCATCCTCTTAAGTTGTGTCATCCTAAGGGCAGCTTGCTGTCGAAGGATCTTCCCGGGATAGTACTCCTGGTTAGGTGGAGTTTTTCCTTACCGCCTGGTGCCCGCTAAGTTTCTGGTGTAGTGCCCACAGGTTGATGGCATCTACGACTTCGTCCGGCGTATCGCATATCCTGAGGAGGGTTAAATCTCCTTCTGATATAAACCCCTGTGTTAGTACCGGGTCTTTTAACCATGTAAGTAAACCCTGCCAGAAAGAACGCTTGAAAAGTATAACCGGGAACGGGCGAATGGTAAGGGTTTGAATAAGCGTAAGGACTTCGGAGAGTTCGTCCAGGGTCCCCAGTCCCCCCGGAGTAATGACGAAGGCGGTAGAGTATTTTACCAGCATAACCTTACGTACGAAGAAATGCTTGAATATTAAAGTGATATTTGTATAGGGATTTGGGTTTTGTTCATCAGGGAGGCGGATGTTTAACCCGATAGAGTTTGCCCCGGCATCCCGCGCGCCTTTGTTGGCAGCCTCCATGAGGCCAGGCCCTCCCCCGGTTATAACCGAAAAACCGGCATGTCCAAGTTTAGAGCCGATTTCTTCAACTTCCTGATACAGAGGGTCTTCGGATGGGGTGCGTGCAGAGCCATATATGGTCACAGCTGGTTGTATGTTGGAAAGAGAATCAAACCCTTCAATGAATTCGCCCATGATTCTGAGCAGCCGCCAGGATTGCTCCTTGGCCAACTGGTTGATCTCATATTCCCCCGGTGTTACAGGTTTGTTTTCCACCTGTCAGCCTCCGGTTTTAGAGTTGCTTGATCCAGCCAACCGCGTTGGTGAAAATCTTGAGCCCATCACCTGGATCGTGGGACTGGCCTCTTGTCCAGCCTGGATGCTGGTGCGGGCTTATATGACGCTCGGGGTGGGGCATCAGGGCGAATATGCGTCCGGTCTCGTCACATATTCCGGCTATGCCATTAAGCGAGCCGGAAGGATCATCTGGATAAGCAGCCGGCTGATTCCCGAATGAATCGGTATAAAACAGAGCTGCGTCGATGGTTTGAAGTGTTTCCTGGTCTGCAACCAGTTTCCCTTCGCCATTTGCTACCGGTAGATACATTCTTTCGATCCCGCGGGTAAAAACACACCTGGAACGCGGGTTGGCTGCCAAATGTACCCATCGGCATTCGAAGCGCCCCGAGTCATTTCCGGTAAGGGTTACTATTTTGCCGTCACCAGGAAGAATACCGGATTTAACCATCACCTGAAAACCGTTGCAAATACCAAGAATCAAACCACCTTCTTTGATGAAGGTTGCTATATCTTCCCCCAACTTGATTCGGATTTCACTGCCCATGATTTTGCCTGCACCAAGGTCATCTCCGTAGGTAAAACCTCCGGGAAAAACCAGTGCCTGGTAATCGCCGATTTTTAAACCATCATTTATAAGCTGATTAATGTGAGCTGTGCTTACCCGCGCTCCAGCTTTTTCAAATGCGACAGATGTTTCATAATCGCAGTTTGTACCTGGAGCCCTGATTATCAATACTCTGGGTGTTGCCATATTACCAGTTTAGTGGCTTTTGCCACGCCTCCTTAAGACTGGCTATATCCTCATCAACCACTGCCATATCACTGGTGCCGGTGATTATCAGCCGGGGACTTTCTGTTATGGATCCTATACATGCAAAGGGGAGGCCGTAAAGCAGTTTTTCGAACTCGAGGCTGTCGCCAGGGGTAACTTCACATAAAAAGCGGCTATTTGATTGGGAAAAGAGCAAAACATGGTCAGAATCAATCTGTTCTGAGGTGGGCACTTTCCCCAGATCTACAGTGGTTCCCAGCCCCCCGGAAAAAGCCATTTCTGCCAGTGCGACACCCAAACCGCCGTCACTCAGATCATGGCAGCTTGCCAACATGCGTTTATCAGTAGCGGTGCTGAGGCGGTTCATTATATCTGCTGATTTAAGTACGTCCAATCTTGGCACGCGGCCTCCCTGGATATTGCGTGCCTTGAAATACTCTGATCCTCCCATTTCGTTTCTGGTTGAGCCTACCAGGTAGATTAAATTACCAGGTTTTTTAAAATCCTGGGATATTATTTTGGAAGTGTCATCAACCACAGCCAGGGCGGATATAAGCAGGGTATGGGGTATTGAAAGAACTTCTCCCTCATGCTCGTATTCATTATTTAAACTGTCTTTGCCGGAAATAAAAGGTGTTTCGTAAGCCATGGCGAGGTCATAACACGCCTGGCAGGCTCTTACCAGAGCTCCGAGACTCTCTGCTTTTTTGGCAGAACCCCAGCTGAAATTATCCAGCAGGGCGACCCTGTCCAGGTTACCGCCGACTGCTATGATTTGCCTCAGGGCTTCTTCGATAGCAGAAGCTGCCATCCAGTATGGATCGATATCCCCGTAACCCGGATTGATGCCGTTAGATATGATTATCCCTTTGTTTGAATCTGGCACTGGTCTGATAACAGCAGCGTCCCTTGGGCCATCATTGCTTATCCCCCCAAGAGGTTTTAAAACACTGCCACCCTGCACTTCGTGGTCATATTGGCGGATTATCCATTCCCTGGAGCAGGTGTTCCAGGTTGAGAGCACTTTTTTAAGATCGCTACCGAGATCTTCTCCTGGTGTGAAATCAGAAGCTGGCTGCTCGGATGGAGTGTAGGTAGCTTTTAATTCCAGCCTGGGAAGTCCATTGTGCAGAAATTCCATATCCAGATTACAAACCTGGTTTCCCTGGTAATACAGGGTGAGCATTCTGTCCGAGGTGAATTCCCCGATAACTGTCGCTTCTGTGCCCTCCCTGGTGCATATCCGGGAAAGCTCATCTACACATTCCGGAGGAACTGCCAGAAGCATGCGCTCCTGAGATTCAGAGATCCAGATCTCAGAATAGTTTAAGCCAGAGTATTTGAGCGGTACTTTATCCAGGTAGACTTTTACCCCGGTGTTTTCTGCCATCTCGCCAATCGCTGAAGAAAGACCCCCTCCGCCGCAGTCAGTTATTCGGCGAAAAAGTTTCTTATCACGGGCTTCAAGGATCGCATCGATCACCTTTTTTTCTGCAATCGCGTTGCCTATTTGAACTGAACTCTGGCATTCTTCAGTAGAAGAAAGGTTTAATTCGGCAGAAGCAAAAGTTACACCGTGGATACCGTCTCTGCCGGTTCTTCCTCCAACCAGCACCACCTTATCACCGCTTTTTTGCTGCCCCATATCGGCAGCATCAACCGGCATGATGCCAACCGTTCCGCAATAAACCAGGGGATTGGCAGTGTAGCGTTCATCAAAACAGATAGCTCCGTTAACCGTGGGGATTCCCAGCCGGTTGCCATAATCTGCCACTCCGGATCTCACCCCTTTGAGTATACGCCGCGGGTGAAGTGTTCCTTCGGGTAGTTTTTCATAGGGCAGGTCTGGCTGGCCAAAGCAGAAAACGTCTGTATTGGCGATCGGTTTGGCGCCAAGACCAGTACCAAGAACGTCTCTAACCACTCCGCCAACTCCAGTTGCTGCTCCTCCATAAGGCTCAATCGCTGAGGGGTGGTTATGCGTTTCCACCTTGAATGCGAGCGCCCAGTTTTCATCAAAGCTGATTACGCCGGCATTGTCTTTGAAAACAGACAGGCACCATGGTTTATCGAGCTCCTGGGTAGCGCGCATGATGGTAGATTTTAAAAGGCCGTCAATTGTGGTGCCATTGAAATCGTAACGTGCTTTAAAGGTCTTATGGCCGCAATGCTCACTCCAGGTTTGAGCCAGTGTTTCCAGTTCTGCATCAGTGGGGTT